>CAZMTC010000144.1:0-9122 GCA_964569105.1 uncultured Alphaproteobacteria bacterium | reverse complement strand
CAGGCGGTCCCAGGCGCCGTGGGTGGGGAACGGGCCGGGGGCGACGGCGTTGAGGCGGATGTTGCGCGGCCCCCACTCCACCGCCAGCGAGCGGGTCATGGCGAGCACGGCGGCCTTGCCCATGGCCGAGGGCACGACGTAGGGCGAGCCGGTCCAGGCGTAGGTGGCGACGACCGAGAGCACGGTGCCGGCGCGGTCCTGCTCGATCCAGCGCTTGCCGCAGGCCAGCGTCATATAGGCGGTGCCGTGGGCGACGATGCCGAGCACCGCGTCGAGAGCGCGCGGCGACAGCGTCTCGGTCCGCGCGATGAAGTTGCCGGCAGCGTTGTTGACCAGGCCGTCGACGCCGCCAGTCGCCCAGCACCACTCGACGAACTCCTCGACCGAGCCGGGATCGCGGATGTCGCAGTGGCGGAACTGGGTTCGCGCGGGATGGTCGGCGTCGAACTCGAGCGCGGTCTCCTCCAACACATCCTCGCGCCGGCCGCAGATGACCAGCTCGGCGCCGAGCTCGAGGAAGCGCTTGCCCATCGACTTGCCCAGCCCGGTACCGCCGCCGGTGACCAGGATGCGCTTGTCGGCGAGGAAATCGGTCTGGAACATCGCGCTCTCCGTGTGCCTCGTTCCGCGCAAACAGATTTAGCGTGCCGACGGCCCGGTGGCTATCATGTGCAACGGGGAGGGCCGCAATGACGACGCAATGCTTTCTGACGCCCAAGGGAAGCTACGACGAAATCCGGGCGGCGTTCCGCTGGAACGTGCCCGCGCGCTACAACATGGCGCACGACGTGTGCGACCGGCATGCGGCGGACGGCGGCACGGCGTTGATCTACGTCGATGCGACCGGCAAGGAGGCGCGGTACTCGTTCCGCGATATCCAGCGCGCCTCGTCGCAGCTCGCGCACGTGCTGGAAGCGCACGGGGTCGCGGCCGGCGACCGGGTCGGCATCCTCCTGCCGCAATGCCCGGAGACCGGGATCGCGCATGTCGCCTGCCACCGGATGGGCGCGGTGTCGCTGCCGCTGTTCACGCTGTTCGGCGAGCAGGCGCTCGAGTTCCGGCTGGAGAACTCGGAGGCCAAGGCGCTGATCACCGACAGCGCCAACCTGCCCAAGATCGAGGCCATCCGCGAGCGGCTGCCGGCGCTGGAGACGGTTATCCTGACCGACGGGCCTGGCGGCGACGTCGACTTCTGGGAAGCGTGCGGCAAGGCGCGCGACCATTACCCGGTGCGCGACACGGACGCCGAGGACCCGTGCCTGCTGATCTACACCTCGGGCACGACGGGGCCGCCCAAGGGCGCGCTGCACGCGCACCGGACGATGCACGGGCACATGCCGTCGATGGAGTGGTACCACGAGTTCTACCCGCTCGAGGGCGACCTGTTCTGGACGCAGGCGGACTGGGCATGGATCGGCGGGCTGATGGACCTGCTGATGCCGGCGTGGTTCCACGGTGTGCCGGTGCTGGCCTTCCGCGCGGCGAAATTCGACCCCGAGCAGGCGTTCGAGATGATCGCCCGCTACAAGGTGCGCAACACCTTCATCCCGCCCACGGCGCTCAAGATGATGCGCCAGGTGCCCGACCCGCGAGCGCGCTGGGACTACGACATGCGCACCATGTTCACCGGCGGCGAGACGATGGGGGCCGAGCTGCTCGACTGGGGTCGCGAGGTGCTGGAGATCACCATCAACGAGGGCTACGGCCAGACCGAGTTCAACATCTGCGTCGGCAACTGCGCCAAGGTGATGGAAGTGCGGCCGGGCTCGATGGGCAAGCCGATCCCCGGCCACGACATCGAGGTGATCGACGACGACGGCAAGGTGCTGCCGCCGGGCGAGCTGGGCCATATCGCGTTCAAGACCCCCGACCCGATCGCCATGCTGGGATACTGGAAGCGGCCCGAGGCGACGCGCGAGAAGCATGTCGGCGAGTGGATGCTGTCGGGCGACCAGGGGCGCAAGGACGAGGATGGCTATCTGTGGTTCGTCGGCCGCGCCGACGACGTCATTACCTCGGCCGGCTACCGCATCGGCCCGGGCGAGATCGAGGACAGCCTGATCCGGCACCCCGCGGTGGCGCTGGCCGCGGCGATCGGGGTGCCCGACCCGATGCGCACCGAGGCGGTCAAGGCGCTGGTCGTGCTCGCCGACGGCTGGGAGGCCAGCGCCGAGACGGCGGCCGAGATCCAGGACTGGGTCAAGACCAAGCTCGCCGCGCACGAATACCCGCGCCAGATCGAGTTCGTCGACGCGCTGCCCCTGACCGCGACCGGCAAGGTGCGGCGCAAGGATCTGCGCGAGCGCGAGATCGAACGCCTGCGTCGTGGCGCCTGAAAAGCCCGCCACGACGAGTCGCGTCTGGCGCTCGTTCAAGCGCGCCGTGGGACTGCTGGTGCTGGCGGCGCTGGTGAACGTCGCCGTCTACGCGGTGCTGCCGCCGTGGGGCACGCCGCTGATGCTGGTGCGGACGCTGGAGGGCGACGCGCCGGAGGCAGGGCGAAAGTGGGTCACGCTCGACGAGATCTCGCCGGCACTGCAGCGCGCGGTGGTGGCATCGGAGGATCAGCTTTTCTGCGAGCATTGGGGCTTCGACTGGGAGCAGGTCCGCAGGGTGCTGGAGCGCGACGGACGGCGCGGCGCCAGCACCATCACCATGCAGACCGCCAAGAACGTGTTCCTGTGGCCCGACCGCAGTTACGTGCGCAAGGCGCTGGAGGTGCCTTACTCGCTGCTGATCGAGGCCTTGTGGTCGAAGGAGTGGACCTTGGAGGTCTATCTCAACGTCGCCGAATGGGGCCGCGGCATCTACGGCGCGGAGGCGGCGGCCCGGGCCTATTTCGGGCGCTCGGCGGCGCAGCTTTCGGCGCAGCAGGCGGCGCTGATGGCGGCCGCGCTGCCGAACCCGCGCGACCGCTCGCCGGCGCGGCCTTCGGGCTATGTGGCGCGCCGAGCGAGCGAAATCCGGGCGCAGATGCGCATCCTTCCGGTCGCCGGGGAGTTCGGGCTGTGCCCATAGCCTTTTGTTCGGGTCGGCGGCGCTGTTCGACGCGATCGACAATCCCGGCCCTTGGGCTGGCTGGTCTTACGTGGTTTAACCGGCGCAAATCCGAGATCGGGGAGGCCGAGACATGACGGAACCGCTGACCAAGGTCGTCGACTACTATTTCGCACTGCAATCGCCCTACGCCTATCTGGGGCACCGGCAGTTCGAGGACATCCTGGAGGACGCCGAGGCCGCGGTGCGCACGCGGCCGATCGACCTGGTGGGCAAGGTGTTCCCGGCCACCGGCGGCGTTCCCGTGGGCCAACGGCCGGAGGCACGCAAGGCGTACCGGCTGGTCGAGCTCGAGCGCTGGGCCAAGCACCGGGGGCTCGAGATGGTGATCCAGCCCAAGCACTTCCCCACCGACGACACCAAGGCGGTGCGCATGGTGGTGTCGACCAAGAACGACGCCGACATGCTGCACCTGGCCCACGCCTTCATGCGCGCGCAGTGGGAACAGGACAAGGACCTCGCCGACCCGGCGGCGCTGGCGGAAGCGGCCTCGGCCGCCGGCTTCAACGGCGCGAAGCTGCTGGAGGCCGCGGAGGACGACCAGTGGGACGACCGGCTCCAGCGCTTCACCGACGAAGCGATCGAGCGCGGCGTGTTCGGCTCCCCGACCTATTTCTACAAGGGCGAGATGTTCTGGGGCCAGGACCGGCTGGACTTCCTGGAGCGCGCGCTGGCGAGGGGGTGACGGGGGAATTGCCCTCGCTGAGGGCAACGGCAGTTGATCGAGGCGTATCGCCCCCCACCCAATGCCCTCATCCCGAGTAGCGGCCGCAGGCCGCGTATCGAGGGACGCACCACCACCTCACGCCGACTTGATCAGACGCAGCAGGAACAGGAGCACGATCGCGCCCACGAGCGCGACCGCGAAGCGGGAGAGCAGCGAGACGACCTCGGCGGGGATGTAGTCGAACAGGAGACCGCCCAGGAACGCGCCGATCACGCCGACGATCAGGTAGCCGAGAACGCCGATGCTCTTGGTGCCCATCACCGCGCCGGCGGCCCATCCGGCGGCCAGGCCGATGCCCAGGAAGACCAGCAGGTTGACGACGTCGATGTGCATGGCCGGCCCCGCAGTCGATGGCGGGATCGATGCTAGCAGGAGTCGGCGCGGCGGGCGCGGCATTCGGCTGACGGCGCGCGCAAAATTTCGTGCCGGAGCCGGCGAGGGCAGCGATCGTGCGTACCACCGGCCGCCGCGCGGACGTCCGTGTCGTTTTGCGCGCCGCCCCTTTGCAGCGCCCTGGCGCGCGCGTCAAGATCGTCGGGAACGGGTCCAAGGAGCCAGGGAGGGACGGTCATGAGCGTGTTCGGGCACAAGGAATTCGACGGGCACGAGCAGGTCGTGTTCTGCGCCGATCCGGCCACCGGCCTGAAAGCCATCATCGCCATCCACAACACCAACCTGGGGCCCGCGCTGGGCGGCTGTCGCATGTGGCATTACGCCACCGACGACGACGCGCTGACCGACGTGCTGCGGCTCTCGAAGGGTATGACATACAAGGCGGCCATGGCGGGGCTGCCGCTCGGAGGCGGCAAGTCGGTGATCATCGGCGACAGCCGCACGGACAAGACCGAGGCGCTGATGCACGCATTCGGCCGACACATCGACAGCCTGGGCGGGCGCTACATCACCGCCGAGGATGTCGGCACCTCGGTCGCCGACATGGACGCGATCCACACGGTGACACAGCACGTCGTGGGCATCACCGGCGGCGCCGAGGATCCCTCCCCCTCCACCGCGCACGGTGTCTATATCGGCATCCAGGCCGCGGTGCGGCACAAGCTCGGGCGCGACGATTTGAAGGGCGTCCGGGTGGCCGTGCAGGGCGTCGGCCATGTGGGGCACCATTTGTGCCGCTACCTGCGCGAGGAAGGCGGCGCGGAGCTGGTCGTCACCGACGTCGACACCGAGGCGCTGGCGGAGGTGGAGCGCGCGTTCGGCGCCACGGTGGTGGAGCCCGAGGCGATCTTCGATCAGGACGTCGAGGTGCTGGCGCCATGCGCGCTGGGCGCGGTGCTCGACGACGACACGATCCCGCGGCTCAAATGCCCGGTCGTCGCCGGCGCCGCCAACAACCAGCTCGCCGAGGAACGCCACGGCCAGGCGCTCTACGAGCGCGGCATCGTCTACGCCCCCGACTACGTCATCAACGCCGGCGGGCTGCTCGACGTGGCGCGTTTCGCGATCGGCATGTCGATCGACGACGCGCGGGCGAAACTGCGCGAGATCGGCACCACGCTGAGCGAAATCTTCGAGCGCTCGGAGCGCGAGGGGCTGTCGACGCACGACGTGGCCGACAGGATGGCCGAGGAGCGCTTCCTGGGCGTGTAGCCGGTCCGGTGCAAGCGCCGCGCCGCGCCCTCTCCCTCCCTCCGCCTGCCGGCGATGGGCCCCATCCCTCTCTCCATGGAGACCTTTGCGAAACTGCTTCCCCGGCCGGCCTGCCCGCCGAAGCCTTGGCGAAGGCGGGAGACGGGGCCCAGGTGAATCGCGGCATCGTTTTTCACCACCAAGACACCAAGACACCAGGGGCCACGTCGGTCGCGGTCCCTTGGTGCCTTTGTGCCTTGGTGGTTCAAGGGGCGCTGCGATTCCGCGGATCCCGGCTCTCCGCTTCGCGCCGACCGGGAAAGCAGTGTGTGTCTCGGATGGCGGGTCCTGGGTTGCACGATGCTTTCCGCGCAGGTCTCCCATGGGAGGGGTTTCGTTTCACCTGCGGCGGGATGCCGCGCGGGGCTCATCAGCCTTGCATCGGGCGGCGCGTTCGGCCATTTTGTGGCCGAATGATAGTGATTTGCACTCTCATGGCGCGCGCCCCGAGTTGGGTCACCCGAACAGGAGACACGGGAGCATGTTCCGTCGACTGACCGCCGCCTTCGCCACAGCGATCGCCGCCATCGCCGCACCGCTGCCGGCGGCCGCCGAGGGCGAGGTCAATGTCTATTCGTACCGGCAAGAGGTGCTGATCCGGCCCCTGCTCGATCGGTTCACCGAGGAGACCGGCATCGAGGTCAACGTGGTGTTCGCCAAGCAGGGCATGATCGAGCGCCTGCAGGCCGAGGGCATGAACAGCCCCGCCGACGTCATCCTGACCGTCGACGCCGCGCGGCTGATCGAGGCCAAGCGGGCCGACGTGCTGCAATCGGTCGAGACCGAGACGCTCGAGGAGCTGGTGCCGGCGCAGTACCGCGACCCCGAGGGCTACTGGTACGGCGTGTCGGTGCGCGCGCGGCCGATCATGTACGCGCCGGAGCGGGTCGAGGCGGGCGAGCTGTCGACCTACGAGGATCTGGCGTCGGACAAGTGGCGGGGCCGCATCTGCATCCGGTCGTCGTCCAACGTCTACAACCAGTCGATGCTGGCCTCGTTCGTCGCCCATTGGGGCAAGCCCGAGGCCGAGGCCTGGACCAAGGACTTCGTCGACAACTTCGCGCGCGAGCCCAAGGGCGGCGACCGCGATCAGATCCGCGCCGTCGCCGCGGGCGAATGCGATATCGCGCTGGCCAACACCTACTACCTGGCGGGCCTCGCCTCCTCCGACGACCCGGCGGACCGGGAGGTGGCGGACAAGATCGAAGTATTCTGGCCCAACCAGGACGGCCGCGGCGCGCATGTCAACATCTCGGGCGCCGCGGTAACCAAGGCCGCGCCGAACAAGGAGAACGCGATCAAGCTGATCGAGTTCCTGGCCGGCGACGAGGCGCAGCGGATGTACACGCACGTGGTCCAGGAGTACCCGATCCGCGACGACATCGAGGCATCCGAGGTCGTCGAGAGCTGGGGCGATTTCAGGGCCGACGGGCTCAACCTGTCGGTGCTGGCCGAACACAACGCCGAGGCGGTCAGGATCATGGACCGCGCCGGCTGGCGCTGAGGCACTGCGGCGGCGGGAGGCGCGTCATGATGATATGGCGGACCATGAACCGGAGCGCGCTGGCGAGGCTGCTCGTGCGGCTTGCCCGGCGCCCGGTGGCGGGAGCGAAGGGCAAGGGACGGTAGAGGCCGGGCCCGGTTTCAGCTCTCCCCGCCGCCACCCATCTGGGACTGGATGTAGTTCTGTATGCCCACCTTCTCGATCAGCGCGAGCTGGGTCTCGAGCCAGTCGACATGCTCCTCCTCGTCCTCGAGAATATCCTCGAACAGCTCGCGTGAGATGTAGTCGCCCGCCGTCTCGGCGTCGGCGACGGCGGTGCGCAGCACGGGAATGGCCTCGAGTTCGAGCGCGAGGTCGCATTCGAGGACTTCCTGGACGTTCTCGCCGATCCTGAGCTTGCCTAAATCCTGCAGGTTGGGCAGGCCTTCGAGGAACAGGATGCGCTGGATCAACCTGTCGGCGTGCTTCATCTCGTCGATGGACTCCTCGTAGTCCTTCTCGGCGAGACGGTGCAGCCCCCAGTCCTTCAGCATGCGCGAATGCAGGAAGTACTGGTTGATCGAGGTGAGCTCGTTCTTCAGTACAGCGTTGAGGTGGGCAATGATCTTCGGATCGCCTTTCACGGGCGGCCTCCCTTGCCGGCGGGGATCGGGCCTTAGAGTCCGCCTCGGGCGGGAGTCTGTCAACTGATCGCCCCGGCGCGGGTTCGTCCCCGACGGAAAGATGGCGCATTCGCGCTGCCCCTGGCCGCGCCGCACCCTATGGTTCTGCCCGACCGGGAGCGATGGTATGAGTGGCGCGACCGCGGTGCCGCCACGGGGTGAGCGATGCCCGACCTGTTGGGCGACTTTTCCTACACTTGGCCGTTCTACGCCGCCCTGGTGGGCGGCTACCTCCTGGGCTCGGTCCCGTTCGGGCTGGTGCTGGCCTGGGCCGGGGGCCATGGCGACATCCGCAAGATCGGCTCGGGCAACATCGGCGCGACCAACGTGTTGCGCACCGGCAACCGGCCGCTGGCGCTGGCGACGCTGATCCTCGACAGCGGCAAGGGCGCAGCGGCGGTGGGTATCGCCAACCTTGTGGTGGGCCATCCGGATGTCGAGGTGATGGCGGCGGCCGGCGCCGTCGCGGGCCACCTGTTCCCGGTGTGGCTCAAATTCCGCGGCGGCAAGGGCGTGGCGACCGCGCTGGGTGTGCTTCTCGCCATCATGTGGCCGGTGGGCGTGTTCGCCTGCGCGATGTGGCTGCTGGTGGCGGCGGCGTTCCGCTGGTCGTCGCTGGCCGCGCTGGTGTCGCTGGCGCTGGCGCCGCTGGCCGCGTGGGGTGTCGCGGATCGGCTGGACGGGCGGCTCATGGGCTCGCTGATCACGCAGCAATACGCCGAGCTGGCGCTGCTGATCGCCGCGCTGGTGTGGCTGCGGCACAAGGACAACATCAAGCGGCTGCTGACCGGGGAGGAGCCCAAGATCGGCGCGAAGGGGAATTGAGGGTGCTTGCGCCCTCCCCCACCCACGCTATTGTCGCGCGATGGAGCATCCCGGGATCGTCTTGAGCGACGCGGAACGGCTCGCCTGGCTGCGGCTGATCCGCAGCGAGAACGTCGGGCCGGTCACTTTCTACAATTTGCTGCGCTACTACGGCTCGGCCGAAGCGGCGTTGGAGCGGCTGCCCGAGTTGGCGCGCCGCGGCGGGCGTCGGCGTGCGGTGCGGCTGTTACCGGCAGCCGACGCCGAGCGCGAGATGACGACGTTGGCGAAGGCGGGGGGGCGGCTGGTCGCGGTGGGCGAGCCGGACTATCCGCGGCCGCTGGCCGCTATCGACGACGCACCGCCCCTGATCGCGGTACGCGGCGACCCGGCAACGGCCGGGCGGCGCTGTGTAGCACTGGTGGGAGCGCGCAACGCCTCGGCCAACGGGCGCCGGCTCGCGGCGCAGCTCGCTCGCGCGCTGGGCGAGGCCGGACTGGTCGTGGTTTCCGGCTTGGCCCGCGGCATCGACGCGGCGGCGCACGAAGCGGCGCTGGACACCGGCACGGTGGCGGTGGTCGCGGGCGGAGTTGACGTGGTCTACCCGCGCGAGACGGCGAAGCTGCACGACGAGATCTCGGCACGCGGCGCGATCCTGGCCGAGCAACCGGCGGGGACCGAGCCGCAGGCCCGTCACTTCCCGCGGCGCAACCGCATCATCTCG
>CAZMTC010000143.1:3311-9133 GCA_964569105.1 uncultured Alphaproteobacteria bacterium | reverse complement strand
TCTCGACGAAGTCCGAGCCCGAGATGGTGAAGAACGGCACATTGGCCTCGCCGGCTATGGCGCGCGCGAGCAGCGTCTTGCCGGTGCCCGGCGGGCCGACCAGCAGCACGCCCTTGGGGATACGGCCGCCCAGGCGCTGGAATTTCTGCGGGTCGCGCAGGAACTCGACGATCTCCTGCACCTCCTGCTTGGCTTCCTCGACGCCGGCGACGTCGTCGAAGGTCACACGGCCGACCTTCTCGGTGAGCATCTTCGCACGCGACTTGCCGAAGCCCATGGCGCGCCCGGTGCCCGACTGCATCTGGCGCATGAAGAAGATCCACAGGCCGATAATGATCAGCAGCGGGAACCAGGAGATCAGGATGTGCAGCAGCGGCGAGCCGCCGTCGTCCTCGGGCTTGGCCTGGAAGCCGACGCCGTTGGCGCGGAGCTGGTCGATCAGGCCCGGCGTTTCGTCGGGCTTGTAGGTCGTGAACTTCAAGCCGTTTTCACGCTGGCCGGTGATTTCGTTGCCCTGGATCGTGACCTGCGCGATCTCGCCGCGATCGAGCATGTCGAGAAACTGCGAATACTCGATCGACTGAGCGTCGGGCCGGGTGTTCGAGCCCTGGAACAGGTTGAACAGGGCGATCAGCAGCAGGCCGATAATCAGCCAGACGGCGAGATTGCGACCGAAATTGTTCACTGCGGGAAACCTCTTCTAGCCAAGTCGGTGACGGCGGTCGGGGCGGACACGCCGCCGCAGCGCCCAGGACGCCGGCTTACCGTTATTTCGGTTGTGCTTAAACATAGGTTACGGGACGGGCAAAACAACGTCTACCGGACTGCGGCGAAGGGCGCACGGGCCAGCGGCCAGCGTGGCGCGAACACGGCCTGCGCCGCCGCCGGATCCATCTCCGAGCGCACCCAGCCCAGATGCGGCACGGCCACCGGTCCGTGGCCGTCGCACAGCATAGGGAGCGCTGCGCGCGCGGGGCTCGGAACAAGGCCGCGCTCGGCGCCGTCCGGACGCCTGCCGCCGAGCGCTTCCACACGCCAACCGGACGGCCCGCGCACGCGCCAGCGGCCATCCCACAGCGCCGCCTCGTTGCCGAGCTCGCGGGGGGCCTCTACGGCGCCCGCCTCGCGCGCCACCAGCAAGCCGTTGCGCCACGGTACGATGCGGCAGCCCGCCAGGGTCCTGCCGCCGCCGAGCCGGTCTCGCGCGACCGCGTCGAGCAGGGCGTCGAGCCGGGTCGAGCGCGGCGGGTAGGACGCGCCCCCCACCGTGCGCAGCACCGCGGCCAGCGCGTCGCGCCTCGTGCCGCGCGGAGCCGCCCGCAGCGCGACGACGTCGAGCGTGGCCCACCCGGCCGCGTCGAGGCGTGCCGCTCGCGCCAGCAGCCGGGCGGCCGCCCGCTCGCGCTCGCGCCGCTGCGGCGCGAAGTCGCCGGGCGGAAGCGCGGCGATGCCGTCGCGGCGCAAGCGCGCGCGGGCGAAGGCGGGGTCCCGGTTGGACGGGTCGTCGATCCACTTCTGGCCGCGCATGGCGAGCCAGGCGAGGATGTCGGCCTTGGTCACGCCGAGCAGCGGCCGCAGCAAGCGCAGGTCCGCGCGCTCGACTACCGCCGCCATGCCGGCCAGCCCTGCTGGCCCCGAGCCGCGCTCGGCGCGGTGGGCCACGGTTTCGTCCTGATCGTCGCGGTGATGCCCCAGCAGCAGGTGCAGGACTCCGTTTGTCCGGGACCAAACCTCCAGGCGCGCGTAGCGCGCGGCGCGCGCGGCCTCCTGGATGCCCGTGGTCGGCTTCGGCCCCTCCCAAGCGAGGATCGTGGCCGGGATTCCGGCTCCCACGAGCCGTTCGGCGGTACAGCACGCCTCGGCGGCGCTCTCGGCCCGCAGTCCGTGATCGACGATCAGGCCGTGGACGGTGCCGGCACGCGCCGCGGTCCAGTCGTGAGCGAGCAGCGCAAGCGCCATACTGTCGGGTCCGCCCGAAACCGCCACCGCCAGCTTCGGCCGCGCCTCGAACGGCGCGAATCGGGCCATGGCGGCGTCAAAGGCGCTGCTCAAGTCGGTTGCGGCGGGCCGGGCTGCCGGCTTAGCACCCAAGCTTCTGGCTTTCCTGCCGGGCGATGGATTTCAGGTTGCTGCCGGCATTCGGGTACTTCCGCTCGAGCTCGGCGAATGCCGCACAGGCTTGCGGTTTGCGTTCCGTGGCGCCCAGCGACATGGCGAGCTTGAGCAGATTGTCGGGCGCCTTGGGATGGTCCGGGAAGGTCTTGTAGCCCTGGCCGAACCTGGTGATCGCCTGATCGTACATGCCGCGCACGTAATAGGTCTCGCCCAGCCAATAGTAGGCGTTGCCGGTGAGCGGCCCGTCCGGATAGGCGTCGATGAACGCCTGGAGGACGTCCGCCGCCCCCTCGAACTGGCGCTGGCGCAAGAGTGCCTTGGCATGGTCGTACTGCTCGGCCGGCGTGCCTTCCGGCAGCGACGCGGTCTGCGTCGGTTCCGCGCCCGCGTCCCCGTTCGAAGGCTGCGGGGTCACGGGGGTCGGCGCGCCGCCCATCTCCGGCGGGTTGTACGGGCCGGGCGTGGTCGACGAGGAGCCGCCGTCTGGCGAGGCGCTGGCCGACGGTGGCGGCGTGCCCGGCGCGCCGCCCTCCAGCGCGCTCAACCGGTACTCGACATCCGACAGCGCGGTGTCCATGCGGTCGTCGAGCTGCCGAAGCTGGAACGACATCTCTTCGAACTGCCCGGTGATTGTCCGCAGCTCCTGCTCGATCGCGGACATGCGGATCTGCATCCGGGCGGCCAGCGTCGGTGGCATCTCGCCGCCCACCTCGGTCGGTCCCTGGCTCTGCGAGGATGGGGTTCCGCCGCCGGTGATCAGGCGGCGCAGATCGGCGATCTCCTGTTCCAACTGCCCGATCCGGTCCTGCAGCGCCGCGGCATCGCCCGACTGAGCGCGCGCGTCAAATGGCCAGATGAGGGCACAAGCCAACGCCGCGAGCAGCGCAGCGGCCAGTGGCCCCCCGATACGGTCAGATCGCATGGTGCGGACCCTGTTTCGTGTCCTTACTCGTTCGGTGCGCGCGTAGCGCATTGTCGCGAACCGGACCCTGGGTCGCAATCCTGGCAAAATTTAGGCCCGCCCGGGATCATGTCGCCGGAGCCACGATCGTGGCGGCGATGCGCCCGGGGTCGGTCGGGCCCCGGTGCGACCGTAGGCGCGGGTCGGATCGGCGCCGCGAACGCTCTTTTGCCGCCCGTCGACGGGGGTCGCCTACGAGGCCGGCCCGGCGACCACCGCCACGGCACGGCGGTTCTTGGCCCACGCCGCCTCGTTGTGACCCGGATCCACCGGGCGCTCCTTGCCGTAGCTGATCGTCTGGACCGTGTTGGACACGCCCAGAGCCTGCAGATACTGCTCGACCGAGTTGGCGCGCCGGTCGCCCAGCGCCAGGTTATACTCGCGCGTGCCGCGCTCGTCGGCATGGCCCTCGATCGTGATCCGAGCCGAGGGATTGTCCTTCATCCAGCTCGCCCAGCACTCGACGGTCGAACGGGCCTGAGGGCTGAGGCTGGATTGGTCGAATGCGAAGAAGACGCGGTCGGCACCCTGGCACCGTTGCTGGATAAAGGATCCGAAATTGCCGGTGGACTGCGTGGCCGTCTCACCCGACGCGCTCGTCTGCGACGCCGTGGTGGTCGTGTCTTCACCGGTGGAGCACGCGGCGAGCATGAGCGCGCCGAGCACCGGCGCGGCGACAGTCTTGAGATTCATCATATGCCCCCGATTCTCGATGGCGGTTGGATGGCGCGGTCACGGGCCGAATTGGCTGGCGGGACTATAGACCGCGCGGAGTTGGCGGCACAAGCGAACGCCCCGTGGATCACGGAAAAATCATCCGAACGGGTCATCGCCTTGCCTCGCTTCCGCTCACCGGTCATGGCAGCGGCGGCGACCAGGCCGGGTCCGAGCCATCCTGTGGCGTCGGGACCAGGCGTTCGTTCCGGCCGGTGAGGTCGATCATGTAGAGCTGCGTCAGCGAGCCTTCCGGCAGCGGCTGCTGGCGAAAGAACATCAGGACCCGGCCGTTGGGCGCCCAGGTGGGTCCCTCGACCAGGTAGCCGTCGGCCAGCAGGCGCTCGCCCGAGCCGTCGGTGCGCATGACGCCTATGAAGAACCGGCCCTTGAGGATCTTCGTGAATGCGATCAGGTCGCCGCGCGGCGACCAGACGGGGGTGGCGTAGCTGCCATCGCCGAAGCTGATGCGTCGCACGTTCCCGCCGTTCTCCTCCATGACGTAAATCTGCTGCTTGCCGCCGCGATCGGACTCGAAGGCGATCTCGCGTCCGTCGGGCGAGTAGGACGGGGCCGTGTCGATCGCCGGGTGGTTGGTCAGCCGACGCACCGACCGCGTGCGCAGGTCCATGGTGTAGATCTCGGAGTTGCCGCCGGTCGAAAAGCTCATGATCACCCGGTTGCCATCGGGCGAGAAGCGCGGGGCGAAGGTCATTCCCGGGAAATCGCCGACCAATTCCTGGCGGCCGGTGTCGATGTTGAGCAAGTACACCCGCGGCTGGTTGCCGGTGTAGGACAGGTAAGTGATCTCCTGCGTCGAGGGCGAGAAGCGCGGCGTCAGCACCAACGACGAGCCGTCGGTGAGATAGCGGTGATTGGCGCCGTCCTGATCCATGATGGCCAGGCGCTTGCGCGGGTTGGTCGCGGGCCCGTCCTCGGCCACGTATACGACGCGGGTGTCGAAATAGCCCATCTCGCCGGTGACCCGTTCGTAGATCGCATCGGCGATGATGTGCGCCACCCGGCGCCAATTCTCGGGCGGCGTCTCGTAGGCCTTGCCCACCATCTGCTGCTCGGCGAGCACATCCCACAGCCGGAACTCGACGCGCAGCCGACCGTCGGGCTCGATCTCGACATTGCCGTGGACCAGGCCCTGGGCGTTGATCAGGCGCCAGTCGGCGAAGCGGGGCTGGGTCGCGATCTGCTCCGAACTCTGGATGAAGGCGGATTGCTCGATCGGGCGGAACAATCCCGATCGCTCCAGGTCGGCCTCCACCACGCCGGCGATGTCCTGGCCGTACAGGGCCGCTCGGTCGCCGCCGCCCTTGGCGTGGAACGGGACGACCGCCATGGGCAGCGGCTCGACCCCTCCCTGGGTGATGTCGATGGTCAACTCGGCCCGGGCCGGCATCGCCGCGGTGGCGAGCAACGCCAAGCATGCCAGGCGTCGGATCATCGACTTCACACTCATCGGAACATCTCCCTCGGGTCGAAACGGAGCGTCATGTCGCGCCAGACGTCGAAACGGTCCTGCGGCAGCGGGTAGGGCTGGCAGCGGGGATTGAGCACGGCGCGCAGCGCGCTCTCCGCCATCGCGCGGTAGAACCTGTCGGTGGCCATGCGCGAGCGGTCGACGACGACCGCGTGGCCGACCGTGGCGTCGCGCCGCATGTCCACCTCGATCTCGACGACCATTTCGTGTGCGTCCTTGGCGCCGGCCGGGATGTTCCAGCACTTGGCGATCTGGCGCCGCACCGCGTCGATCTGGGAGATCGACAGCTGCTGGGACGGGTCGTTGATCCTGTCGCCCGGCTTCGGCGCCGGCGGCTTCTCGGCTTCCGGCTCCTCGGGCTCGCTCGCGACCTCCTCGAGAACGTCGTTGAGCACCGAATCGAAATCCTCCGGCTTCTTCTGCGGCGGTTTCTTCTCCGGCTGCGGCTTCTCCGGCGGCTTGCGGTCGGGACGCGGCAAGGGCCTGGCCTCGATGCGCGGTCCCTGCACGTCGACCCGCTGCGCCGTCGCGCTGAAAGAC
>CAZMTC010000143.1:0-3301 GCA_964569105.1 uncultured Alphaproteobacteria bacterium | reverse complement strand
TCGTGCCCACGAGCCGCACCGACATCGGGATCCGCGGCTCGGGCTGCGGCTCGGGGGGGACGCTGGCCACCTCGGCCTCGGGCTCCGGCTCAGGCGTGATCTCCGGCTCGGCGGGCTCCGGCTCGGGCTCGGGCGGGGGCGGCGGCTTCGCTTCCGCCGGTTCCTCGGCGGGCGCCGGCTCCTTCTCGGGCTCGGGCGCCTCCTGGCCCCTGGGCGGGTTGGTCACGTCGGACACGGTGATGACCTCGACCGGGACCGGCTGCGCGGTGAAGGGAAGGTCGCGCTCCACCAGGGGCAGGCCCAGGGCGATCATCAGAATGCCCGCGATATGCAGGCACCCGGAGATCAGCGCGGCGTTCCGCATGCGGCCCTCAGTTGCCGTTCTCGTCCTCGGCGCCCTGGCCGCTGCCCGACGGTGCGCCGGGCATCTCGGCGATCAGTGCCACCTTCGTGAATCCCGCTGCGTTCATCAGGCCCATGACCTCCATGATCCTGCCGTAGGCGATCTTCCGGTCGCCGCGCACGAAGATCCGGGCCTCGGGATTGTTCTGGGTGATCGCCCGCAACTTGGGCACCAATGTGGCGCTGTCGACCTCGGTTTCCTGGATGTAAAGCGTGCCGCTCTCGTCGATCGAGACGACCAGCGGTTCCTCGGGCTGGTTTAGGTTCTGGGCCTCGGTCCTGGGCAGGTCCACCGGCACGCCCACGGTCAACAGGGGAGCCGTGACCATGAACACGATCAAGAGCACCAGCATGACGTCGACCAGCGGCGTCACGTTGATCTCCGCCATCGGCCGGTAGCCGCCCCGGCGCCGGCCGGCGCTCAGGGTTCCCCCGGGTTGTTCGAGTCGGACCGCCATCACTTCTTCCCGTCGTCGAGCTGGCGCGAGAGGATCGCGGAGAACTCACCCACGAACGCCTCGAGCCGCGCGGCGTATCGCGCCAGATCGGTCGAAAGCTTGTTGTAGGCGAGCACCGCCGGGATCGCCGCCACCAGGCCGAGCGCGGTGGCGAACAGCGCCTCGGCAATGCCCGGCGCGACCACCGCCAGGTTGGTGTTCTTCTGCGCGGCGATGGCGGCAAAACTGTTCATGATGCCCCACACCGTGCCGAACAGGCCGACGAAGGGCGCGGTGGAGCCGACCGAGGCCAGGAAGGTCATGAACCGCTCGATGCGCTCCATCTCGCGGTTCATGGTCACCAGCATGACCCGCTCGATGCGCTGCTGGACCGAGGCGTGGCTGTCGGCGCGGGTGCCCGCTTCGGGCGTCGACCGGCGCCACTCGCGCATGCCGGCGCCGAACAGCGCCGCCATCGGGTCGGCCGGGCGCTGGCCCATGCGGTCGTAGAGGTCGTCGACCGCGGCGCCGGACCAGAACGCCTCCTCGAACTTGTTCGACTTGCGGTTCAACCGGCGAAGCGTGGAGACCTTCTCGAAGATGATCGCCCAGGTCCAGAACGAGGCGAGGATGAGGACGACGATGACCGACTTGACGACCCAGTCGGCCTGCAGGAACAGGCCGACGATCGACATGTCCAGATCCGCCTGCGATCCGCCGAGTTCCTCGCCGGTCACCGGTGCGACCGGCGTGGCCGGCAGGTCCTCGCCCTCGCCCGTGCCGCCGACGCTTCCCGTCTCGCCGCCGCCGGTCCCGGTGTCCGATTGCGCGAGCAGGTCCCATGGCGCGCTCAGCGCGTCGACCGTGCCGCTGAGATGCAGCCAGTTGACGATCTCGACCGCGAACCCGTCCATCAACCCACGCTCCCCGCTCGAATTGGATCTACTCTTGTCCGACCAACGGCTCGAACTCGGCACGCAGCCGGTCCGGCAGCCTCGCGGGCCGGCCGTCCCGGGTCACGCAGGCGATCCTGAGCTTGAGCCGCGCCAGCTCGGTGTCTGCGCGCCATACCGACTGCGCGATGCCCATCGAGGCGCCGCGTATCTGGGTCATGCGCGTTCGCACCTCCAGCGCGTCGTCCAGGCGCGCCGGCGCGAAATACTCGACCTCGCAGCGCCGCACGGTGAACCCGATGCCCTGCTGTGCCAGCAGCTCGTCCTGGCCATGGCCCAGCAGGCGGAGCATCTCTGTACGGGCGCGTTCCGCGAACTTCAAGTAGTTGACGTAGTAGACGATGCCGAGCGCGTCGGTGTCCTCGTAGTAGACGCGGATCGGGAAGCGATGGCAGCCCGCGGCGTCGTCGCGCCAGCCGCTGGTCGCGGTGGCTCCCTGCGCTTCGCCGCCCGTCATCGATCGCTCCGTCCACGCTGCCGCGCAGGTTTGTAGCGAGGCGGACGCGCCCGGCGCAACCGCGTACCGACGATCTCCGAGGCGGCTCAGCCATCGCCAGGCGGGTCCTCGCCGGTGTCGTCGAGCAGGTCGAGTTGCCGCCGAGCCGGCAGCGCCACGCCCAGATAGCGGTAGCCGGCATCCGCCAACGCGCGGCCGCGGGGTGTGCGCATGAGCAGGCCCTGCTGAATCAGGTAGGGCTCGATCACCTCCTCGATCATGTCGCGCGGCTCGGACAGCACCGCGGCCATGGTGTCGACGCCGACCGGCCCGCCGCCGTACTTCTCGGCGATGGCGCCGAGATAGCGCCGGTCCATGGCGTCGAGCCCCTGCGCGTCGACATCGAGGCGCCGCAGGGCCGCGTCGGCTTCGGCGGCGCCTACCTCTGCCGCGCCGTCGACCGCGGCAAAGTCGCGCACCCGGCGCAGCAGCCGGGCGGCAATGCGCGGGGTTCCGCGTGCGCGCCGCGCGATCTCCGTCGCGCCGTCGGCGGTCAGGCGCATTTCGAGCAGTGTCGCGTTGCGCTCGACGATGCGCTGCAGCGCCTCGGGCGGATAGAACTCGAGCCGCAGCGGGATGCCGAAGCGCTCGCGCAGCGGGTTGGTGATCAGCCCCGAGCGCGTCGTCGCGCCGACCAAGGTAAAGGGCGGCAGGTCGATGCGCACCGAGCGCGCGGCCGGTCCTTCGCCGATGATCAGGTCGAGCTCGAAGTCCTCCATCGCCGGGTAGAGCACCTCCTCGACCGCGGGGTTGAGGCGGTGGATCTCGTCGATGAAGAGCACGTCGTTGCGCTCGAGATTGGTAAGGATCGCCGCCAGGTCCCCCGCCTTGGCCAGGACCGGGCCCGAGGTCATGCGAAAGCCCACCCCCAGTTCGCGCGCCACGATCTGCGCCAGCGTGGTCTTGCCCAGGCCCGGCGGGCCGTGGAAGAGCGTGTGATCCATCGCCACGCCGCGGGCGCGTGCCGATTGGATGAACACCGAGAGATTGGCCCGCGCCTCGCGCTGGCCGAT
>CAZMTC010000142.1:8449-9210 GCA_964569105.1 uncultured Alphaproteobacteria bacterium | reverse complement strand
GCAATGACGCGCCACTGACTTCTTCGCTGCCCGTTAACCTGAGCATGTCGCCGTGGGTCGGCGCCGCGGGCGTCAAGGTACTCGATGACCATAGCCGGCCCGCCGCCGGCGCGGCCGTTGCGCCGGTGCCGCGGGTCGTCGGGCGTCAGCACTTCCTCGCCCTCATGCGCGACGATCGGCACCCCGCGCCCGACCAAGCCGCCCTGCTGGTAGTGCGGTGCCCCACGCCACGCCACCGGGTCGGCCGCTAAGCCCACCTGCGGCGTCGCGCCCACCACGCCGCCAAGGCGGAACACGGAGGTCGGGCCGAACGGGTTGACCGGGATAAGCGGCCCCGACCCGCCGCCGCCCGCCGCGCCGAGGAACCCGCCCAGGAAATCCAGCACCAGTCCGCCGATGCCTTGGGCGCCACCGCCGCCCGCCCGGATCGACGCCGCCTGGATCGTCGCGTCGACGATCTGCTGCAGCACGCTCAGCGAGACCCGTCCCAGATCCTCCCACGACCGGATGTTGCCGTGGATCGCCTCGTTCAGCGCGCCGTCGATCGACGCGCCGAGCTGCTGCACGACCACGTCGCGCGCCTGCAGCTCGCGCGTCAGCGCCCGGTTGGCGCCGATCGCCGCCTCGAGGTCGGCGAGCTCCTCCGGCTCGAGCGTCCGGCCGATCCGCGCTTCGAGCGACGCGCGCGCCTCCAGCAGCGCCGCGAGCTCGCTCTCGCCGGCGATGCGCAGCTCGAGCACCGCGTTCTGGCGCTCGAGCCC
>CAZMTC010000142.1:0-8439 GCA_964569105.1 uncultured Alphaproteobacteria bacterium | reverse complement strand
GAGCCCGCCGATGGTCTGCTCGATCGCCGCCGCCGCGGCCTGCGCTTCGCGCCGGGCGGTCTCGCGCTCGCGCCGGATCAGCGCGTCGATGTCGCGTTCGAGCGCCTCGCGTCTGCGCCCTGTGCGCCCGCCGCTCCGGCCCTCGTCTTGGTCTTCGTCGAGGACGTCGCGGAAACCTTCGGGCGAAAAATCCGGCGCGGCGAAGCCCTCGGCCGACGCCGCCGAGCGGCCGCGAAACTGGTTTCTCAGCTGATTGAGCTCGCGACGTGCCTGGTGCAGCTCGAACTCGAGCCGCGCCACCCCGAACCGTTCCTCGATCGTTTCTTCCAGCAAGGGGCCGGGAACGGCGCCGGGCCCGCGGTTCGCGCGCCGCAGCTCGGCCGCCCCCTGCTGCGCGCGCTCCAGCCGGCGCTCCAGGCTTTCCACGTCGCCCTCGACACGCCTGATGTTTTCCCGCACCAAGTCGCGCAGCGCGGCCTCACCGAGCTTGAGCTGCGACAGCCCGAGTTGGTCGAGGATGTCGTTGAACGCGGTCAACCGTTCGGTGAGACCGCCAATGTCGTCCGCCGCCTCGTCGGCGGCGTCGCTCACGTCGATCAGCCCGGCGGCGAGCGCGCCCACCACCGTGACGCCCGCGCCGATCAGCGTGCCGAAGCCAGGCAGGAACGACAGCAGCTGGCCGCCCTGGATCGCGAACACCTGCATCGCGTTGGCGCCCAGCGACAGCTGCGTCGCCATGTCGGAGATCTGGAAGCCGAACTGCTGCGCCAGCACGCGGTTGCGCTGCATCAGCGGCCCGATCCGCCCCATGGCCGAGGTCATGGCGCCGGCGCGCTGTGCCGCCGCCTGAGCCTGCGCGCCCGTCCGCGCCAGCGCCGTCCCGGCCCGTGTGCCGTCGCGCGCCACCAGTTCGGCCGACTCGGCCAGCCGCACCATCTCGCGCTGCGACAGCTCGGCCGCGCCCTGAAGGTCCGAGGCGTCGCCCGTCAGTCGGACGCCGACGACCAGCTCCGTCATCGGCTCAGTCCTCCTGCTCCTGCCGACGCTCGGCCCGGGGCTGGACCGTCGCCCTCATGAGGGCACGGTGACGCCGGACCGTGCGTTCGCAGCAGCCGACCTGCCGCACGATCTCTCGCGCCGAGAGGCCATTGGTGATCCCATCTCTGATGGCTTGCTGGAGTTGCGACCGTATCGAATAGGGCCCAAACGGGATGGGCACGCTACCTGGCCCGAGGACGCGTGCCACGCGAGCAGCATCCTTCTGACCGAGCGCGAGCGTCAGAGGATGGTCGGGGCCCGGATGGTCAGGCATGTAGACGTTTTGACCGCCGAGAGATCGCGCCAGGAGCAAAGCCACCTCTTCGTTCACTTCGGTCGCGACGAGTTCCAGCGTAGGCGGCAGATCATGGTCGCGGGAGCGCCCCATTTGGCCCGACCGGTTCCCTAGTTCAGCCGTGCGGCTCCCGCCTTCGCGATTGCTCGTATGGCGCGGCCGTAGCGGCTTTCCGGAAGTTCGTTGTACCGGGCCCTCCATGCGGCCATCCGCGCGGTCTCCAACGTGTCCACCACTTCGTGCAGGTGCAGCCCGGACATCGCCGACGCGATCGCTCTCGCTTCGTCGCTGCAATCGAGTGCCGCGCCGAGCTCATCTTGATCACCACCTTCGAACACGCAGCTGAAAGCAAAGCGGCGCGCATCATCGAGTGCCCTGTCGGCGTCGATCAGCGCCATACCTTCTAGAATTTGAGCAATGAGCTCCGTCGCTTTGTCCGCCGGCATGGTTTCTACCTCGATCACAGGAAGGGCGAGACGACCAGGCGCGCACTGTCCTTCCATTCGTTGGATCGGCTGACGAAGAATCCGGTATCGGGCTCCTCGACCCGGTCGCCGCCGAAGAGCAGACGACGCGCCGCTCCCTCGAGCCCCGGGCCCACGACAAGGGTGTCGGGCATGACGCCGAGCTTGACGCCACCATCGCGGATGAAGCCCGCCATAGCCGCCCGCGCCGCCTCGTAGTTGGCCGCGTTGAGTTCCTGCTTACTGCCCCAGGCGAGCTGCCACAGGCCGAAGCCGACGTTCATGCGCCCGTCTACGCCGTACAGGAACTGTTTCCTGGTGAAGACGTTGTCGTCCTCGGGTCGGTCCTTGCGCACGAACTGGAACGCCCGCCGGTCCTGGAACACGAGGGGCTTGAACGCCTTCGAGCTGTCGATCAGGAACCATGGGCTCCCGGCGCCGCCATCGGTGTTCGCGACCGAGACCGTGGCGCCGGTTTCGTCGAGCACAGGATGATCGGTGTCGAAGAAGTATTGGCCGTCATAGGCCGGCGAAGCGAACCCGGCGGCAAGAAGCGGAAACACGAGTTGGTCCGGGAATTGCCTGGTTTCGCGGCCAAGCTGCTCGAAAACGGGACCGAAGATGCCGACTCGGTCGTCCTCGAGGTCGTTGCGGTCCACCGCGATGGTCTTCTCAAAATCCCGGTTCGTGATCTTAAACTCTTGGGCCGCGAGGTTGTGGATCACGCGGTCGCCCAACCATTCGCGGATGCCGGCCGTCTGCTCGATCCAGCCGTATTGCTCCTCGCGAGTCCCGGACACCACCCGCATCGCGACCTGTTCCCACTGCGGGTCCGACGCGACGAGGCCGCGCGTGAAGGCGGCATTGAATGCGTTGAAGACGGTGTCGAGGTTCGACTGATTAATCAGCATGGGTGTTCACCGTAAGAGGCGGCGGCCGGCCGGCCCGCAAGATGTCCTGTCTGCCGGAGTCGACCTATGCAGGCAGAACCCGGCCGGCCGCCAAGTTCATCAACCGCAATCGCAAGAGCGATCACCCTGACAAATGTCAGACCCAGGCAGTTTTGGGCACGGTGACAAATGTCACCGTCAAAAAGAGCGCATTCGCGCCCAGTGGCGGTGAATTGCGGTCTTGGATGGCGTCCGGCTTTCGCCGAATCGTTGGCGGCACTCTGATTCGATCTCCCTCAGCGTCCGCCGGCCCAGGCGATCTTCGATGAAGTCGCGCACCTCAGGATCGTTGTAGATCCGAGAGCGGCATTTTTGCCGGATACCTTCTTCGTTGAGCAGGTCGAAGATCTGCTGCCGGGACCAGGCTCGGTCGGCGCCGAAGCGCTTCACGATCTCGCGCGCCAGCTCCGAGTAGAGCTTGTCCCTCGGGGCGCTGAGCAGGAAGTTACGAATCTGGGTGTCGGGGTCGTTCTGTTCATCCATCAGCGGCCTCCTGCATTGGAAGAGAGCGCCATGGCGCATCGAGTCGTTGTCCATGGTCGGAGGGGCCTCGAGGTGCCAAGATGGCCGCCCAGCGTCTCTCATTCGCTCTTATTCGCTATGCAGGATCCGCTGGTGGCCCGCCGCTGGTTCATCCGCACGAGTGCGCCGATGGCCTTCTGGGCATTGTGCGACGGAAGGAACCTGAGAGCCGACGCCCAGCCCTGCCGATCGAGCCACTTGCCGAGCGACCGGTCGTCACCCTTGCCGTCCGTGTACTCCGCCCATAGCTGCCGGAGCTTTTTGACCTGGCCGGAGCTGGCCATGAGCGGGTGCCGGCGCCCCAGGTTCTTCCTTGCGGCGTCCGAAACGAAGCCCAAGCGGGCAAATTCGTCCATCACCCGCGCGAAGCCCGCGTCGTCCAAGTCGCGGCTGCTCTCGACGCCGGCGGCGCGCGCCAGCAACGCACGATAGTCCGCCTCGTCGAGCCGCAGCCGCGCCTTGGCGACGTGAACGACCGCCAGCTTATCCCGCTGCATCACTCGACCTGTCGGAAGTGCCAGACGATGCGGCCGACCACCATGAGCTCATCCAGGCGATCGTTGGGCACCACTTGGACCGGGCTTCGGGCACGGGAGGGCATTATGTGAACCCCGTTAATCTCCCGGTGGCAGATCCGGGGGCATAGGTCACCGCCAAAATTGAGCAGATACGTGCCGTCCCTGTCGACGCGATCGCAAGTGAAATCGAAGATGAGCAGGTCCCCGGGACTAACCGATGGGTTTTCCAACCAC
Organism: uncultured Alphaproteobacteria bacterium; assembly: GCA_964569105.1. GTDB lineage: Bacteria > Pseudomonadota > Alphaproteobacteria > CAZMTC01 > CAZMTC01 > CAZMTC01. The sequence goes on along the minus strand of CAZMTC010000142.1, from coordinate 4,418 downwards.
CGATCAACCTTGTGCACCACGTAACGGTCGCGCAGGAACACCTGTTCGAAGGTAGCCAGTCCCTCCATGTCAGCCCTCCAAATCTCTGCGGCGTCCGAGTGCGCCGCCTCAAGGCCTATCGCCTTCGGTGCCAGCCGATCCCCGAAAGCCCGGTAGAGGCCGCGGCTGCCTTTAGATGCTTCAGCCCGACCAATGGTGCGCCGCTGATCTCCTGCGCCTTGTCGATCACGTGGATCATCTCGCGCAGGCCGCCGGCAGCAGCGCATCGCTCCAACAATGCCCGCGATTCCTTTGCGGCGATCCGGTGGGCGTCGAGCACGGCGTCGATGTCGGCCGCCGGCGCCGCGGGGATGTCGAGGACATGATCGGCGCGGCTCAGCAGGGCGCCGAAATCGGCTGTCTCCATGCGCCCGCGCCGTGGATCGAACAGGGCCTGGTTGCCGCTGATGGCCAATCCGAACAGTCCTTCGTCATAGAGCCCCCGGAACTCGTCGAGCAGATCGGGTCGGGCGTGCTGGGCTTCGTCGATGATCAACAGCAGGCGTCCGCCCTGGTCGATGATCTCGCGGCACATCCGCTGGATCGAACGCGAGATTGCGAGGCCGTATGACTGATAGCTGGTTCCCCGAGGCGCCTCGCCGAAATACCACTCCCACGCACGTGCAACCTGGACGCATGCGGCGCTGAGCCCGCCGGTCAGCGACCGCGTCGTGGGTCCCAGCGTCGCCATGGCGACGTCGCACGGGTGTGCTTCAGTGTAGCGGCGCAGCACGAAGGTCTTGCCGATCCCGAACCCGCCCCGGATGACCGCAAGCCGGCCGTGAGTGTGGCAGTCGTGAACGGCGCGGCTGATCTTGCGAAACGTCGGCGTCTCGATCGGTCCGCCGTGGTCGGGTGTGCGGTGAAATTCGACAATCTCGCTCATTGAGCACTCCGTTTGCGGTCGACCTCTTCGAGCATGTCGTAGTAGTCGGGCTCCGGCTCTTCGGCCGGCGACGGCGGCGGCGAACCGATTTGCGCACCGGACAGGCGCCGGGCTTCGGCGGCGCGCCCGCGCTCGCCGGCGAGCTCGCGGATTTCGCCGGCGGGTGGATCCGGCGGCGGCCCGTGTCGCTCAAGAAACTTTTGCACGTCGCGCGCGACGTCGGCCGGTGGCGCCTCGTCTTCCAAAGCGCGTGCACCTTGCCGGCGCAAGGCTTTAAGGCGCGTCGATTCGTGGGCCCCGGCAGGGTCGTTCCATTGAAACGGAAGCTTCTTTTGGACCAGCCCGACGAACGCGCCTGCCGGGTCGTATACGGCGGGAGGCCACCCCAGTTCCGGGTCGATCGGAACCTGGACGGTGACGCGTTCGCCTTCCAGATCGAACCTCCACGTCAGGCTGTCCGAGGTGTAGTCGTGGTTGCCGATCCTGATCGCGCCCCGCTTCACGGTGCGGGTCAGCGGCCGGGACATGACCTCGGTCAGGGTCGCGAGATCGGCCTTGGCCGGGCGCCACCCGGCGTTGACTGCGGCCTGCCATAGATCAGTCGCGCTCCGGCCGTCGCGCCCATCGCGCGGCGTGGCATTGAACACCGCGATTGCACGCTCGAGGTCCGCGAATAGCGCCTGAATGGTTCCAGGGTAGGCTTCCGTGGGCTTCCCAACCGTCTCGATGAGCGGCTTGAGGCGATCGCCGCCCATGAAGCCGGGGATCAGGGCCAAGTATTGTTGCACGAGCACTCGGATGGCCGGCTCAATCACTTTGGAGCGAGCATTGTATGGCAGCGCGCGGATGACATCGGCGAGGCCGGTTTCCGACAGTGCCCGGAGCGCATTGTATTCGCCGCCCCGATCCAAATAGACGGTTTCCGGCATGCCGATCTCCGAGGCGAGCACCGCGAGCGAGTAGGCGATATGTTGCTGCCGGACACCGCGGCCCTTGGGGCGGGCGTAAGCGTGGCCGAACAATCGCCCGGTTGCCCAATCGAGCCAAAGAATCAGCCACACCTTCCATTGGGTGCCGTCGGGCCGGAGCACGTTGATGTCGAGCGGCGTGCCGTCACCGACCACGCATTCCAGCGGCCGCTCAGGGCGCTTGCGCAGCACGTTCGGCAGGGCGTCGTTGAACGCCTTGGCGTCGTGCCGGAACATGTCCGTCCGACGATGCTTGCGGCGCTCATATGTGGTGATGAAGCGCTGCGGGACCATGCAAAGCGCCCACAACTCTGCGTCGGGCATCGCGCTGCCGGCCTCGCGGCTCAGCTCGTAGAGATCCTCTGACGCAAAGCGCTGAATGGTTCGCCATCCGGCGCGGGATGCCCTCGACGCCCACAGCCGCCGGACCCGTTGATCCAGCTCGGCGGCGATCGCCGCCTTGGCCACTGATGGCAAATCGATGTCCCTGTCCCAGTTGCGGCCGACCAAGACACGGGGCTTGCCAAGGTCGGACCGCCGCCGGATCGGCTTACCAGTCCTACCCCCAGCTGGCACACCCGGCACCGGCTCCTCGGCCAGTTCCGGCCACAGATCGATTGCCCTTCGTCGCAAATCCGGCGGCAAGCAAGCCAGCGGGAGACGATAGTTCATCCCGGCATCGCCACCACGGCCACTGGCCACGATGACGCCTGGCGATTTTTTCAAACGCCGGAGTGCATGGCGATAACTCACAGCCCACAAGCGTGCGAGCTGCTCAGCCCTCAGCAATGATTTCTGCGCGGTCACGCTTCACCATGATCGCAGCCTTGACGATTCGTCGCCGGAGCGCCGTCGCGGCAGGCCCGTTGCGCCTTCCCGTGATCGCTCTCTTGGCCCAATTTCGATCGATGCCGTGTTCGCTACACCACGCATTGAGTGTCGTGCCAGACATGACGAAGCTGGCGCGGACTGCACGGTATAGCTCCATCGACGGGGCGATGGCGTTGAGGTCGCGGCTGTGGTTTGATCCCATGGCGAGACCATATGTCGCTTTACCGTTTTTGATCAAGGATATTGTCGTTATGACGACATACTCCAAAGAGCGAGTCGCGCTCGACTTGGGGGAGCGCATCAAGGAAGTGCGCTTGGAGCGAGGGCTCAATCAGGCTGAATTTGCGGCGCAGTTGGGCGTGTCGCGGAGTTACCTTTCGGAGGCTGAGCGCGGCAAAGGTAAACCCTCCGTTGAGATGCTCGTCGGGATCGCGACCGAATATCCGGAGGTGTCACTTAGGTGGTTGCTGACCGGGTCCGAGGCAGAACCACAACACCTATCTCATCCCGATCTTGACCAAGCCCTCTTGGAAATCGCCGCCTATAAGACCGACAAATGGTTCAAGGAAACGGGCATATCTATGGCGGCGGACAATTTGTTTCTAGGGCTGAGCCGCTCTTATAGAGAAGTATTGGAGACGTTTAGTGCTTTTCGCGGTCAGGGAATTGCGCGGGAGAAGATAGTTGCGGCTTTGCGGCGCATGGAAGGGATGCCCGATGACCAAACCTCCGTCGAGCCAGGAAACGGGAGTCACCAATAGCGTCACCAATCGGCCCCAGCGGTGTCACCAATCGGCACCTTATGGGTGTCGAAAAAGGGGCCTAACCGGCTCTTAAATAACGCATTTTGCGCCCCTCATGGTTTGCCTCGTCAATTCGTACGCCCCGCTGATTGTTCATCGATTGGTGACACTATTGGTGACTCCCTTACGAGCCGGATTGGCGAGGTGTTGCAGGGCCTTATGCGCCTTGAGCTCCCCGCTTAATTTGTGCCCGGATTTTGTTGCCGTCTACCGAATGCGACCGCGGCCGGATGAGAACACTTGAAGAACAGAACATTTCGTGTACACTCCCCTCTCGGTGGCGTCCTCGCGATCGCGTTTACAGAGGCGGGGCCGCTGTGGAATAAGGAGGGCACGACATGTCGCAGGCCGCATTGCATCTCGTAGACAAGGACTCCATGGATCGCGAAAAAGCCCTTGAATCGGCGCTGAGCCAGATCGAGCGGGCCTTCGGCAAGGGCTCGATCATGAAGCTCGGCCAGCGTGAAGGCGTGGTCGACGTCGAGGTGGTCTCCACCGGCTCGCTCGCGCTCGACATCGCGCTGGGCATCGGCGGCCTGCCCAAGGGCCGCATCATCGAGATCTACGGGCCGGAGAGCTCGGGCAAGACCACGCTGGCGCTGCATGTCGTGGCGGAGGCGCAGAAGGCCGGCGGCACCGCCGCCTTCGTCGACGCCGAGCACGCGCTCGACCCGTCCTACGCCCGCAAGCTTGGCGTCGACGTGGACGAGCTGCTGATCTCCCAGCCCGATGCCGGCGAGCAGGCGCTCGAGATCGCGGACACGCTGGTCCGCTCGGGCGCGGTCGACGTTCTGGTCATCGACTCGGTCGCCGCGCTGGTCCCGCGTGCCGAGCTCGAGGGCGAGATGGGCGACAGCCATGTCGGCCTGCAGGCGCGGCTGATGAGCCAGG
>CAZMTC010000141.1:0-9212 GCA_964569105.1 uncultured Alphaproteobacteria bacterium | reverse complement strand
CATGTGGAATCCGGCCTGCTCGGGCGCGTAGGCGTAGTCGCGGCCGACGGGGCAGGCGTGGCGGGCGAGGCAACCCCCGGTGCGGCAGTCGGCGCCGGCGGCGCTCGCAACATGGGCCGCGCAGGCGTCGACGTCGTAGCCGCCGGGGGTGAAGGCGTCCACCGGGCAGGCGGTCAGGCAGGGCTTGTCGGCGCAGCTGTCGCAGGGGCGCGGGCGCGTATCGGGGGGCGGCAGGTCCAGGCGTCGGGGCAGCACCAGGGCGCCGCGATAGGCGTGCCACAGGCCGTAGTCGGGATGGATCAGCATGCCGATGGCCGAGGGGTAGACCGGCTCGGCCTTCCGCGCCCAGCGCAGGAAGGGCGGCCAGGGCGGGCCGTCGGAAGGGTTGACGTAGCGCGCGCCCAGGCGTTCCGCGATGGCGCCCATGACGCGGCGCGACCAAGCGTCGAGCGGGTGCTCGGCAACCCATTCGGTCTCGGAGAAGGCAGCCCACATCGCGGGGCCCGCATTGCCGGCCAGGACGATCGTGCCGGCGGGGCCGTTCGGGGTGTCGGGCGCGGCGTCGTCCGCATCGGGATGGAAGGCGCCGCGGAACGCCAAGCCCTCCGCCGCCAGCGCGGCGCGGACGTCGTAGAGGGTCGGCGGCATCGGTCGCCCCCGGGGCCTCAGCTCAGGCCCTTCTGGCCCATCTCCAGGAACTTCTCGCGCCGGCGCGAGCGCAGGGCGGCGCCCTCGAGCTTCGCCAGCGGGCGCAGCGCGGCCTCGAGCGCGTCGCCGAGCGTCAGATGCATGGCCTCGGGGTCGCGGTGCGCGCCGCCGAGCGGCTCGGGCACGACCTCGTCGACGACGCCGAGCTCGCGCAGGTCCTGCGCGGTGATGCGCAGCGCTTCGGAGGCGTCCTTGGCGTGCTCGCCCGAGCGCCACAGGATCGAGGCGCAGCCCTCGGGCGAGATCACCGAGTAGACCGCGTGCTCGAGCATCAAGACGAAGTTGGCAGCGGCGATGGCGATGGCGCCGCCCGAGCCGCCCTCGCCGATCACGGTCGAGACCAGCGGCACCTTGATGTCGAGGCAGGTCTCGATGGCGCGGGCGATCGCCTCGGCCTGGCCGCGCTCCTCCGCGCCCTTGCCGGGATAGGCGCCCGAGGTATCGACGAAGGTCAGCACCGGCAGGCCGAACCGCTCGGCCAGGCGCATCAGGCGGATCGCCTTGCGGTAGCCCTCAGGCCGTGCCATGCCGAAATTGTGGCGCATGCGGGTTTCGGTGTCGTGGCCCTTCTCCTGGCCGATGACCACCACCGAATGGCCGCGGAAGCGGGCGAGCGCGCCGATCACCGCCTGGTCCTCGCCGAAGTTGCGGTCGCCCGCGAGTTCGGTCACGTCCTCGAACAGCGCCTCAAGATAGTCGCGGAAATGCGGCCGCTCGGGATGGCGCGCGACCTGGACCTTCTGCCACGGTTCGAGCCGGGCATAGGTCTGGCGCAGCATGCGCTCGACCTTGTCCTGCAGGCGCGCGACCTCGTCGGTGATGTTGAGGCCGTCGCCGTCGGACAGGTGCCGCAGCTCCTCGATCTTGCCTTCGAGCTCGGCGATCGGGCGTTCGAAGTCCAGGAATGTCGGCATGATGTCCTTTGTGTAACACGGGGGGCGCACGGGCGGCAAAACGCCGCGGGCGCGGACCCTTACCCCGGCAGGCCGCGCTTGCCAAGACGAAGCTGCGGGCACTACACGGGTCGTTGACAGCCCATGCAATTGCAAGTCATTTTCACACATCGACGCCAGATCGCCGGCCACGCCGAAGGGAGAGCGACCATGCTGAAGCTGACATCGACCATCACTCTTTGGGCCGGCATCGGATCGCTGGCCGTGGGCGGGGCGACGGCCGACCCGGCGGACCGTCCGTCCGGCAAGGAACTCGGCGCGCCGATCCTCCTCGCGGCGGGCGGCGAAGGCGGCGAAGGCGGTGAAGGAAGCGAAGGCGGCGGCGCGCTGACCAGCTACAAGCTGCGGTCGACCGACCCCAATGCCTGGAACTACGACGGGGCGGCGCAGGTGGACAGCTACGCCGCGCTGGTCCATGCCAGCTACGGCGAGGCGCTCGAGGAAGCGCGGCGGATGCGATCCGCGATCGAAGCATTCTTGGACGACCCAAACCCCGCGACGCTGGCCCGGGCGCGCGACGCCTGGATCAACGCGCGGCCGGCCTACCTGCGGACCGAGGCGTTCCGGTTCTACGACGGGCCGATCGACTTCGCGAACCCGGAGACCGGCGAGGAAGGCCCCGAGGGCCGCATCAATGCCTGGCCGCTGAACGAGAGCTTCATCGACTATGTCGAGGGCAATCCCGGCGCCGGCATCGTCAACAACCCCGAGGTCGACATCTCCCGCGCGGTGATCCTGGAGAAGGACCAGGTCACCGACGAGGCCGACGTGACCACCGGCTGGCACGCCGTCGAGTTCCTGCTCTGGGGCCAGGATTTGAGCCTGGACGGCCCGGGCCAGCGCCCGCACACGGACTACCTGCCGGGCGAGGCGGACAACGACCGGCGGCGCGAGTACCTGCGCATCGTCACCGACCAGCTGGTCACGGATCTGGATTGGCTTCAGGCGCAGTGGGCGCCGGGCCACAACAACTACCGCGCGCGCTTCGAGGCCATGGACCAGCGCGAGGCGATCGGCCGGATCATGAACGGTCTGGCCGTCCTTGCCGGCTTCGAGATGGCGTCGGAGCGGCTGGCCGTGGCGCTGGACAGCGGCGACCAGGAGGACGAGCACTCCTGCTTCTCGGACACCACGCACCGCGACCACATCTACGACCTGCGCGGCATTCGCAACGTGTGGTACGGCAACGGCGCCGGCCATTCGGGACCGGGCATGGCCGAGTTGCTGCGCGAGCTCGACCCCGGGCTGGCGGCGCAGGTCGAGGACCGACTGGACAAGGCCGCCGCGGCGTTGGCCGACATCGACCAGCCCTTCGACCGAGTGCTTGCCTCCGCGCCGGGCTCGGACAAGCGCAGGGAGGCCGAGGCCGCGGTGACCGCGCTGCAGGAGCTCGCCGTGTCGCTCAAGGAGGCCGGCCAGCGCATGGGCGTGCTGGTGATCATCGGCGGCTGACGCCGGCCGGCGCCTTCTCTCCCCTTCCGCGCAGGGGGAGGGGCAATTTGTCACCGTGAACCGCTGCACCCGTCCGACGCATAATGAACCGTGGCCACCACCCCGAAGGACTGCGTGCCATGCCCCTGGACGGGCTCAAGGTCACGGTGATCGCGATAGCGGCCGGCATCGCGCTGGCGCTCGCCGGCTGGGGCATGAGCGTGCTGCTGGGCGCGCCGGCGCTGGGCGCTGGGACGCCGGATGCCGGGTCGGTCGAGGTCCGGCCGATCGGCGAGGCGCCGGGCGGCGCGGTGTCGCGCCGGGTCCAGAACCGCACGGCCTTCTCGCTGTCCGCGCCCGAGCTGCCGCTGGCCCGGGTGCGGGTGTTCTTCTTCGGCAACCGGCTGTTCAACACCAACTGGACCACCGCGCCGGCTTCGGTCGAGTCGTTCGACGGGCTGGGGCCGATCTTCAACCGGGTATCGTGCTCGGGCTGCCACGTGCGCGACGGCCGGGGCCGGCCGCCGGTCGACGGCGAGGACAGGATGCTCTCGATGCTGGTGCGGCTGAGCGTGCCCGGCGACGGCCCGCACGGCGGGCCCAAGGCACACCCGACCTATGGCGACCAGCTGGGCGACCGCGCGATCCAGGGCGTCGAGCCCGAGGGCCGCGCGGTGATCGAATGGCGCGAGGTCGAAGGCGAATACGGCGACGGCACGCCCTACACCCTGCGCCGTCCCGAGCTGCGCTTCGAGGACCTCGCCTACGGGCCGCTGGGCGACGACATCATGATCTCGCCGCGGGTGGCTCCGGCCGTGTTCGGCCTCGGGCTTCTGGAGGCGATCCCCGAGGCGGCGATCCTGGCGGGCGCCGACCCCGAGGACGAGAACGGCGACGGCATCTCGGGCCGGCCCAACCGGGTCCACTCGATCGCCGCGGACGAGCCGGCGCTGGGGCGCTTCGGCTGGAAGGCGAACCAGCCCTCGCTGCGCCAGCAGAACGCCGGCGCGGCGTTCGGCGACATCGGGCTGACCACCAGCCTGTTCCCGCAGGAGAACTGCATGGAGGGACAGGTCGCCTGCGCCGCGGCACAGACCGGCGGGGCGCCCGAGGTGTCCGACGAGTTCCTCGACAAGCTGACCTTCTACACCCAGACGCTGGCGGTGCCGGTGCGCCGCAATGTCGACGACCCCGAGGTCGAGCGCGGCGAGACGCTGTTCCACGTCGCGGGTTGCGCCGGCTGTCACACGCCCACCTTCACCACCGGCGAGCATGAGGTCGACGTGCTGGAGGGGCAGACGATCCACCCCTTCACCGACCTGCTGCTGCACGACATGGGCGAGGGGCTGGCCGATGGCCGCCCCGATTTCGCGGCCGGCGGGCGCGAGTGGCGCACCCCGCCGCTGTGGGGCATCGGCCTCGTGGAGACGGTCAACGACCACGCGCTGTTCCTGCACGACGGCCGCGCCCGCGGCCTGGCCGAGGCGATCCTGTGGCACGGCGGCGAGGCCGATGCTGCCAAGGAGGCGTTCCGCACCATGGACGCGGCCGATCGCGCGGCACTGATCGCGTTCCTCAGGTCGCTCTGAGGGCGCGCGCCCTATGGACGCGTGGCCCGTCGCCTCCTCCGCTTGCGGCGAAAGGTTCGGCATGCTGCGGCGCGCACCGGTGCCCGCGGGCGTGCGAAAGGCTCGCTCGGCCGGCTACTCCTCCGTCACTTGCACCAGGACGCGGCCGTCCTCGACCTTCACCGGGAACGTCGCCAGGTCCTCGTCCGCAGGCGGGCCCATACAGGTGCCGTTGCGGCAGTCGAAGCGCGCACCGTGCAGCGGGCATTCGACCACGCCGTCCTCGACGAAGCCGTCGGAGAGCTGCGCGAACTCGTGGGTGCACACGTCCGAGGTGGCGTAGACGTCGCCGTCCACCAGGTAGAGCGCGATCAGCGTGTCGCCCACTGACGCGCCCGTGGGCAGGTCCTCGTCCAGCTCGTCGAGGCCGGCCACATCGTGCCAGCCGCCGCTGCCGTTGTCGCTCACGGGAAACCTCCTCGCCGTCGGGTTTGGGGGTCAGGCAGTGCTCGAGGCGCTGTTGGCCGCGGCGCCGGCGGCCGCCGTGCGTCCCTCGGCCTTGAGCAGCCGCTGGTTGATTTTGCGCGCGGCCAGGCCGCCGGCGTCGCCGTTGACGTCGACCTGTGGCGCCGACGGTTCGCGGTCGATCGTCGCCTGCTGGGCCTCGAGCACTTCCTTATCCTCGAGAAAGGCGGTCTGTACCTGCTCGAAGATCATGTCGGTGAGCTCTGAATTGTCCGGCTCGAAGTCGTGCGCCTGGGCCCAGAAATAGAGCGTCGAGTGCTCGGTCTCGGGCGTGAGCGCGTTGAGGTTGCGCATGCGGATGCCGCCCACGCGCCGCCCCTCGGGCGCGCCGGTGCCGGTGTCGGTGGCGCCGACGTCGAGGCGGACGAAGCACGGCGGGGTGAAGTGGATGATCTGCCAGCGATCGACATTGCCCTCGAAGCCGCCGGCGCGGACATAGGTCGGCGGCGGCGGCGTGTCGATCATCCAGCGCGTCACCCGCACCTCGTCGCGCGAGCGATGGAACTTGACGTCCGCCTTCTCCGCCACCGCCGGATTGCCGATCGTGGTGCCGTGGACGAAGGCCAGATGGGTCAGGTCCAGCAGGTTGTCGACGATCAGCTCGTAATGGCACGCGGTGCGCATCAGCGTGCCCTTGGCGCCCCATGCCGGATCGTCGAGCCAGTGGAAATCGGTGATCTGCTCGGGGTCGGCCTGGGCCGGGTCGCCCATCCAGATCCACACCCATCTGTGGCGCTCGACCACCGGGTAGCAGCGCACCCGCGCAGCGCTCGGCACCGTGTCCTGGCCGGGAACGCGCACGCAGGCACCGTCGGCGGCGAACTCGAGCCCGTGATAGCCGCACTGGATGCCCTCGCCCTTGACCGCGCCGCGGCTGAGCGGATAGCGCCGGTGGCAACAGCGATCCTCGAGTGCCACGGCCTGCCCGCCCTCGGTACGGAACAGGACGACGGGATCGCCCAGGATCGTGCGCGCCAGCGGCGTGTCGCCCAGCTCGTGGTCCCACGCCGCCACGTACCAGGCATTGCGGATGAACATCGTCGAAAGTCTCCCCATCCGGCGTTTCGGTTCGCGTCCCGGACTGCGCCTGCCCGCGCCGCCCGCCGACGAATCTTGTATCCGGCAGTCTAGCAGGCGGCGCCCGGTCGCCCAACGGGGATGGCTTGCGGCGTCCGGGGGGCTGGGGCAGGCTGGATGCATGACCGGCCGGATTCGCCGCATTGTTGTTGTTCTCGCGCTCGCCCGCCGGGGGATCGAGCCGTGAGCGGCGGCGCGGACCAGGCCGAGACCGCGCTCGCCGCCGGTCTCCGCGCCGGTGATCGGCGGGCGCTGGCCAAGGCGATCACGCTGGTCGAAAGCACCCGCGCCGATCACCGCGAGGCCGCCGAGGCACTGCTCACCAAGATGCTGGTCGAAACCGGCCGGTCGATCCGCATCGGCATCACCGGCGTGCCCGGGGTCGGCAAGTCGACCTTCATCGAGGCGTTCGGCCGCCATGTCATCGAGGCGGGCCATCGCATCGCCGTGCTCGCCGTCGATCCGTCGTCCAAGCGCTCGGGCGGCTCGATCCTGGGCGACAAGACGCGCATGGAGACGCTGTCCAAGGATCCGGCCGCCTTCATCCGGCCCTCGCCCGCCGCGGGCTCGCTGGGCGGCGTCGCGCGGCGCACACGTGAGGCCACGCTCTTGTGCGAGGCTGCGGGGTTCGACGTGATCCTGGTCGAAACCGTCGGAGTCGGCCAGTCGGAGACAGCGGTCGCCGACATGGTCGACATGTTCCTGCTGCTGCTGCTGCCCGGCGGCGGCGACGAGCTGCAGGGGCTCAAGCGCGGCATCATGGAGATGGCCGACCTGATCGTGGTCAACAAGGCCGACGGCGACACAGAGGCGGTGGCCGGCCGCACCGCCGCCGAGTACCAGCACGCCCTGCGCCTGATCCGCCCCGCCGGCGATGACTGGACCGCCGAGGTGCGCACCGCCTCGTCGCTCACCGGCAAGGGGATCGCAGAGGTATGGCAGCGCATCGGCGCCTACCGCGAGGCCATGGAGCCCTCCGGCGCTCTGGCCGAGCGCCGCGCCGCGCAGGCGCGCGCCTGGATGTGGTCCGAGATCGGCGAGACCCTGCTCGCGGACTTCAAGGCCGACCCCGCGGTCAAGGACGCGCTTCCCGACGTCGAGCAGCAGGTCATGGCGGGCGAGCTCCCCGCCGGCGCCGCCGCCCGGCGGCTGATCGACACCTTCAGGGGGCGATGACAGTCGACCCTCCCCCGCTCGCGGGGGAGTGAGAGCGCCGGCAGCGCGCGTCGCGCGCGCGGAAGCCTTGACGCCGCCCGCCAACCCCCTTAAATACCGTCCGGCCCGGGCCGCCAACGCGGCCCGGTTCGCTATTGCACATCCGGCTGGACTTCGAGGAGCGGACCGATGGCGCGGCGTTGCGCGGTCACCAACAAGGGCGTCATGGCGGGCAACAACGTCAGCCACGCCAACAACCGGACCCGGCGGCGGTTCCTGCCCAATCTGCAGCAGGCCTCGTTCATGTCCGAGGCGCTGGAGGAGACGGTCAAGCTGCGCCTGACCACGCACGGCATCCGCACCGTCGAGCATCGCGGCGGGATCGACGCCTACCTGCTTTCGACGCCGGCCACCGCCCTGCCCAAGGATCTGCGCGCGCTGCGCAAGCGCATCGAGCAGGCCCGCGCCGCCGGCTGAGTGCGCGCGCCGAGCCGCTCGCAAGGCCCGTCCAACCGGCGGGCCTTCGTGTTCCTCGGCACTTGACCATGAGCCGCGGCCCAACCACTTCACGATTTCGCGAGCCGATGGCGTGGCGTGCCCGCGCGTCCCATTCTTCGTCGTGCGATCCGCGCTGGTGCGGATGCCGGGGACGCAAGGAGGGACCCATGACCATCGACCGCCGTACCGTGCTCAAGGGCGCGGCCAGCCTGCCGCTCGCCGCCGTGCTCGCCGACCCGCTGATCGCCCGCGCGGTGGCCGCCGGGCTCGACGAGGTGACCACCGAGGCCGCCGGCAGGACCGTTCGCGCCGCGCTCGCCATGCCCGAGGCGACGCCGGCGCCCGCCGTCGTGCTGGTCCACGAATGGTGGGGCCTCAACGACCAGATCAAGTCGGTCGCCGCGGAACTGGCCAAGGAAGGCTATATCGGCCTCGCGCTCGACCTCTATGACGGCGAGGTCGCCCGGACGCCGGACGAGGCGCGCGCGCTCATGGGACAGGCCATGGCCGATCCGCAGGTCGGGCAGGAAACCGCCGCCGCCTGGATCGACTGGCTCGGCGCCCACGAGCAAGCCAACGGCAGGATCGCCACCATCGGCTGGTGCTTCGGCGGCGGCTGGGCGCTCAACGCCGCGCTCCTGCGCCCGGTCGAGGGCGCGGTGGTCTACTACGGCAACGTCGCGCCCGAATGGGCCGGCGTCGACCGCTCTCCCGCCGCGCTTGGCAAGCTCCAGGGCCCGGTGCTCGGGCATTTCGCCACCCGAGACGGCTGGATCGACGAGGACATGGTGTCGGGCTTCGAGGCGCGGATGAAGGAGGCCGGGCGGCCGGTCACTGCGCACTGGTACGAAGCTGACCACGCCTTCGCCAACCCGTCGGCCGGCAGCTACGACAAGGAAGACGCCCAGCTCGCCTGGCAGCGGACGCTCGCCTTCTTCGGCGAGGTCTTGGGGTAGGCGGAAAGGTCCGGCGCCAAACACTCCTCTCCCGTTTGCGGGAGAGGGCAGACCGAGCGCCCTACCGCCGCACCGGCGCGTTCTCCTCGTCGAACATCTCGGCGAGCTTTTCGAGCATGGTGCCGCCGAGCTGTTCGGCGTCGACGATGGTCACCGCGCGGCGATAGTAGCGGGTGACGTCGTGACCGATACCGACGGCAAGAAGCTGCACCGGCGAGCGGGTCTCGATATACTCGATCACCTCGCGCAGGTGCCGCTCGAGGTAGTTGCCCGGGTTGACCGACAGCGTCGAGTCGTCGACCGGCGCACCGTCGGAGATCACCATCAGGATGCGGCGCGCC
>CAZMTC010000140.1:0-9220 GCA_964569105.1 uncultured Alphaproteobacteria bacterium | reverse complement strand
TCGTCATGAAGGGCCTGCCGCTGGCCTACGGCAAGGACATGCAGGAGGACAAGGAGCCGGTGTTCGACGCCGCCGACACGCTGGCGCTGGCCGTGGCCGCCATGGCGGGCATGGTGCGCGACATGGAGGCGGTGCCCGACGCGATGCTGGCTGCGACCGAGGCGGGGTTCCCGACGGCCACCGACCTGGCGGACTGGCTTGTGCGCGAGGCGGGACTACCTTTCAGGGAAGCGCACCACGTTACCGGCCGCGTGGTGAAGCTGGCCGAGGAGCGCGGCGCCAGGCTCGAGGAGCTCGAGCTCGAGGCCATGCAGGGGGTGGACGCGCGGATCACCGCCGATGTCTACTCGGTCCTGTCGGTGGCGGCGTCGGTCGCCAGCCGGACGAGCCTGGGCGGGACCGCACCGGACAACGTGCGCGCCGCCGCGAGCGAAGCGAGAAAGCGGTTCCTGTGATGCGACTGATCCTGGCCTTACTGCTCGCGCTGTCCGTGGCCGTCCCGATGGCCGGTTGCGGCAAGAAGGGCGACCCCAAGCTGCCGGAGGGCAAGGGCGACACCCATCCGCGGAAGTATCCCAGTGAATGAGCCCCTGCCCGACCCGGTCTTCCGCTACGAGGGCGGCGAGCTGCGCGTCGAGGACGTCAAGCTGTCCGACATCGCGCACGCCGTCGACACGCCGGTCTATTGCTACTCGGCCGGCGCGCTGCGCCGCCGCTATGCCGAATTCGCGGCGGCGCTCGAGGGGCTCGACGCCGAAATCTGCTACGCGCTCAAGGCCAACTCGAACCAGGCCGTGATCCGCCTGTTCGCCGACATGGGCGCGGGCGCCGACGTGGTCTCGGAGGGCGAGATCCGGCGCGCGCTGGCCGCGGGCGTGCCGGCGGAGCGCATCGTGTTCTCGGGCGTGGGCAAGACCGAGGCCGAGATCGCCTTCGCGCTCGACCGGGGCATCATGCAGATCAACGTCGAGAGCGAGGCGGAGCTCGAGCTGCTGTCGGCGGTCGCGACGGCGCACGGGCGCACCGCGCACATCGCGGTGCGGGTCAATCCCGACGTCGACGCCGCGACCCACGCCAAGATCTCGACCGGGCGCAAGGAGAACAAGTTCGGCATCGACCTGTCCCGGGCGCCGGCGATCTACGCCCGCGCCGCCGCGCTGCCCGGGGTCGAGCCGGTCGGCCTGGCGGTGCATATCGGCTCGCAGATCACGTCGCTGGACCCGCCGCGCGAGGCCTTCGGCCGGGTGGCCGAACTGGTGCGCGTGCTGCGCCTGCAGGGTCACGGGGTCGAGCGCCTGGATCTGGGCGGCGGTCTGGGCATCCGCTACCGCGACGAGTCGCCGCCCGACGTCGCCGATTACGGCCGCATGGTGCGCGAGACGGTTGGCGATCTGGGCTGCACGCTGGTGTTCGAGCCCGGACGCTGGCTGGTCGGCAACGCCGGAGTGCTGCTGGCCCGGGTGATCTACGTCAAGGAGGGCGAGCACCGGAGGTTCCTGGTGCTCGACGCGGCGATGAACGACCTCAAACGGCCGGCGATGTACGACGCCTACCACCCGATGCTGCGCGTGCGCGAGCCGGCGGCCGGTGAGGCGCCGGTGGAATACGACGTGGTCGGACCGGTCTGCGAGAGCACGGACATCTTCACCGCCGGTCGGCCGCTGCCGCCGTCACGATCGGGTGATCTGATTGCGATAGGCTCGGCCGGAGCGTACGGTGCGGTCATGGCGTCGACTTACAATACCCGGCTGCTCGCGCCGGAGGTGTTGGTCGAAGGCGAGCGTTTCGCCGTGGTGCGGCGCCGCCCGCACTACGACGAGCTAATCGGCCTGGACGCGATTCCCGACTGGCTGGAACCGCCACGCGCGGACGTCCGGCGGCGAGGCGCGGCATGACCCGCGCGCGCCGCCCCTTCGGCCTGCGCCCACGCCTGGCGCTCGCCTGGCTGGCGATCCTGTGGGAACGGCTGTGGCGCGCCTTCTGGCCGGCGGCCTGCGTCGCCGGGCTGGCGCTGGCGCTGGCTCTGTTCGACGCCCTGCCCGACCTCCCGGGCTGGCTGCACGCGCTGGTTCTCGCCGCGCTGGCGGCGGGCTTCGCCGCGAGCCTGTGGCACGGCGCGCGCGCGCTTCGCCTGCCGCGGCCGGGCCAGGCCACGGCACGGATCGAGGAGCGCAGCGCGCTGCTCCACCACCCGCTCGCCACGCTCGAGGACCAGATCGCCCTGGGCAGGGGCGAGGATGGCTCCGAAGCGCTCTGGCGCGCCCACCGCCGGCGCATGCGCGAGCAGATCAAGCGGCTGCGCGTGGGCCTGCCCGCCCCGGGCGTGGCCGCGCGGGACCCGTGGGCCGTGCGCGCCGGGCTGGTGCTCGTTCTGGCGGTGTCGTTGGTGGTCTCCTGGGGCGACCAATCGGTGCGCATCGAGCGCGCGCTCGAGCCCCATTTCGGGGCCGGCGCCTCGACCCCGGCGATCGCCGAGATGTGGATCACGCCGCCCGACTATACCGGCCTCGCGCCGCGTTTCCTGAGCTCGACCGAGATGCGCGACCCCGCACAGGGGCCGATCGAGACGGTACGGGTGCCCGTGGGCTCGACCGTGCTGGCCCGGGTGAGCGGCGGACGCGGCGAGGCGGCGCTGGTCATCGACGGCGACGGAATCCCGCTCGAGAGCGCGGGCGGCGGCGCCTGGCAGGTGGAGACCCGGGTCTATGACGGCGCGCGCATCGCCATGACCCAGCGCGGCGACACGCTGGCCGAATGGCCGGTGGAGATCGTGCCCGACACGCCGCCGACCATCGCCTTCGCGCGCGACCCCGAGGCGACGCCGCGCTCTACGCTGCGCATCGACTTCACCGCCGAGGACGACTACGGCATCGAGACGGTGCGCGCGGTGATCCGCCGCGGCGACGACAACGAGATGACCGGCGAGCCCATCGTGCTGCGCATCCCGGTACCGCAGACGCGTGACGGCCGGGTGGAGAGCACCAGCTACCACGACCTCACCGCACATCCCTGGGCCGGCACGCCGGTCTACATCCACCTCCAGGCGACGGACGGGCTCGACCAGCGCGCGCGCACCGAGCGCATCCCGATGTTCCTGCCGGAGCGGGAGTTCACCCACCCGGTGGCCCGCGCGATCATCGAGCAGCGCAAGCAGCTCATCATGGACCCCGAACGGCACGAGGAGGTCGGCACCATCATGGGCCACCTCGCCGACAAGCCCGAGCGGTTCGGCGACGACATGGTGGTCTATCTGGGCCTGCGCTATCTGCGCGGCCAGCTGCGCGCCGACGGGTCGGAGCCAACGGTCGACGAGGCGCAGAAGCTGATGTGGGACCTCGCCCTGCGCATCGAGGACGGCAACCTGTCGCTCGCCGAGCAGCGGCTGCGCGCGGCCCAGCAGGCGCTGATGGAGGCGCTCGAGCGCGACGCCTCGGACGAGGAGATCCAGGCGCTGATGGACGAGCTGGAGCGGGCGATGGAGGAATTCCTCCAGTCGCTTGCGCAGGACATGCAGCGCAACCCGGAAAAATACCAGAACCAGCCGGGTCTGGATCCCAACGCGATGGAACTGGAGAGCCAGGACCTCAAGCGCATGCTCGACCAGATTCGCGAGTTGGCCGAGTCCGGGTCCAAGGCGGCGGCGCAGCAACTGCTCTCGCAGCTCCAGTCAATGCTCGAGAACCTGCAGATGCAGGCCCAGGGCCAGCAGCCCGGCGACAACCCCTTCAGCGAGATGCTGGGCGAGCTGGGCGAGCTGATCGAGCGCCAGGAACGGCTGATGGACGAGACCTTCGGCGAGGCGCAGCGCCAGGAGGGCATGCCCTACCAGGAGCGCGAGCTGCCCGAGACCGAGGGCCTGGCCGAGGACCAGCAGCAGCTCCGCCGCGACCTGGGCGAGCTGATGCGCCGCATGGAAGAGATGACCGGCAACATGCCGCAGCAGATGGGCGAAGCCATGGAGGAGATGGGCCGCGCGCTGCGCTCGCTCGACCAGCGCGACCCGGGCGGCGCGGTCGACCCGCAGGCGCGCGCGCTCGACGCGCTGCGCCAGGGCGGCCAGCAGATGGTCCAGCAGATGATGGAGCAGATGGGGGGTCAGGCACAGATCGGCCAGGATCCCGGCCAACGCTTCGGCGGCGAGCAGGACCCCTTCGGCCGGTCGATGAACAACATGGGCAACCTCGACACCTCCGACATCGAGATCCCCGACAAGCCCGACCTGCAGCGCGCCCGCGAGATCCTCCAGGAACTGCGCCGGCGCGCCGGCGAGCGCGGCCGCCCGACGCTGGAACTCGACTACATCGAGCGGCTGTTGGAGCGATTCTGAGGCACCGCCGCCGCCGGCCCCTTACGCCGCATTGGCGTCGAGCGCCTCCTCGGCAGCCTCGCAGATCTGCTGGAGCGTGAAGGGCTTGGACACGACGCGGTGGATCAGCGCATCGAGATTGTGCGCGCGTTGGCGCTCGGCGGCGTAGCCGGTCATCATCAGGATGGGCAGCTCGGGGCGGTCCTTGGACAGCTTGAGCGCCAGCGCGATGCCGTCGAGACCCGGCATGACGATGTCGGTGATCAGGAGGTCGAACGCCTCCTTGTCGACGTGAGCCAGCGCGTCGAGCCCGTCTTCGGCCGTGACCACCTCATGCCCCGCATGACGCAGGGCACGCGCCACGAACTCGCGCACCGCCGTGTCGTCCTCCGCCACAAGGATCCGCGACATCGTGTCCTCCGCAGCGTCCGGCCCCTGTCGCCGGACACACTTGCCGCCGTTTTATAAACCGACGGACCTGAATGGGAAATTAACGACTTGCTTACGATGCCGCATCACAGCAACCGACCATACCCGGCGACGCGGCGGATCTGCGCCTCATCTTGGTGAATAACTCCGGTCGAGAGGACGGCGTCAGTCCAGGTCGAAAACCAGCTTGACTTCGGTCGCATCCGGGTCCGGGTCGGCCACGCGCGCCTCGAACGGTGCCTGACCGCCGGCCTCGAGCATGTCGGTATCGACCTCGAAGACCATTTCCTGCACCACCGCGCCCGAACCGTCGAGCAGCATCAGCCGCACGGGCGGAATGTCCTTCTCCGTCTCGGACGTGTTCTGGACGTAGCCTGAGATGAAGACGACCGGCGTGCCGTTTTCCTCCCCGCGGCGGACCCGGTCCTCCTCGAGCCGCAGCTCAAGCCCGAAGGCGCGGGCGGCGGCCACCTCGATCCCGAGCATGGAGTATAGCCGCGCCGCCTTGGGCCATTCGGACACCACGCGCTCGCGGTACTGGTAGCCGCCGAAAACCAGGGCGCCGACCACGAAGACGAAAACGAACCAGCCGGCCAGCGCGGCCCAGCGCACCCCGTGGCCGCCGTCGTCCCAGACGCGCTCGGCACTCGCCGCGGTCGCGGCGGCGACGCCCGCGCCGCCCGCGAACACCTCGGCGTCGTTGTCCATCGGCACCTGAACCCAGGTATAGCCGCAGTTGCCGCAGCGCACCTTGCGCGCCGCAGTGCCGAAGCTGCCGCCGTCGACGTAGAAGCGCGTCGAGCAGTTGGAACAGGTTAAGATCATCGGTGTCCTGACCGGGCCATCGACATGGTATACGGGAGTCTGGGGCATGCGCTCAAGGCGCATGGTCGGCGCGGCCGCAACCGCCGGGGCGATTCAGCGGGACCTGGACGCTCCGCCGGGGGCGTGCCATTGTCGCGCGACACCTCGAATAACCGCCCCTCGCCATGCAGATTTCCGAACCCGTGGTCCGGTTCGAGAACGTGGGAATGCGCTACGGCCGCGGGCCCGAGATCCTGCGCGACGTGAGCTTCGCCCTCGAGCCCGGCTCGTTCCACTTCCTGGTCGGCCCCTCCGGCGCGGGCAAGTCGTCGCTGTTGCGCCTGATGTATTTGGCGCACCGGCCGTCGCGCGGGCTGATCTCGCTGTTCGGGCGGGATATCGCGACCACTCCCCGGCGCGACCTGCCGGCCCTGCGCCGGCGCATCGGGGTGGTGTTCCAGGACTTCCGACTGCTCGACCATCTGAGCGCGCTGGACAACGTGGCGCTGCCGCTGCGCGTGGCCGGGGCGCGCACCGACGAGATCCGGCCGCACGTGGCCGAGTTGCTCAAATGGGTCGGCCTCGCCGATCAGGTCAACGCACGCCCGCCCACGCTGTCGGGGGGCGAGCAACAGCGCGTCGCAATCGCCCGCGCCGTGATCAACAACCCCTCGCTGCTGCTGGCCGACGAGCCCACGGGCAACGTCGATGCCCATATCGGCGGCCGACTGCTCGACCTGTTCGTCCAGCTCAACGGACTCGGCACCACCGTCGTCGTCGCCACCCACAACGAGGCGCTGGTGCGCCAGTTCGACTGTCCCAGCCTGCACCTGGAGGACGGTCAGCTGCACCGCTGGGTATCGCAGAGGACGAGAGCATGATCCGCCGCCGCTCGGACATCCCGCTGGACAGCGACTCGACCAGCCGTCTGCTGCCCTGGATCATCGCGGTGATGGTGTTCCTCGCCGCGTTGGCGCTGGCCGGCTCGACCGCACTGTCCAAGGCGGTGGCGGCCTGGACCGCCGGAGTGAGCGGTACGGTCACGGTCCAGGTGCCGCCGGGCGACAGCGCCGCGGAAACCGAGGCGCGGCTCGCCAGGGCCGTCGAGGTGATCGAGGCGGCGCCCGGCATCGCCGGTGCCCGCGTGCTCGACCGCGCCGAGGTGGAGGCGTTGCTCGCCCCGTGGCTTGGCGAGGGTGCGGATGCCGCCGCGCTGCCGATCCCGCGGCTGATCGATGCGCGCGCCGATCCGACGGTGGCGGACCTGTCTGCACTGTCGGAGCGGCTGGCCTCGGCGGTGCCCGGCGCCAGCGTCGACGATCACCGGAAGTGGCTGGGCAACCTGGCGAGCTTCGCCGGCTCGCTGAAATGGCTGTCGGTGGCCGTAGTGGCACTGATCGGCGCCGCCGCGGCGATCACCGTGATCTTCGCGACCCGCGCGGGCCTGGCCGTGCATCGCAGGGCGATCGAGGTGCTGCACCTGATCGGCGCGCGCGACGCCTATATCGCGCGCCAGTTCCAGCGCCAGGCGATGCGCCTGGGATTGCTGGGCGGCATGCTGGGCCTGGCCGCGGCGGTCGCGAGCCTGCTGACGCTGTCCGAGTTCGCCGGGCGCATCCCGCTGTTCGATGCGCTCGAGGCCGATTTCACCTGGCGCGACTGGGCGCTGCTCGGCATCCTGCCCATCGTCACCACGCTGATCGCCACGATCACCGCCCGGGCCACGGTGATGCGTACGCTCGCGCGCCTGACATGAAGCTGGTCATGCTCGACCGCGACGGCGTGCTCAACGAGGATCGCGCGGAAGGCGTGCTGCGCCCCGACGACCTGATCATGCTGCCACGCGCGGCCGAGGCGGTCGCCCGGCTCAACGCGGCGGGCGCCAAGGTGGCGGTGGTCACCAACCAGTCGGCGGTCGGCCGCGGCGTCATCGACGAGGCCATGCTCGAGCGCATCAACGCCCGCCTGCACTTGGCGCTGGCGGCGGCCGGCGCATATCTGGACGCGCTGCTGGTGGCGCCCGACGCGCCCGAGGCCGCGACCGAGCGGCGCAAGCCGGGCCCCGGCATGCTGCGCGAGGCGCTGGCGGCGTTCGACGCCGTACCGGAGGACAGCCCGATGATCGGCGACGCGCTGCGCGACCTCGAGGCCGCGGCGGCGGCAAGTTGCCCGCGCGTGCTGGTGCGTACCGGCAAGGGTGCCCGCACCGAGGCCGAGGGACTCCCCGAAGGGGTGCGGCCGGTCGCCGTGCGCGACGATCTTTGGGACGCGGTCGACTACCTGCTGGCGGAGGCGGGGCGGCCATGACCGTGCTGCGCTCGGCTGCATTCAATCTGGGCTTCTACCTGCTGACCCTCGTCCTGATGGTCGTGGGGCTGCCGGCGCTGGTCTTGCCGCACTGGGCGATCATCGCGCTGGGCCGGGCCTGGAGCGGCGGCACGCTGTGGCTGCTGCGGGCGACGGTCGGCCTCGAAGTCGAGGTGCGCGGGCGCGAGCATATGAAGCGCTCGGGCGCGATCTACGCCTTCAAGCACCAGTCGGCGTTGGAGACGATCGTGCTGCCGTGGCTGTTGCCCGACCTCGCCGCGGTGCTCAAGCGCGAACTGACGCTGATTCCGCTGTTCGGCGTCTTCCTGGCCAAGTTCGGAATGGTCGCTGTGGACCGCGGCAAGGGCGGCGCGGCGCTGCGCGGCATGCTGCGCCGGGCCCGCCGCTTCGCCGAGCAAGGCCGGCCACTGATCGTCGCGCCCGAAGGCACGCGCCGACCGCCCGGCGCCGAGCCGCGCTATTTGCCCGGCGTGGCCGCGCTCTACACCGGGCTCGGCCTCCCGGCCGTGCCGGTGGCGGTCAACACCGGGCTGTTCTGGCCGCGCCGCGGCTTCGTCAAACGGCCGGGCCGGGCGGTGATCGAGTTCCTCGAACCGATCGAGCCGGGCTTGGACCGGCGGGTCTTCCTCGATACGTTGAGCCGGCGGCTCGAGCCCGCCTGCGACGCGCTGCTCGAGGAGGCGCGCGCGGCGCAGGACGGCCCACCGGAGCCGTGAGCCGGCTGTGGATAACCATGTGGGCGGATACGCCGGCCGTTCGGAGCATCGTGCGACCGGATGCAGCCGCCCGTAAACACACCGGGACTTGTCTCGTGAAGCGCGTTGTGAAAACATAACCAGAACAACTGGCGAGCCCGGCCACCGTGTTGAGCTCCAGTTGAATTTTTATACGAAAAACAAGGCCTTAAGATACGCGCTTGGCGTGTGGCGCCAAGACCGGCATCGAGATGCAACGAAAGAGGCGGACATGGCGGGCGTCGCCAGTATTTCGCAGCAGATCTGGGACATGAAGTACCGGTTCAAGGGACCGGACGGCGCCCCTGTGGACAAAACCATCGAGGACAGCTGGCGCCGCGTGGCCGAGGCGCTCGCCGAGCCCGAGGCCGACAAGGCCTTGTGGTCCAAGCGTTTCTTGGAGGCGCTGGAGGATTTCAAGTTCCTGCCCGCAGGACGGATCGTCGCCGGCGCCGGCACCGGCCGCGCGGTGACCCTGTTCAACTGCTTCGTCATGGGCACGATCCCCGACGACATGGAGGGGATCTTCGAGCACCTCAAGGAGGCCGCGCTGACCATGCAGCAGGGCGGCGGCATCGGCTACGACTTCTCGACCCTGCGCCCGCGCGGCGCGCCGGTG
>CAZMTC010000139.1:7084-9294 GCA_964569105.1 uncultured Alphaproteobacteria bacterium | reverse complement strand
AGGGCGCGCAGAAGCTGGTCACCATCGATGTCGCCGGTGCGGCCTCTTCGCGCGCCGCCCGACGGGTCGGCCTGTCCATCGCCAACTCGCCGCTGGTCAAGACCGCCATCGCGGGCGAGGACGCGAACTGGGGCCGCATCGTCATGGCGGTGGGCAAGGCCGGCGAGCGCGCCGACCGCGACCGGCTGTCGATCGCCATCGGCGGCGTCCAGATCACCGAGAACGGCCAGCAGCGACCGGGCTACGACGAAGCGCCGGTGGCCGCGCACATGAAGGGCCGGGAGATTGCGATTTCCGTCGATCTGGGCATCGGCAAGGGCCGGGCGCGCGTCTGGACCTGCGACCTGACCCACGGCTACATCGACATCAATGCCGACTACCGGAGCTGAAGCAGCCAGCCGTCCTCTCCCCGCTCCCCGGCGACCCTGCTGCCGGCGGCGGCGATGGCGCTCTTGTCCGCGATCAGCGCGTGGATCGCGGCATCGCCCTCGTTCCCGAACGACCTGCGCCATATAAGCTCGCCGTCGCTGTCGATGCGGACCAGCCAGGCGTTGCGAGCGAGGCCGGGCCGCGCCAGCAGGTAGCCCGCCGCAGCGAAGAAGCTGTCGCCGAGCGGGGCGATCCGGTCTCCGCCGCGCCCGCCGACATCGCGCTCCCAGGCCACCGTCGGCTCTTTCGCGAACGGAGCATCCTCCGCCGCCGCCGGCAGCGCCAAGAGCATGGGAAAGGCGAGGAGCACGGCGCGGAACATGGCGGGCGGCGCAGCTCTTGGCTGGACGCGGCATCATGCGAGACATAGTCTGCGCCGCCGGTCACAGCCGCCCCTCCCCGCCGATGTCGAGACCATGACGCACAAGCTGCCGCTGCTCCTGGTCGCCGCCGCCGCGCTGGTCGACGCCGACGGTCGCGTGCTGATCGCCCAGCGCCCCGAGGGCAAGGCGATGGCCGGGCTGTGGGAGTTTCCGGGTGGCAAGGTCGATCCCGGCGAGACGCCCGAGTTGGCGCTGATCCGTGAGCTGCGCGAGGAGCTGGGCATCGACGTGACCGAGGCCTGCCTCGGCCCCTTCACCTTCGCCTCGCACCGCTACGACGACTTCCACCTGCTGATGCCGCTCTACCTCGTGCGCCGGTGGCACGGCGAGGTGTGCGCGCTCGAGGCGCCGGCCATAAAGTGGGTGCGCCCCATGCGCTTGCGCGACTACCCCATGCCGCCCGCCGACGAGCCCTTGGTCGCGATGCTCATGGACTGGCTGTAGGGCGGCACCCTCAGCAGCAGCGTGCGGTGACCGGCTGTTCGTCGGTATCGGACACCGCGACCTCGGCGGACTCGGCACTGTCGGGCCCGGCGCCATAGACCGTCTCGCGACCGAGCGAGCGGAACGTCTCCCACGACACGCCTTCGGGGTCGCGTACCCAGGTCTTGTCCGAGCGGGCGTAGCAACAGACCGTGGCCTCCTGCTGAAGCACGTCGTCGCCGGCCTGCTCGAGCCGGGCGGTGATCGCCTCGAGCTCCTCCGGCGCGTCGACCTGGATGCCGACGTGGTCGATGCCGCGGCTCCCGTTTCGGTTCGAGATCGCAAAGTTGATCCGCGGGTCGTCGAGCATCCACTTCGCGTAGTCGGCCTCGCGCACTGTCGGCTCGGCACCGAAGAAGGTGGTGTAGAACCGGATCGACCGATCCAGATCGGCGACGCCCATATTGAGGTGAAAGCGCTTCATCGGAGGGCTCCTTCGGTTTCGTGGGTCACGGTCTCGCCGTCGGCGAGGCCGCGGCAGCAGTCGTGCATCAGATAATCCAACAGCCCGCGCATTCCGTCGAAGTCGGCGGCGTAAAAGATGCGGCGCTCGACGCGCCAAGACTTCAAGAGGCCCGCCCGCTCGAGGATGGCGAGATGGTGGGACATGGTGGACGCGTTGGCGCCCAGCCGCCCGGCGATCGCCCCCGCGGGCAACCCTGCCGGTCCCTGGCGGACCAGCAAGCGGAAGACCTTGAGTCGGGTTTCGTGGGCGAGCGCGCCCAATGCCTCGATCGCGTTCCCTATTTGCATAATTGCAAGATATTCAAAACATCAAATTATGTCAAGTGGGCCATGGCGGCTCGGGCGTGATCATCCCTGGACAGCCGGCGCCATGCGCGCGATCATTACTACAATAACGAATATGCGTGGCCCGGACGCGGCCGCCGAGTGGAGGGATCGCTGCGATGAAGC
>CAZMTC010000139.1:0-7074 GCA_964569105.1 uncultured Alphaproteobacteria bacterium | reverse complement strand
CGAACCGCAACCGCCCGTTCCATCTGGGGCCGTTCCCGCTGGAGCGGCTGGCCCGCGCCGCGCTGCCGCCGCTGAACGACGGTACCGAGCGCCCGACGCGTCCGGCCCCGGACGTGCTGCTGGCCGACGCCGGACCGATGGCGGCGGTCTGCCGTGAATATCGCGAGCTGTTCGAGGGGCACACGACCGGCGACGTCGCGCCCCGCCGCGCGCCGATCGAGATCGACCCCGAGGCGATTGCCCGCGACCTCAAGGCCGGCGGCTACTTCCTCGACGCCTCGATGATGGGCGCGTGCGAACTGCCACGCTCTGCCTGGTACGCCGACGCGGAGCCCGAGGGCGAGCACGGCCATGCGCTGGTCGTGTCGGTCGAGGACGGCCCGGGCATCGAACCGGGCAATCCGGCTGCTGCCTGGGTCGCCGGTGCCGATCACGAGCGCAACGCGGTGCGCGCGCTCGGGATCGCCAACGTGCTGGCCGGATACATCCGCAATCTGGGTTGGTCGGCGCGGGCGCACTCACAGGACGCCGGCGACGTCGATGCCTCGGCATTGGCCGTACGCTCGGGCTTGGCCGAGTGGGAGAATGGAGTCCTGGTCGCACCCTTCATCGGCTCCGGCTTCGGCCTGGCCGTAGTGACCTCGGCGCTGCCCATCGCCCCCGATCGCCCGCTCGATCCCCAGCGCGGCCGCGACAAGGATTTGCGCTGGTGGCTGGGCGTCGGCGGCTGCGTCCCGGGGATGGACCGGGCGCGCGAGCGCCGCCGTCCCTCACACCTGCCGCGCTACCCGATGGAGACGATCAAGCGTGTCGACGAACCGACCACGCTGATCTATGAGGACGAGATCCCGCGCGTCTCCAAGCGCGCCGCGTTCTTCGAGCGTGCCCTGCGCGGCGACCTGGGCGAGAAGTCGGCCAGGGAGCGCACGCGGTTCGCGGTGAAGCAGCCCTTCACTTTCGCGATGCGCGGCATGCAGGCCTCGATGGTGCCGCTGCAGGAGGGCGAAGCGGCGCCCGAGCGCGCGCCGGGGCTCGACGACCCGGCGGCCAACGCCCGTGCGCTGAAGTCGCTCGCCCATTGGTTCGGCACCGACCTGGCGGGTATCTGCCGGGTGCCCGAATACGCCTGGTTCTCGCACAAGGAGGACGGTGCCGAGATCGAGCCCTACCACCGCTACGCGCTGGTCCTGCTCATCGACCAGGGCTTCGACACCATGGAGGGCGCCTCGGGCGACGACTGGATCTCGGGCTCGCAGTCGATGCGCGGCTACATGCGCGGCGCCGAGATCACCGGGCAGATCGCCGAGCTGCTGCGCCGGCAGGGCGTGCCGGCGCGCGCCCACACCAACATCGACAGCGACGTCCTGCACATCCCGCTGATCCTGATGGCGGGGCTGGGCGAGCTCTCCCGCATCGGCGAGCTGGTGCTCAACCCTTTCGTCGGCCCGCGCTTCAAGTCGGCGGTGGTCACCTTCGACCTGCCGGTCGAGGTCGACCGGCCGATCGACTTCGGCCTGCAGGACATGTGCAACAAATGTCAGAAGTGCGCCCGCGAGTGCCCGTGCGACGCCATCGCCTGGGGCGACAAGGTGATGTTCAACGGCTACGAGATGTGGAAGCCGGACGTCGAGCGCTGCACCCGCTACCGCCTGACCAACCCCAAGGGCGCCGCCTGCGGCCGGTGCATGAAGACCTGCCCCTACAACCACGAGGGTCTGCTTCACCACCGAGTCTTCCTGCGCCTGGCGATCCACGTCCCGATCCTGCGCAAGTGGATCGCCGAGCTCGACGACAAGGTCGGCAATGGCATGCGAAACCCGGTCAAGAAGTGGTGGCGCGACCTCGAATGGCACCGCGACGGCTACGCCATCGAGCCGCCGGCAGGCACCAACCGGCGTGACCTGGACCTCGGAAAGACGCTCGACCCGGCCAAGCAGAAAATCGCCTACTACCCGGCGAGCGCGATGCCGGTGCCCAACGACACCGCGCCCCAGCCGGTGAACCGCAAGTCCGCCCTGACCGCCGCCGCTGACGTCGAATCGCCCGACGCCGCCCGCGCTCGCCGCGCCCGAGGCGAGCCCAAGCCGGCCCAGTACGAGCCCACACCGCCCGCCGAGGGCGGTGCCAAGGGTCCCAAGGTGGCGGCCGGGAAGTCTGGGCTCGACGAGGCCGAGATCGGCTCCCGCTGACCCGGGGTTGCCCCCGCGCGCCGCAGCGGCTTGTGTGGCGGCAATCCAACCGAGCGGGAGACGCGAATGACGAGCTGGCTCTATCTGGCGGCGGCCATCGTGCTGGAGGTCGCGGGCACCACCTCGATGAAGCTGGCCGACGGCTTCACGCATCTGGTGCCGTCCGTGCTGATCTTCGTGTTCTACGGATTGGCCTTCGTGGCCCTCACCCTGGCGCTGGTGCGGATCGAGCTGTCGGTCGCCTACGCGATCTGGGCCGGGCTGGGCACCGCGCTGATCGCGGTGATCGGCTTCGTCTGGTTCAAGGAGCCGGTGACCGCCGTGAAACTCGTCTCGCTCGCATTGATCGTGGCGGGCGTCGCCGGGCTCCACTTGGCCTCGAAGGCGACTTGACAGCGGTCCGGCCGCCGCGCCGAAATGATCGCGTCACCGGAGGAGCCGCATGAAAGTCGTCTACGCCGAGAACCACGCCGCCCACGACCCCCAGGCCTATTTCAAGGCCGGCCGGTTCGTCGATCATCCGGAGAAGCCGGCGCGCGCCGACGAGATCGCCAAGGCGGTGCGCAAGGCAGGGTACGACATCCTCGAGCCGCGATCCTTCGGCGCCGGGCCGCGCGCGGCGGTGCACGCACCCGACTACCTGGCCTTTCTGGAGGGCATCCACCGCCGGTGGACCGAGCAGGGCGGACTGTCCGACGAGGTGCTGCCCAACGCCCACCACACGCGCAACTCGACCTTCCTGCCCGAGGGCGTCGTGGGTCAGGCGGGCTACTACGTCGCCGACATGTCGAGCCCGATCGGCCCTGGAACCTGGACCGTCGCCTGCGAGGGCGCCGACACCGCGCTCACCGCGACGCGCATGGTGCTCGACGGCGAGCGCGAGGCCTACGCGCTGGTCCGCCCGCCGGGACACCATGCCTACGCCGACATGGCGGGCGGTTTCAGCTTCCTCAACAACATCGCGATCTCGGCGCAGTATGCGCGCGAGCACGGCAAGCGTACGGCGATCCTCGACGTCGACGTCCATCACGGTAACGGCACACAGGGGATATTCTACCGCCGCCGCGACGTGTTCACCGTCTCGCTGCATTGCGACACGGCCAACTTCTACCCTTGGTTCTCGGGCCAGGCGAACGAGCGCGGCGAGGGCGACGGGCTGGGCGTTAACCTGAATTTCCCGCTGCCGCAGGGCACCGGCGACAACACCTATCTGTCGATACTCGACGAGGCGCTGGGGCTGATCCGCCATTTCGGACCCGACATCCTGTTCGTCGCCATGGGGCTCGACGGCTACGAGAAGGACCCGCTCGACGGTTTCCGCATCACCACGGCCGGCTTCGGCCGCATCGCCCACGCGATCGCGCAGCTCGGCCTGCCCACCGTGCTGGTGCAGGAGGGCGGCTATCACGTCGAGGATCTCGGGGCGAACGCGGTCAGCTTCCTCGACGGCCTCCTCGAGGCGCGGGGATGAGAGCCGGCGCCGCCCTGGCGCTGCCGCTGATCGCGGTGGCCTGCGCGGGCGGCGGCACGCGCCACGCCTGGGTCAATCCCGGCGCCGACGCGGCGCAGCAGGCCCGCGACCTGTCCTACTGCCAGGGTGCGGCGGAGTACGGCGCGTCGACTGCCTACAAGGACACGCCATTCCACATTCGTACCAACGCCCGCCGACATTGGGAGACATGCATGCGCGAGCGCGGTTACGCGCTTCGACCGGCGCCGCCCGGGGTCGGCGCGGTCGGCCCGCGCCCGGTGTTTCCGTGAGGCGGCCCAAGGCCGCGCCCGCGCTGCTCGCCCTGGCGCTGGCCGCCTGCGATGGGGCGGAACCGCCCGAGACGATCACGCTGCCCGCGGGCACGCCCCCGGACGAGATCTACGCCCACTGCCTCGAGGAGGCGCGGGCGCTGGCCGTATGGGAGCAGCCCAACCTCGCCTCGCGCCCGGAATACGGCGCGCCCGACGACCGCGAGGCCATGCACTACACCGATTGCCTGAAGCGCCACGGGCTGACGTGAGCGGACGCGACGGGGCCGAGCTTGCCTGCGGCACCGGCCGGTCCATTGTCCGGGCATGCGCGCGCTGATCCCATTGTGCTTTTTTGTTGCGGCCTGCGCCGGTCCCGAAGCCCCGCCCGCGCCGCTCGACCGGTCCGAGGCTGCAACGGAATGCCGGGCGGAAGCCGAACGGCGCTTCGAAGAAATACCCGCGGTTTCCTCCGGTTACACCTCCTATGTCCTTGGTGCCGAACCGGAGGTCCTTTATCGGGACTGCATGCAGCGCTACGGCTACAGCCCCTGAAATTCCTTGCCGGAGTTTGTTGCAAATGCAACCATATCCTTGCATTTGCAAAGAACAGCCCCGCGGACGCTGGCATCGAACCGGCAGCGCGTTAGGATGGGCGGCGAGCGGCGAGGAGCGCGACCCATGAAGATCAATATCGTCGGCGGCGGGCCGGCGGGCCTGTATTTCGCCATCCTGATGAAGAAGGCGGACCCGGCCCATGACATCACCATCTACGAGCGCAACAAGCCCGACGACACCTTCGGCTTCGGCGTGGTGTTCTCGGACGACACGCTCGACAACTTCATGGCCTACGACGAATGGACCTACCGCGCGATCACCGACAGCTTCGCGTACTGGGACGAGATCGAGGTCCGCTTCAAGGGCGAGCGCATCCGCTCGGGCGGCCACGGCTTCGCCGGGCTGTGGCGCGTCAAGCTGCTCAACATCCTCCAGGAACGCGCCGCGATGCTGGGCGTCGATCTTCGC
The DNA here is from genome assembly GCA_964569105.1 of uncultured Alphaproteobacteria bacterium. Classification (GTDB taxonomy): domain Bacteria; phylum Pseudomonadota; class Alphaproteobacteria; order CAZMTC01; family CAZMTC01; genus CAZMTC01. Next base: position 2,119 of record CAZMTC010000139.1, on the reverse strand, counting down.
TACCAGACCGAGGTCAGGGACTTCGAGGCGCTGCGCGACGCCGATCTGTTGATCGGCGCCGACGGCGTCAATTCGGCGGTGCGCGAGGCCTACAAGGACCGTTTCAAGCCGTCGATCGATCTGCGCAAGACCAAGTTCGTCTGGCTGGGCACGACCAAGACCTTCGGCCCGTTCACCTTCATCTTCCGGCCCAACCAGCACGGCTGGTACTACGTCCACGCCTACCAGTACGCCAAGGACGCCACCACCTGGATCGTCGAGTGCCACGAGGACACCTGGCGCCGCGCCGGGCTCGACAAGGCGTCGGAAGAGGACACCGCGCGCTACTTCGAGGAGATGTACCGCGAGGAGCTCGAGGGCCATCCGCTGCTCACCAACCGCTCGGTGTGGCGCAACTTCCCGATGGTCGCCAACGAGAACTGGCACTTCGACAACGTCGTGCTGATGGGCGACGCCGTGCACACGGCGCAGTTCTCGATCGGCTCGGGCACCAAGATCGCGATGGAGGACGCCGCGGCGCTGGCCCACGCCTTCCGCGACCACGGCTCGGTCGAGCGCGCGCTGCCCGCCTACGAGGCCGCGCGCCGCGACGAGGTCGGTCGCCTGCAGGCCGCCGCTTATGTTTCGCTGCAGTGGTATGAGAACGCACGGCGCTGGAACCATTTCGAGCCGCAGCAATACGTCTTCAACTTCATGGCGCGCACCAAGACGGTGACGTGGGAGAACCTGCGCCTGCGCGATCCCGCCTATGTCGACGGCGTCCAGCGCTGGTTCGCCGGCAAGGTGCGCGAGGAGCAGGGCTTCGATATCCCCACGGACGACAACGCCCCGCCGCCCATGTTCACCCCCTTCCGGCTGCGCGACCTGGTGCTCGACAACCGCGTCGTCGTCTCGCCCATGTGCCAGTATTCGGCCGACGGCGACGGCACGCCCACCGACTGGCACCTCGTGCATCTGGGCGGGTTGGCGCGCGGGGGCGCGGGGCTGGTGTTCACCGAGATGACCGATGTCTCGCCCGACGGCCGCATCTCACCGGCCTGTGCCGGCATGTACAAGGCGGAGCATGTCGAGGCGTGGAAGCGCATCGTCGACTTCGTGCACTCCCAGACCGGCGCCAGGATCGCCATGCAGCTCGCCCATGCCGGGCGCAAGGGCTCGACCAAGGTGACGTGGGAGCGGGCGCGTCCCGACGACCCGCTCGAGACCGGGGGCTGGGAGCTGATCGCGCCCTCGCCGATCCCGTACCGCGACTACTCGCCGGTGCCGCGCGAGATGACCCGCGACGACATGGATCGGGTCAAGAACGACTTCATCGCCGCCGCGCGCCGGGCAAAGGAGGCGGGTTTCGACATGCTCGAGCTGCACATGGCCCACGGCTACCTGCTGTCGGGCTTCATCTCGCCGTTGTCGAACGTCCGGACCGACGAGTACGGCGGCTCGATCGAGAGCCGCATGCGCTTCCCGCTCGAGGTGTTCGACGCGGTGCGCGCGGTGTGGCCAGAGCACAAGCCCATCTCGGTGCGAATTTCAGCCACCGACTGGGTCGAGGACGGCGGCCTCGCCGGCGACGACTCGGTCGAGGTCGCCAGGCTGCTCAACGCGCATGGCTGCGACATTGTCCACGTTTCGGCGGGCCAGACCTCGCCCGACGCCAAGCCGGTCGGCGGACGCATGTTCCAGGTCCCCTTCGCCGACCAGATCCGCAACGAGGCCGGCGTGCCGACGATCGCGGTGGGCAATGTCACCTCCGCCGACCAGGTCAACACCATTCTCGCCGCCGGCCGCGCCGACCTGGTCGCGCTGGCCCGGCCGCACCTCACCAACCCGCACTTCACGCTCCAGGCCGCGGCCGAGTACAGCGTGCGCGACGCCCGCTGGCCCGACCAGTACCTGCCGGCGCGCGAGCAGGCCATCGCGCTGGCCGAGGCCGACCGCGCCCGCGATCGCGATCTGCGCCTCGCCGCAAAGCCGTCCTCGCATGGGACGCAGCGCAAGGCGGCGGAGTAGGGGCAGGCAGGGGCGACGGGGCCGAGAGCGGGTGGTAGGCTCGCGGCCCGGTCAACCCAATGGACGAGATCGCCGATGCTCCGGGCGCTGAGCCTGTCCTTGGTCGCCGCGT
>CAZMTC010000138.1:0-9322 GCA_964569105.1 uncultured Alphaproteobacteria bacterium | reverse complement strand
CGTGCGCGCCTCGGCCGGGGCCTCGCCCGGGCCGCGCCACTCGTCGATCGGGTCGCCGATCCTGACGCTCGTCGGGCTCGGCTAGTCCGGGCCGATGGCGGGCCGGTTCATCACCTTCGAGGGCGGGGAGGGGGCCGGCAAGACGACTCAGCTGCGCTTGCTCGCCGACCGACTGCGAGACGCGAACCTCATCGTGGTGGAAACCCGCGAGCCCGGCGGCACCCCCGGGGCGGAGGCGATCCGCGAGCTGCTCGTGCGCGGCGAGCCGGGGCGCTGGCGGCCCGAGAGCGAGGCGCTGCTGCATTACGCCGCGCGGATCGAGCATGTCGCCCATGTCGTTCGACCCGCGATCGAGCGCGGCGCCTGGGTGCTGTGCGACCGTTTCGCCGACTCGACCGCCGCCTATCAGGGCTACGGCCACTTGCTGGGCGCGGAGTTCGTGCGCCGGCTGCACGCCCTGACCCTGGGCGACTTCGCCCCCGATCTGACGTTGATCCTGGACCTGCCCGTCGAGACCGGGCTGGCGCGCGCCGGACGGCGCGGCGGCGACGACCGCTACGAACGCATGGACACCGCCTTCCATGAGCGGCTTCGGGCGGGTTTTCATGCCATCGCCGAGGCCGAGCCCGAGCGGTGCACGGTGATCGACGCCGCGCGCGACGCCGACGCGGTGGCCGAGGACGTCTGGACAAGAGTGGCCACCCGATTCAGTCTCGACACGCGATGAACGACGAGACCGGCATCGACCGCGACCACCCGCGCCGCACCGCGGACCTGCTGGGGCAGGACGCGGCGGAGGCCGCGCTTCTGGCCGCCTGGACCTCGGGCCGCATGCCGCATGCCTGGCTCATCGTCGGACCGCGCGGCGTGGGCAAGGCGACGCTGGCCTACCGCTTCGCCCGCTTCGTGCTCGCCGGCGGCGCGGCGGCGGAGGAGGGGCCGGGGCTGTTCGGCGACGCGCCGGCCACGAATGCTGCGCCCGGCAGACTGGCGATGGACCCGGAGCATCCGGTTTTTCAGCGCACCGCGGCCGCCGGCCATTCGGACCTGTTCACGCTCGAGACCGGCATGCCGAACAAGGAGGGCAAGCCGACGCTGAACGAAGTGAACGCGTATCAAACCGGCAGGGCCGTGGCCTTCGCCCATCTGACCCCCGGCGAGAGCGACTGGAAGGTCATCGTCATCGATGCGGGCGACCAGATGAACGCGACCTCCGCCAATCGCATCCTCAAGGCGCTCGAGGAACCGCCGGGCCGGGGCCTGTTCCTCATGGTCAGCCACCAACCCGGCCGTCTGCTGCCGACCATTCGCTCGCGCTGCCGCAGGCTCGCGCTGCGACCGCTGATGGACGAGACGGTGGCGGCGATCCTGCGCACGCGCCGGCCGGAGGTCACGGAGGAAGACGCCGCGGCGCTGGCGTCCCTTGCCGGCGGCAGCGCCGGGCGCGCACTCGGCCTGGCCGATGCCGGCGGGCTCGAAGTCCACCGCGAACTCACCGGGCTGCTGGCGCGGCTGCCGCAGCTCGACGTCCCGGCCGTCCACGCCTTTTGCGAGCGTCATGCGCGTGCGGGCGCCGAGGACAGCTACCGCGCGGTCGGCGACCTGCTGGGCGACTGGATCGCGGGCGTTGTGCGCGCCGGAGCCGCCGAGCGCCGGGCGAATCTTGAACGGTGGGTGCGCCTGTGGGAAAAGACCGTTGCCGCGTCCACCCGGGCCGAACGCCTCACCCTGGACAAGAAGCACGTCCTCTTGGACCTGTTCCTGGACCTCCAGGCGGCGTCGCGCGCCTGACGGGACCGCCCCTGCGAGCCACCGGACCGATCATGAGCGACACCTCGAAGGCGCCGTATTACGTCACGACGCCGATCTACTATGTCAACGACGCGCCGCATATCGGCCACGCCTACACGACGCTGGCCTGCGACGTGCTGGCGCGGTTCAAGCGGCTCGACGGCCACGACGTCATGTTTCTCACCGGCACCGACGAGCACGGCCAGAAGGTCGAGAAATCGGCGCGCGCCGCCGGCATGGAGCCGCAGGCCTTCACCGACAAGGTGTCGCAGAATTTCCGCGACCTCGCGGACGCGATGAGCTTCTCCTACGACGACTTCATCCGCACCACCGAGGACCGCCACACCCGCGCCTGTCAGGCGATCTGGCAGGCCATCGCCGCCAACAAGTCGCCCAAGGGCAACGACAACATCTATCTGGGCAGCTATTCAGGCTGGTACGCGGTGCGCGACGAGGCGTTCTACGGCGAGGACGAGTTGGAGGAGGGGCCCGGCGGCAGGAAGATCGCCAAGAGCTCCGGGGCCGAGGTCGAGTGGGTCGAGGAGCCGAGCTACTTCTTCCGCCTGTCGGACTGGCGCGAGTGGCTGCTCGAGCACTACGAGGCCAACCCGGACTTCATCGCGCCGCCCGGGCGGCGCAATGAGGTGGTGTCCTTCGTCTCGGGGGATCTGCACGATTTGTCCATCTCGCGCACGACCTTCAACTGGGGCGTACCGGTGCCGGACGACCCCGACCACGTCATGTATGTCTGGCTCGATGCGCTCACCAACTACATCACCGCCGCAGGCTATCCCGACCCGAAGGACGAAACGTTCGCCCGCTTCTGGCCCGCAGACCTGCATATGGTCGGCAAGGACATCCTGCGCTTCCACGCGGTCTACTGGCCGGCCTTCCTGGCCGCCGCCGGGCTCGCACCGCCCAAGCGCGTCTTCGCGCACGGCTGGTGGACCAACGAGGGGCAGAAGATCTCGAAGTCGCTGGGCAACGTGATCGACCCGTTCCAGCTCGTCGAGCAGTACGGCCTCGACCAGGTGCGCTACTTCCTGCTGCGCGAGGTACCGTTCGGCAACGACGGCGACTTCTCGCACCGCGGCATCGTCAGCCGCATCAACTCGGAGCTCGCCAACGACTTCGGCAACCTGGCCCAGCGCGTGCTGTCGATGATCGCCAAGAACTGCGGCGGCAAGGTGCCGGAGCCTGGCGCGCTCGCGGCCGAGGACGAGGAGATGCTGGCGATGGCGCACGGGGTGCTCGACCGGGTGCGTCCCAAATTCGACGACCAGGGATTCCACGACGCGCTGCAGACGATCTGGACTGTGGTGCGCCACGCGAACGGCTATGTCGACCGCCAGGCACCGTGGGATCTGCGCAAGACCGACACCGCGCGCATGGCGACCGTGCTCTACGTGCTGGCGGAAACGATCCGCCATCTCGCGATTCTGACGCAGCCCTTCGCACCGGCGGCTGCCGCGAAGCTGCTCGACCAGCTCGCGGTGCCCGAGGACGCGCGCGATTTCGCGGCGCTCGGCGCCGACGGGGCGCTCGCGCCCGGTACGGCGCTGCCCAAGCCGCAGGGCGTGTTCCCGCGCTATGTGGATGAGGCCGAAGCGGCGAGCTGAAGACAATTTTGCCCTCTGAACGAGACACTTTCGCGGCCAATTGGGACGATATGCTGGTAGACAGCCACTGCCATTTGGATTTTCCGGAGCTGAGCGAGGACCTGAACGGGGTCCTGGCGCGGGCGCGCGCGGCCGGGGTCGGCACGATGGTGACCATCTGCACTCACCTGAGCCGCTTCGACCGCGTGTTGGCGACAGCGGAGGCGGCACCCGAGCTGTGGTGCTCGGTGGGCGTCCATCCCCACGAGGCGGCTGAAGAGGGCATCGACGATCCGGCGCCGCTGATCGAGCGCGCCGCCCATCCGAAGGTGGTCGGAATCGGCGAGACCGGGCTCGACTACTACTACGAGCACAGTCCGCGGAAGGCGCAACAGACCAGTTTCCGCACCCATATCGCCGCGGCACGCGAAACCGGCCTGCCACTGATCGTGCACACCCGCGACGCCGACGACGACACGGTCGCGATCCTGCACGACGAGTACACCAAGGGCCCCTTTCCGGGGTTGATACATTGCTTTAGCACTACGGCATATCTTGCTGAAAAAGCTCTTGAAATAGGCTTTTCTATATCGATCTCGGGCATCGTCACCTTCAAGAAGGCCGATGCGCTGCGCGAGGCGGTGGCGGCGGTGCCGCTCGACCGTCTACTGGTAGAGACCGACGCGCCCTACCTCGCGCCGATGCCCTATCGCGGCAAGCGCAACGAGCCCGCCTATGTCGCGCATACGGCGCGGGCGGTCGCCGAGCTCAAGGGCGTGAGCGAGGACGCGCTGGCGCGGCAGACCACCGACAACTTCTTCGCCCTGTTCGCCAAGGCGCGGCGGCCCGGTTCATGAGGGTCACCATCCTGGGCTGCGGCAGCTCCACGGGCGTGCCGCGGATCGGCGACGACTGGGGCGCGTGCGACCCGGCCGAGCCGCGCAACCGGCGCCGGCGCTGCTCGATCCTGGTGGAGGAGGGGGAGCGTCGGGTCCTGATCGACACTTCGCCCGATTTGCGCGAGCAGCTGCTTGCCGCCGGCGTGGGCGAGCTCGACGCCGTGGTCTACAGCCACGAGCACGCCGACCAGGTGGCCGGGATCGACGATCTGCGCGTGATCGCGCTGCGCATGCGGCGGCGGGTTCAGGTCTACGGCGACACCAGGACGCTGGGCGTACTCCAGCGCCGCTACGACTACATCTTCAAGCAGCCGCCGGGCAGCGGCTATCCGCCGATCGCCGAGGCCCATGTCTTCGACGGCCCGTTCAACGCCGGCGGCATCGATTTCGTGCCGTTCCGCCAACGTCACGGCGAGATCGAGAGCGTCGGGTTCCGCTTCGGTGCCTTCGCCTATGCCAACGACGTCAACGAACTGCCCGAGGCGGCGTTCGAGGCACTTGACGGTACCGAGGTCTTCATCGTGGACGCGTTGCAATACAGGCCCCATCCGAGCCATGCCAATGTCGAGACCGCGCTGGGCTGGATCGAGCGGGTCAAGCCCAAGCGTGCAGTGCTCACCAACATGCACATCGACCTGGACTATCGCACTCTGCTTGGCGAATTGCCCGTCGGTGTCGAGCCAGCCTACGACGGTATGGTGCTGGAGGCCTGATCAATCGGTCGGCGGCGCGGCGGGGGCAGGGGGCCGGCGCCGGTTCGACACCCAGATACCGGCGAAGATCAGCGCGATGCCGGCGATCTGGAACGCCTCGACGGTCTCGCCCAGGAAGATCACCGCCAGGATCGTGCCGAAGGCCGGCATCAGGTAGATGAACACGCCCGCGCGGTTGGGCCCGATGCGCGCCACGCCGATGTTCCAGAATGTGAAGGCCAGCACCGAGGCGAACAGGCCGACATAGACGATGCCGGCCACCGTCTCCCATTTCAACGGTATGGTGGCGCCGGTCGACGCCTCCCACAGATAGACCGGGAACAGGAAAACGATGCCGACCACCGACATGACGAACATCATGGCGAAGGGCCCGATCTGGGTCGGCCGGCGCGGCAGCAGGATCGAATAGACGCTCCACACCGGCAGGGCGAGCAGGATGAAGACATCGCCGGTGTTGAACTCGAGCCCCATCAGCGTCTCGATCCGGCCGCGCGAGAGCAAGGCGAGCACGCCCAGGAACGCCACCGGGATGCCCAGCGCCTGCCAGCGCGTGATCCGCTCGCCGAACACGGCCCAGGACAGCGCGATGATGATCACCGGGATGGCCGAGTTCATCAGCACGGCGTTGATCGCGGTCGTCTGCTGCAGCCCCGAATAGACCAGCGCCTGGAACACGGTGACGCCCAGGATCGACATCGGCAGCACGATGCGCCACTGGCTGACCACATAGCGCAGCTTGCCGCGCAGCTGCGGCACGCCGAGCGGCGCCAGGATCACGGCGGCCGTGGTCCAGCGCCAGAAGTTGAGCGCGATCGGCGGCATGGTCTCCCCGGCGGTCAGCGCGCGGCCGACCACCCAGTTCGAAGACCAGAACAGGGCCGCCAAAACCAGGAGCAGAGGCGCCACCCAGTCGCCGCGCAGCGTGCCGCGCGAATGATCGACCTCCTTGGCGCCGGATTCGGGCTCATCGCTCATGTCGGGGACGCTACTCGGCCGACGGAAATCTCGCCACCCGCGCATCGCCATGGCGGCTCTGCGCACAGGTCACGGCCGACCCCGCCGGACCCTATAGAGTTTCCATAATATACATTATGCGCCATTCGGATGCCGCACCAAGCGCCCCGCTCGACCTCCGCGCGCTTCACCGATACAGATCCCGATCCCGCCCGTAAGCACGCTCGAAGGCGTCGAGCAGCCGGCGCGCCTCGGGATCGTGGTCGGCATACTGGACGAGGCCCTTGGCGACGAACGAGCAGAAGCCGATCGCCTCGCCCTTGCCGCGCAGCCCGAACCGCGCGGCGATCTCGTCGATATCCTTGTGCACCAGATCGCGTACCATGACGTTGAGCTGTCGCTTGGTGAACTGGTGCTTGTCGCGCCAGCGGCGCTGCGCGGCCGCGGTGGCCATGCCCTGCCCTCCCGGCTCGGTCGGCATATGTCTACTAGTAGATATACCACCCTTGTCGCGCGCCGCCCAGCGCTCTAAACCGGACGGCGACCATTTCCGGCCGAGGAGTGTTTCGGCGCATGAGCGACAACCTGCAGCGCCTGCTCGACATCATGGCGCGGCTGCGCGACCCCGAACGCGGCTGCCCGTGGGACGTCCGGCAGAGCTTCGCCACCATCGCGCCCTACACCATCGAGGAGGCCTACGAGGTCGCTGATGCCATCGAGCGCGGCGACCGCGACGACCTGCGCGAGGAGCTCGGCGACCTATTGCTGCAGGTCGTGTTCCACGCGCGCATGGCCGAGGAAGAGCGCAGCTTCGACTTCGACGACGTCGCCCGCGCCATTGCCGACAAGCTGGTGCGCCGGCATCCGCACGTCTTCGACGGCCGGCGCTATGACAGCGAGGCCGAGCAGAAGGCTGCGTGGGAGCACCACAAGGCCCGCGAGCGCGCCGAAAAGACGGGGTCGGAGGAGACCAGCGCGCTGGCCGACCTGCCGGCCGCCCTCCCCGCCCTGCTGCGCGCCGCCAAGCTCGGCAAGCGCGCCGCGCGCACCGGCTTCGACTGGCCCGACCCCGGCGCGGTTCTCGACAAGGTGCACGAGGAGATCGGCGAGCTGCGCGACGAGATGACCGAGACCCCGGCCGCGGCGCGGCTCGAGCACGAGCTGGGCGACCTGCTGTTCGCCTGCGCCCAGCTCGGCCGCCATCTCGGCGTCGACCCCGAGAGCGCGTTGCGCGGCGCCAATACCCGTTTCGAGCGCCGCTTCCGCGCGATCGAGAGCGCGCTGGCGGCCGAGGGACGGACGGCCGATGACGCTGAAATGGTCGACCTGGAGCGGCTGTGGCAGGCGGCCAAGCGCGCGGAAGCCGGGGAAGAGCCCGAATCTGCCCCAGACGGGAGTTGAAGAAATTCGTTTAACTTACTGAAAAACAGCCAAATTCTTATCGAATTGAACGCGTCGACGACGCCCGGCCGCCCAGAGCCGCAGCCGGCCGCCAAACCAAGAGTCAAGGGAGGTATCCATGCCCGACGAGCAGCTCACAGTCATGGTCACCGGCGCCACGGCAGGCTTCGGCGAGGCCACGACCCGCCGCTTCGTGGCCGAGGGGCACAAGGTGATCGCCACCGGACGCCGGCGCGAGCGCCTCGACGCATTGGCGAAGGAACTGGGCGACACCGTCCACCCCCTGCGCCTCGACGTCACCGACCGCGGCGCGGTGGAGAAGGCGGTTGCCGGGCTGCCCTCCGGATTCGCGGCGATCGACGTGCTGGTCAACAACGCCGGCCTCGCGCTCGGCCTCGAGGGCGGCCAGGACGCCGACCTAGACGACTGGGACACGATGATCGACACCAACTGCCGCGGCCTGGTGACCTGCACGCGGGCCGTCCTGCCGGGGATGGTGGAACGCGACCGCGGGCACATCTTCAATTTGGGCTCGGTCGCGGGCACCTATCCCTATCCCGGCGGCAACGTCTACTGCGCCACCAAGGCCTTCGTGCACCAGTTCTCGCTCGCGCTGCGCTCCGACCTGCTCGGCCACAACGTCCGCGTCACCTGCGTCGAGCCGGGCCTGGCCGAGACCGAGTTTTCGCTGGTCCGCTTCAAGGGCGATGCGGCGTCGGCCAAGAAGCCCTATCAGGGGCTGCAGCCGCTCACCGGCGAGGATGTCGCCGATACGATCTATTACGTCGCCACCCTGCCCCGGCACGTGAACATCAACACGGTCGAGATGATGCCGGTGATGCAGGCCTTCTCGCCCTTCGCGTTCAAGCGCGACTGAACAGATCGTCCGGCGGCACCGCGCCGCCGGTGAGCAGCGCCTGCAACCCCCTCCAACTCGCCTCGTCGGGTGCCAGCAGCATCGGCTCGTCGAGCGGCTTGGGCACGTAGGGCCGGCCGCTCAACAGTCGCCCGGTCCCGCCCGCCTCGGCGTGGATCAGGACGCCGGCGGCGTGGTCCCAGGGCATCAGGCGGGTGAACACGGCGTAGTGGACCCGGCCGCGCGCCATCGCCACGTGCTCCGCTCCGGCGCAGCGCGAATAATGGTGCGGACCCAGCCGGCCTTGCAACGCCTTGACGCGCTCGAACAGCTCGGGTGCGCGCCGCTTGCCGACATAGAGCGCGCCAATCATGCGCTCGGCCGGCAGGGCCCGCGCGACGCGCAGCACGGTGCCGTCGGCCTCGCGCGCGCCGCCGCCATGCTCGGCCATCACCGTCCGGCCGGTGGCGGGCTCGTGGATCCAGCCCGCACAGGTCGCGCCGTCACGCACCAGCGCGACGATGACGGCGAAGTCGCGCCGTCCCTCGGTGAAGTTGAGCGTGCCGTCGACGGGATCGACGATCCAAATCGTCCCCTCCCCCTCCAGGCGATCCATGACGCCGGGGTCCTTCGCCACCGCTTCCTCGCCGACCACGTGCGAGCCCGGCAGCGCGTCGCGCAGCGCCGCGGTGAGGGCGGCCTCGGAGGCCAGGTCGGCGGCGGTGACCAGATCGTGCGGGCCGGTCTTTTCCTGAACGTCGCCGGTCCTGAGCTTGCGGAAGCGCGGCATCACCTCGGCCGCGGCAACCTCGGCGACGATCTCGGCGATGCGGTCGATATCGGGTGTCACGAGGCGAGCTGGGGTCTGGGGTGTCGCCACCACCATAGGCGGTCGGCGTCCGCCGATCCAATCGAGGGAGTTAACGAGAAAGGGCCGCGGCACGACGGCCGCGGCCCTCCCCCGTTTCGGGCTGGACGCAAGCGCTAGAAGCCCATGCCGCCCATACCGCCCATGTCGGGCATGCCACCGCCGGCGCCGGCACCCTGGCCCTTCTTCTCGGGCTTCTCGGCGACCATCGCCTCGGTGGTGATCAAGAGGCTGGCGATCGA
>CAZMTC010000137.1:0-9404 GCA_964569105.1 uncultured Alphaproteobacteria bacterium | reverse complement strand
TGTCGGCCGGCACAACGCGGTCGACAAGATCGCCGGCTACATGTGGATGGAGGGGATCGGGCCCGAGGGCAAGATCTTCTACACCACCGGGCGGCTGACCTCGGAGATGGTGATCAAGACGGTGCAGATGCGCATCCCGATCCTGCTCTCGCGCTCCGGCTTCACCGCCTGGGGCGTCGAGCTGGCGCGGCAGGCGAATTTGACGCTGATCGGCCGCGCCAAGGGCAAGCGATTCCTGGCGCTCTCGGGCACCCAACGTATCGTCTACGACGCCGACCCCGACGCCGTGACGGACGAGCCGAAGAAGGTCCAACGCAAGGCCTCGGTGGCGTGAGCGAGCGGCTGGAGCTGGCCTGGGAGGGCCCGCTCGACCCGACGCAAATGAATACCGGGGAAGCGGCGCTGGCAGCGCTCGAGGTGCAGGCGGTCTATGCCTGCTGCTACGTCCATCCGCATGTGCTGCGCGTCTATGTCGGGCGCACGACCAGCTTCGTGCGCCGGCTGCGCGAGCATGTGGCGGCGACGCTGGGGCTGGCCTACTGGCTCTACGACGACAGCTCCGAGCCGGCCTACTCGCCGCAGACGCTGGCCGGCTGTTTCGGCGCGTTGGGCGAGCTCGACGCGACGGTCGCGCTGGCGGCCGCAGAGGTGCGGCGGATGCGCTGGTACCACGCGCCGGTGCCCGAGCTGGAGGCGCATGGGCTCGCGGTGCTCGAGGGGGTGCTGATCCGGCACGTCCGGGCGCTCGAGGCCGCGGGCGCGGAGGACGGCGAGGGACGACGGGTGCGCGCCTACAACGATCGCGGCGGGCTCGCGGGCGAGGGCGCGGCGGTGGTCGCGAACCGCGGACCGGCGGAATGGATTCAGGTGATCGGCGAGGAGATCGAGGCGGGGTCCTCCTCGCCGTGAGGGCAGGGGGAACTCGGCAACGTCTCGGGTGTCCACAACGCGGTCTCGTAGCGGTCGAAATCGTCGAAGAAATAGCCCCAGGAGCGGATGCGGTCGGCGCAAAGCTGTTCGATATAGGGGGCCTCGGCGGGCAGGCTGTCGACGGCGAAGCCGCGGTGGCGCAGGAACATGCGCATCTGCTTGGTCCATGTGCGCATCTGCCGGGTGAAGGGGCCGGCGGGGTCCTCGTGGTGCAGCGCGGCGCCTCTGCCGCCGGTGCGGAAGATGTTCTGGTAGTCGCGGTTTACGCCTGGGCGGACCTCCTCCGTGAGGGGGGCGTGGGGCAGGCCGATGGCCTCGCAGATGGCGTCGAACATGGCCTGGGGGTCGGCAACGAACGCCTCGTATTTGACCACGACGAAGCCGCTCTGGCCGGCGAGTTCGTCGCGCATCACGGCGTGGCAGCGCAGCCAGTGCTCGATCAGGATCGGCAGCGACACCTGCATCCATCGGTGGGTCGCCATCGCGGCGACCACCGGGTGGCGCATGACGATGACGATCGCGCTGTCCGGTGCGAGCGCGCGCAGGAAGCGGGCGCGGATCAGGTTCGAGGGCGTCTTCTCGACCAGCCAGCGCTTGGACAGGTCCCAGTATGTCGACCATTGCTCGAGGATGCGGGCGCGGCTGTCGGGCGAGGCGTAGGGGCTGTCGAGACCGAGGCGCGCGGCGGGGTCGAAGCCGAACAGGCCGGGGCCGCCCCATTCCATCTCGGTCGGGAACACGTCCTGCAGCCACTGGCCCTCGTCCTGCTCGGCGCCGGTAGCGAAGAAGCCGGAGGCCTCGGGGTGGCGGCCCAATGCTCGGGCGAGCGGCGTGGTGCCGCTACGGTGCAGCCCGCCCACGAAGATCAGCTTGTGATCGGATAGGTCCAACGCCCGCCCCCACCCTGCCAGCCGGCCTACGGTATTGAAGCGCGCACGGCATGGCCAGTGCCGGCGGGGCGCAGTAGGGTGTGGCCATGAAGGGCGAGGTGGTCGGAGTGCTGTTGGCCGGCGGTCAGGCGCGGCGCATGGGCGGCGGGGACAAGTGCCTTCGCACGCTCGGCGGAGAGCCGATCCTGGCGCACATCGTCCGCCGGGTGCGGCCGCAGGTGGGGCCGCTGATCCTCAATGCCGGCGGCGATGCGGCGCGTTTCGGCGGGTACGGCCTGCCTGTCGTCCCCGACACGGTGGAGGGCTTCGCCGGGCCGCTGGCCGGCATCCTGACGGGGCTCGAATGGGCCGCGGAACATGCACCGGAAGCGCGATGGGTGGCGAGCTTCGCCACCGACGCACCGTTCGTGCCCACGGACCTCGTGGCGCGCATGCTCGCGGCGGTGGCGGCGGGCGAGGGCGAGCTGGCCTGTGCCGCTTCCGGCGGACGCACGCATCCGGTGTTCGGGCTGTGGCCGGTGGGGATCGGCGGCGAACTGCGCCGGGCTTTGGTCGAAGAGGACGAGCGCAAGATCGACCGCTTCACCGCGCGCCGGCGGGTGGCGGTGGTGAAATACGAGGCGGAGCCCGTCGACCCGTTCTTCAACGCCAACCGCCCGGACGATCTGGAGCGGGCGGAGCAACTGCTGGCCAAGGGCTGACGCCGGTTTTCGCGCGGCGACGCGAGCGTGCTAGACTGGATGCACCACGGCGGCGAGAGCGACGATATCCCGATGACGCGAACGCGCGAGGGCAGGCGCATGGATTCAGGAACGGATGCTCCCGTCGCTGCGTCCCCGGTTTGCCCGTTCCTTTCGCCGGCGGGCGGCGCGGCGCAAGATGGTGCGGTGCACATAACCTCCGCATTGACAATTCTTTCGTCCCGCCCTCTAATCCGCGCTGCTTTCAAGGACGCCGGGACGGTTGCCGGCTCGGCGCTCCGCCCCGAAGAGGCGACCGTCAGAGTCGCCGGGGAGAGCGGGACAAGGGAGACGCTCCTGCCGGCTCGCTCGGTTGCCGAAACCGAGCCGGGTGCCGGACACCACGGGTCTAGGGCGTGGCGGTTCGGCGGGGCGCGAAAGAGCGCTGCCCAGCCCGGAACGAGCCAGGGGTACATCGCGCGGGGCCTGCACGACCCGGATGGGGTCGTGCAGGCCCTATGCGTTTCCGGGCTCGCCGCCGTGGCGCCCTCCACCCCGGACCGAGGCAGCCCGACATGCTGAGACATGCCTCCAGTCCGCGCTCGCGGTGGCCGGTGAGGCGCGGTCGCTGCCCGACACGATGCGTCCGCTCCGCCTATCGGCTGGCCCGTTTCTAGGCGGGAGGAGGGCGCATGGCACGTGAAGGCGACGAGCACCGCCGGTCTCTCCGCGCGGCACCGAATGCGGAGAATGGCACCGATCTCGGGCGGCGCGCCTTTCTGCGCTGGACCGGGCTGGGTGCGGCCGGCGTGGCGGGGCTGGGCCTCGCGAACGGCGCGGCGGCGCAGCAGCAGGGCACCGAAGCGCCGGCGACCCGGCGGGTGCGCACGGTGTGCACCCATTGTGCCGTCGGCTGCACCATCGAGGCCGAAGTGGAAGGTGGCCGCTGGGTCGGGCAGGAGCCCGGCTTCGACAGTCCGATCAACATGGGCGGGCTGTGCGCGAAGGGCGCGGCCGCGCGCGAGACGGCGCTGAGCGCGCGCCGGCTGCGCTATCCGATGAAGCTGGTTGGCGGCCAATGGCGTCGGGTCTCCTGGGACGACGCACTGGCCGACTTGTCGGACCACTTGCTCGACATCCGCGCCGCTGCCGGGCCGGACGCGGTCTACTGGCTCGGCTCGGCCAACCATTCGAACGAGCAGGCCTACCTGCTGCGCAAGATGGCGGCGTGCTGGGGCACCAACAACATCGACCATCCCGCGCGCATCGACTTCTCGGGCTCGGTGGCCGGGGTGAGTGCCACCTGGGGCTTCGGCGCCACGACCAACAGCCTCAACGACATCCACAACAGCCGTTGCATGCTGGTCCTGGCTGGGGATCCGGCGGAGGACCATCCGGTCGCGATGCTGCACATGCTGCGCGCCAAGGAGCGGAACGGCGCGCCGCTGATCGTCGCCGGTGCGCGCCGCAATCGCACCGCCGCGCATGCCGACGAGTTCCTGCGTCTGCGTCCCGGGGCCGACGTCGCCTTTGTCTGGGGGCTGGTGTGGCACATCCTGCAGAACGGCTGGGAGGACGCCGACTTCGTCGACCGCCGGGTGTGGGGCGTGGACCAGATCCGCGGCGAAGTCGCCAAATGGACGCCGGAGGAAGTTGAAGCCGTCACCGGCCTGCCGGGTGCGCAGGTCGAGCAGGCGGCGTGGCTCATGGCCTCGAACCGGCCGGGGGTCGCGATCTGGTCCGACAGCGGTAGCCAGGGAGCGCTCGGGTCGAGCATCACGCGGGCCTACTGCATCCTGCAGCTCGTGCTGGGCAACGTCGGGGTGGCGGGCGGCGGCACCGTTCTGCTGGCCGGTGCGGACAACATGCAGGGCGTCACCGACATGGGCGTCGCCTGCCATACGCTGCCCGGCTACTACGGCCTGCGCGAGCAGGCCTGGAAGCACTGGGCGCGCGCCTGGGGCATCGATTTCCATTGGTTGCGCAGCCGGTTCGCCAGCGAGGAGCTGATGCAGGCGCGCGGCATCCCCGCCTCGCGCTGGTTCGACGGCGTGCTCGGGCCACGCGATGCGATCGAGCAGCCGGAGCCGGTGCGTGCGGCGATCTTTTGGGGCTACGAGGCCAATCTGGGCGCGCGCCTGGCAGACGCGCGCGAGGCGATGCGGCAGCTCGACCTGCTGGTCGTGATCGATCCCTACGCCACCGCCGCAGCCGCGATGCACGGACGTACCGACGGCGTCTACCTGCTGCCGTCGACCACCCAATACGAAACCCACGGTTCCGTCACCTCGACGAGCCGCCAGGTCCAGTGGCGCGAGACGGTGATCGACCCGCTGTTCGAGGCCAAGCCGGACCACGTGATCATGACCCTGCTGGCGCGTCGGCTGGGCTTCGATACGGAACTGCTCAAGCAGATCGAGGTCAATGTCGACGAGCCGTCGATCGACGATATCAACCGCGAGATGACCGGCGCGCTGCCCTCGATCGGCTACACCGGCCATTCGCCCGAACGGCTGCGCGCGCACATGCGCAACCAGGTCACCTTCGACAGGACAACGCTGCGCGCGCGCGGCGGTCCGGTGAACGGTGAGTACTACGGACTGCCGTGGCCGTGCTGGGGCAGGCCGGACACGGCTTTCGCAGGCGGCCGGCCGGGCCATCCGGGCACGCCGGTACTGTTCGACACGACCAAGCCCGTGGTGGAGGGCGGATCGTGCTTCCCGGCGCGGTTCGGAGTCGAGCGCGACGGGCGAACGCTGCTGGCCTCGGAAGCCTATCCGGTGGGCTCGGAGATCGAGGCCGGCTATCCTGCGTTCACCATGCGCTTCCTCGAAGATCTCGGCTGGGCCGAGGATCTGACCGAGGAGGAGCGTCTGGCCATCGGTCGGGTCGCCGGCCCCAACACGAGCTGGCGCAACGACATCTCGGGCGGCATTCAGCGGGTCGCGCTGATGCATGGTTGCGCGCCGCACGGCAACGCGCGGGCCCGGGCGCTGGTCTGGAACTTCCCCGACCCGGTGCCGATCCACCGCGAGCCGCTCTACAGCACCCGGCGCGAGCTGGTCGAGACGTACCCGACCTACCAGGACACCCGGAACTACCGGCTGCCGGTGCGTTACGAGAGCGTGCAGGCGCGCGACGTTTCGCTGGCGCTGCCCATCATGCTGACGACCGGCCGGCTGACCGAGTACGCGGGCGGCGGCACGCAGGGCCGCGGCAATGCGTGGCTGGCCGAGTTGCAGCAGCGCATGTTCGTCGAGGTCAATCCGGTCGACGCCAACAATTTCGGGGTCCGGGACGGCGACGTGGTCTGGGTGGTGGGGCCGGAAGGCGACGCCCGTATCCGGGTCACCGCGATGGTCACCGAGCGGGTCGGCCCCGGCGTGGCGTTCCTGCCGGTGGCGTTCGCCGGGCATTGGATGGGACAGAGCCTGCTGGCGCAATACCCCGAGGGCGCGGCGCCCTATGTGCTGGGCGAGCCCGCCGGCGCGGTCTTGGGCTACGGCTACGATCCCGTGACGCATTCGCCCGAGACCAAGGTGGGCGTGTGCCGGATCGAGAAGGCGTGAGGCCCGATGGCGCGAATGAAGTTCCTGCTGGACGCCGACCGCTGCACCGAGTGCAACGCCTGCGTCGTCGCGTGCAAGAACGAGCACGACGTGCCCTGGGGCGTGAACCGCCGCCGGGTTGTGACGATCGACGACGGGCTGGAGGGCGAGCGGTCGGTATCGGCCGCGTGCATGCACTGCTCCGACCCTCCGTGCATGGCGGTGTGCCCGGTCGACTGCATTTACCAGACCGAGGACGGCGTCGTCCTGCACGACAAGGATCTGTGCATCGGCTGCGGCTACTGCTTCTACGCCTGCCCCTTCGCCGCGCCCCAGTTCCCGCAGGCGGGCAACTTCGGCGGCCGCGGCAAGATGGACAAGTGCACCTTCTGCGCCGGCGGACCCGAGGACGATCATTCCGAAGCCGAGCGCAAGAAGTACGGCCGCAATCGCATTGCCGAGGGCAAGCTGCCGCTGTGCGCGGAACTGTGCCCGACCAAGGCGTTGCTTGCGGGCGATGGCGACGAGGTCGCGGACATCTACCGCGAGCGGGTCGCCGTGCGCGGCTTCGGCACGGGCGCGTGGGGTTGGGGCGCGGCCTATCAGCACAGGGACAAATGACCATCATCCGGCCGGTTCGCGCTCTGCTCGTCGCGGCGCTGCTCGCGCTGGCGGGGCCGGCCGCGGCGCAGACGACCGTCAACCCGCCCGAGGGCGCCGCCGAGGCGGCGCCGCCCGCGCCGCCGTCGGCGGAGACGTGGGAGCGCATCCGGCAAGGCGAAACCGGAACCACGGCGGTGACCGGCCCCGAGGCGGGACGTCTGATCCAGGCCGAGGGCATGGCTTGGCGCGACCGCAACGTCCTTTTGGTACGGTGGGGCGGCGTCGCGGTGCTGGGCGTCACGGTGCTCGGCATCCTCGCCTTCTGGGCGGTGCGCGGGCGCATCCGGATGACCGGTACGCCGTCGCGCAGCCGGGTCGAGCGCTTCGGCCATGCCCAGCGCATGGCTCACTGGCTGATGGGCGTGAGTTTCGTGGCGCTGGCCCTGTCGGGCTTCTTCCTCACCTACGGGCGGATCGCGTTGCTGCCGCATGTGACGCGCGAGACACTCGCGTCGGTCGCCGTTGGCGCAAAGCTGGTCCACAACTTCGTCGGGCCCGCCTTCGCCGTGGGGCTGATCGCGATGGCCGTGTCGTGGGGGCGACACGCGTTGCCGGCCAAGGGCGACGGCGCGTGGCTGCTCCGCGGCGGCGGGCTGATGTCGCGCGACGCTGGGCCGTTGCCCGCCGGTCGGCTGAACGCCGCACAGAAGCTGCTGTTCTGGCTCACACTCGCCGGCGGCGCGGCGATCGTCGTCAGCGGCGCCTATCTGCTGTTTCCGTTCCTCTTCACCGACATTCGCGGCATGCAAGGCGCCCAGCTCCTACATACCGGTCTGGCGGTCGCCATGACGTCGCTGGTGCTGGTGCACCTCTACTTCGGCACGGTGGGGTTCCAGGGCTCGTTCGCGGCCGCTGCCTCGGGCTACGTCGACCGCAACTGGGCCCGGTTCCACCATGCGGAGTGGATGAAGCAGGTCCGCGAAACCGAGCGCGAGGCCAGGCAGGCCGGGGCCGCTCAGACAGCCGCCGCCGAGGCCCTCGCGTCCGGAATCCCGGAGGCGTCGGATGCACCGGTCAAATCGGAGAAGGCGTCGTGATCGGGCGGCTCCTGGCGTTGCTGTTGGTTGTCGCGGCGGCGGGGCCGGCCGCCGCGCGCATGACCATCGACGAAGCCGCAGCGCTGCTCGAGGAACGGTTCCCGGTCAGAGTGCTCGAAGACTTCGTCGAGCCGATCACCGTCGACGGCCGGCCGGCCTACCGTATCCGGGCTATGGTCGAGCGGGGCGCGGAGGATGGGGCGATGCGGATGGTGGTGTTCATGGTCGACGCCTGGACCGGCGAGATGATCAGCGCGTTCCGCCACCTGCGCAGCGGCTACCGCCTGCCCGCCGGCGGCGGCCGCGACGCCAACCGCCAGCCCGTCGATGCTCCGCGCGACGGGGTGTGGCGGTAGGGCAGGGGTACAAGGCTACAGGTTGACGCTCTCGGCCGCGTGGAATTCGCCGGTCGAGGGGTTGAGCAGCGCCGCCGCGCCCCACAGCAGCAGGGCGCTGAGCACGATCGCGGCGCAGGCGTGCCAGAAGGCGCGCACGGCTCAGGCCGCCCGTTCCACGCGCGCGGCGCAGAACTTGAACTCGGGGATCTTGCCGAACGGGTCGAGCTGGGGGTTGGTCAGCATGTTGGCGGGTGCCTCGGCATAGGCGAAGGGGATGAAGATCACGCCTTTGGGGATCGCCGTGTCGCTGCGCGCCTTGAGCTCGACGATGCCGCGCCGGGTCGACACGCGGATAGGGTCGCCGGGCTCGAGGCCCATGCGCTCCAGGTCCATCGGGTTGAGCGACGCCACGGCCTCGGGCTCGAGCGCGTCGAGCACGCGGGCGCGCCGGGTCATGGCGCCGGTGTGCCAGTGCTCGAGCTGGCGGCCGGTGGTCAGGATCATCGGGTACTCGTCGTCGGGCTCCTCGCCGGGCGGCAGCGGCTCGGCGGCGACCAGCTTGCCGCGACCGGTCGCGGTCGGGAATTGCTCGGCGAAGACGATTTCGTTGCCGGGCTCGTCGGGCGCGTCGCACGGATAGGTGACGCTGCTCTCGCGCTCGACCCGCTCCCAGTCGATGTTGTCGAGCGACGGCATCACGCCCTTCATCTCGGCGAACACGTCGGCGGGGCCGCCGTAGGTCCAGTCGAGCCCCATGCGCCGGGCGATCTCCTGCGTGATCCACCAGTCGGGCCTGGCCTCGCCGGGCAGCGGCAGCGCCTTGCGGCCCATCTGCACCTGGCGGTTGGTGTTGGTCACCGTGCCGTCCTTCTCGGGCCAGGCGGAGGCCGGCAGGATGACGTCGGCGTGGAACGCGGTCTCGGTCAGGAAGATGTCCTGGACCACCAGATGCTCCAGATGGGCGAGTGCCTCGCGCGCGTGATTGGTGTCGGGGTCCGACATCGCCGGATTTTCCCCCAGGATGTACATGCCGCGGATCTCGTCGTCGAGGATGGCACCCATGATCTCGACCACGGTCAGACCGCGGTTCGGGTCGAGCTCGGTGTTCCAGAACTGCTGGAACGTGTCGCGCACGTCGGTGGCGTCGACCGCCTGATAGTCCGGGAAGACCATGGGGATCAGCCCCGCGTCCGACGCGCCCTGGACGTTGTTCTGGCCGCGCAGCGGATGCAGGCCCGTGCCCGCGCGCCCGACATGCCCGGTGATCAGGGCGAGGTCGATCAGGCAGCGCGAATTGTCTGTGCCATGGATGTGCTGT
>CAZMTC010000136.1:7641-9445 GCA_964569105.1 uncultured Alphaproteobacteria bacterium | reverse complement strand
GGACGAGGCCATGACGGTGGCCCGCCGCATCGCCGCCCTGACCCCGCGCGCGGTGGCGGACATGAAGCGCGTGCTGATGCGGGTCAGCGCGGGCGAGCTGGAGGCGGCGATGCACCTGGAGACAGAGGCGACGATCCGGGCGACGATGGATCCCGAGACGCACGAGCGGATCGCGGAGTTCGCGAAAAAGTAGATCGCCGCCTCCGGCGGGGTCTTTCCTGGGCGCTTCGCGCCGCCCCCCTCCCTACCCCTCCCCCTCGAGGGGGGAGGGGTAGGGAGGGGGGTGCGCGCGGCAGCGCGCCCTGAAAACCCTGCCGCACCGCTCCGCCCGGTGGCACAATCGCCTCCATGCCGATCGCCCGCGCCCGCCAACTGCGCAGCACCATGACCGATGCCGAGCGTACGCTGTGGCGCGCACTACGGCGCAAGCAACTCGACGGCCATCGCTTTCGCCGCCAGCACCCGATCGGCCGCTACATCGTCGACTTCTTCTGCCCCGAGGCCAAGTTGATCGTCGAGCTCGACGGTGGCCAGCACGCCGAACAGGCCGACTACGATGCGGACCGAACCGAATGGCTGGAGGCTCGCGGATACCGCGTGGTGCGATACTGGAACCCGGACGTGCTCGGAAACCTAGAGGGGGTCCTGGAAGACCTCCGGATACGGCTGCGCGAGCAGCAACACCGAACTTGATAGCGCGCTGCCGCGCGCACCCCCCTCCCTATCCCTCCCCCTCGAGGGGGGAGGGGACGGTGTTGCGAGGGTCAGGACTCGTCCTCGTCCCTGTCCTTGTCCTCGTCTCCCGTCTCCTCCGCGCGCTCCTCCTGGCGGGCTTCGGCCTTCTCGCGCTTGGCGGCTTCGCGGGCGGCCTTCTTCTCGGCCTTGATGCGGTCGCGTTCCTGGCGCTCGAAGCGGTAGTTGGGTTTGCGGGGCATGGTGTGCCTCAAAGTACGGGTAACGGTTTCGGCGGACGGGATCCCCGCCGCAGTCTACACCTTTCGCCGCCGCGCGTTCAGCCGCCCTTGGCCTGGATCTTGGCCCAGCTGTCGCGCAGGCCGACCGTGCGGTTGAACACGAGGTGGTCGTCGCTTCCGTCGGGATCGCGGGCGAAATAGCCCTGGCGCTCGAACTGCAGCGCCTCGCCCAAGGCGAAGTCGGCGGCGCTCGGCTCCGCCAAGGCGTGAGGCAGGACCTCGAGCGAGTGCGGGTTGAGGTCGTCGAGGGCGTCGCGGCCGCCCGCGCCGGGCACCTCGGCGGTGAACAAATGATCGTAGAGGCGCACCTCGACCGGCAGCGCGTGGGCGGCCGAGACCCAATGCAGCGTGCCCTTGACCTTGCGCCCGTCGGGCGCGTCGCCGCCGCGGGTGGCGGGGTCGTAGGTGCAGCGCAGTTCGACCACCTCGCCGCTCTCGTCCTTCACCACGTCGGTGCACGTGACGAAATAGGCGTAGCGCAGCCGGACCTCGCGCCCCGGCGCGAGGCGGAAGAACTTGCGCGGCGGGTCTTCCATGAAGTCGTCGCGCTCGATGAACAGCTCGCGCGAGAAGGGCACCTCACGCGTGCCGGCGGCCGGGTCTTCGGGGTTGTTGACGGCGTCGAGCGCCTCGCTTTCGCCCTCGGGGTAGTTCTCGATCACGACCTTGAGCGGCTTGAGGACGGCCATGCGGCGCTGCGCCACCTTGTTGAGATGCTCGCGCACCGCGGCGTCGAGCATCGCCGCCTCGACCAGATTGTCCGACTTGGCGACGCCGATGCGGCGGACGAACTCGCGCACCGCCTCGGGCGGCACGCCGCGCCGGCGCAG
>CAZMTC010000136.1:0-7631 GCA_964569105.1 uncultured Alphaproteobacteria bacterium | reverse complement strand
GGGTCGTCCCAGCCGACGACGTGCTGCTCCTCAACCAGCTGGATCAGTCGGCGCTTGGACAGCACCGTGTGCGAGAGGTTGAGGCGCGCGAACTCGTACTGGCGCGGCCGCGAAGGCGCCGGCACGTGCTCGACCAGCCAGTCGTAGAGCGGCCGGTGATCCTCGAACTCGAGCGTGCACAGCGAGTGCGTCACGCCCTCGATGGCGTCGCACTGCCCATGGGCGTAATCGTAGGTCGGGTAGATGCACCAGGCGTCGCCGGTGCGCGCGTGCGGTGCGTGCAGGATGCGGTAGAGCACCGGGTCGCGCATGTTGATGTTACCCGACGCCATGTCGATCCTGGCGCGCAGCACCCTGGCGCCGTTTTCGAACTCTCCGGCGCGCATGCGCCG
Organism: uncultured Alphaproteobacteria bacterium; assembly: GCA_964569105.1. GTDB lineage: Bacteria > Pseudomonadota > Alphaproteobacteria > CAZMTC01 > CAZMTC01 > CAZMTC01. The sequence goes on along the minus strand of CAZMTC010000136.1, from coordinate 7,239 downwards.
GAACAGGTCCAGGTTCTCCTCCGGCGAGCGGTCGCGGAACGGGCTGTCGGTGCCTGGTTCGGTCAGCGTGCCGCGGTTGGCGCGGATCTCCTCGCCGCTCTGGTCGTCGACATACGCGTGACCCTCGCGGATCAGGTGCTCGGCCCAGTCGTAGAGCTGTTCGAAGTTGTCCGACGCGTAGGAGAGGTGCTCGCCCCATTCGAAGCCCATCCAGCGCACGTCCGCCTCGATCGCCTGGGCGTAGCGCTCCTCCTCGCGCACCGGATTGGTGTCGTCGAAGCGCAGGTGGCAGCGGCCGCCGGTCTCCTCGGCGATGCCGAAGTTGAGGCAGATCGACTTGGCGTGACCGATATGCAGGAAGCCGTTGGGCTCGGGCGGAAAGCGGGTGACCACGGTGTCCACGCGTCCGGCGTCGATATCGGCGCGCACGATCTCGCGGATGAAGTCGCGGCGCGTGGCTTCGGTGGTGGCCTCGGTCGGGGCGTCGGTCATGATCGCGGTGCCGTTCGGGTCGGGAGCACTTGTCCTGCCAGAAAAGCCGCCGCGCGCCAAGCTGTTGTGTCCGACCGGAGAGCCGCCCGTCCGCGCCGCCCTTCCGCGATCGAAACCGCTCTGGCGCCGTTTCCACGCCCGTGCCACTCTCCGGCACCATGGACGTGCTGGCCAAGGCCCGGGCGCTGGCCCCCGATATCGCGGCGCGCGCGGTCGAGATCGAGTCCGCGCGGCGCCTGCCGGCCGACCTGTCGCAGCGGATGGCGGAGGCCGGGGTCTACCGCACGCTGCTGCCCGCCTCGCTGGGCGGGCTGGAGTGCGACCCGGGCACGGCGCTGCGAGTGATCGAGACGTTGGCCGCGGCCGACGCCTCGGCCGGCTGGTGCGCGATGATCGGCGCCACCGCGGCGCTGCCCGCGGCCTACATGGAGCCCGCCGCGGCGGGCGAGATCTTCGCCGAGCCCGACTGTGTGGCCGGTGGCGTGTTCGCGCCCATGGGGCGGGCCGAGGAGGAGGGCGACGCCTACCGCCTGTCGGGCCGCTGGCGCTGGGCGTCCAACAGCGCCAACTGCACCTGGCTGTCGGGCGGGGCCGTGGTGCTGGCGGCGGGCGAGCCCCGCACGCTGCCCGGCGGTGCGCCCGAGCAGCGCATGATGTTCTTCCCCGCCGACGACGCCGAGCTGATCGACACCTGGCACGTCACCGGCCTCGCCGGCACCGGCAGCGGCGACATGGCGGTGCACCACATCCTGGTGCCGCGCGACCGCACCGTGGCGCTGGGCGTCGACAAGCCGGTGGCGCCGGGCGCGCTCTATGCCTTTCCGGTGTTCGGGTTGCTCGCGCTTGGCATCGCTGCGGTCGCTCTGGGCAACGCCGCCGCGGCGCTCGACGAGCTGGTGGCGCTGGCCGGGGACAGGCGGCCCGGCGGCGGGCGCCGGACGCTGGCCGAGCGCGGCACGGTCCAGGCCGAGCTGGCGCGCGCCGATGCGATGCTGGGCGCAGCGCGGGCCTATCTCTACGGCACCGTGGAGGAGGCGTGGCGGACGGCGCGGGCGGGCCATGCGCTGGAGCGCGACATGCGCGCGCGGCTTCGCCTGGCCGCGACCCACGCTGCGCGCACCGGCGCCGACGCCGCGCGCACGGCCTACGACCTGGCCGGCGGCGACTCCGTCTTCCTCAGCTCGCCGCTCCAGCGCCGCTTCCGCGACGCCCATGTCGCGACCCAGCACATGATGGTGGCTCCGCCGACCTGGGAGCTGGCCGGGCGCGTGCGGCTGGGGATCGAGGGCGACGAGCGGTTCCTGTAGAAGGCTCCGCCAGCGCACCGCAGCGTAGCGTTTCACCGCCAAGGCGCTAAGGAAGCGCGACCCTCGCGACCTCTTGGTGCCTTGGTGCCTTGGCGGTTCAGCTGATCCAGCGGCCTGCCGCAGGCCCCTGGGTCCCGGATCGCGCTGCGCGCGTCCGGGAAATTCAGGTAGGGTGGAAGACCTACGCCGCGCGCACTTCGGCGAGGAACGCCTCGACCTCCTTGCGCAGCACCTCGGACTCCTTGGAGAGCTGCTCGGCCGAGGTCAGCACCTGCTGGGCGGCGGAGCCGGTCTCGCCGGCGGCCACGGTGACGCTGCCGATGGTCGAGGACACCTCCTCGGTGCCCTTGGCCGCCTGCTGGGCGTTGCGTGCGATCTCCTGGATCGAGGCCGCCTGCTGCTCGACCGCCGAGGCGATGGCGCTCGCGGCGTCGTCGATGGCGGCGACGGTCTCGCCGATGCCGCCGATGGTGGTCACCGCCGCCTTGGTTTCGGTCTGCATGGCGGCGATCTGCTTGGCGATCTCCTCGGTCGCCTGAGCGGTCTGGGTGGCCAGCGCCTTGACCTCGTCGGCGACCACCGCGAAGCCCTTGCCGGCGGCGCCGGCACGGGCGGCCTCGATGGTCGCGTTGAGCGCCAGCAGGTTGGTCTGCTCGGCGATGTCGGAGATCAGGCCGATCACCTCGCCGATCTTCGTCGCCGCCTCGTTGAGGCCGCTCACGGTGCGGTTGGTCTCCTCGGCCTGGTTGACGGCGCGCGAGGCGATCTCGGTCGAGCGCGACGCCTGGCTGCCGATCTCCTGCACCGAGGACGACATCTCCTCGTCCTCCTCCAGGCGTTCGAGCACGCGGGCCTCCTCGGCCGCCGAGGCGACGGTCTGGACCGAAGCGCTGGCCTGCTCGGACGCGGCGGAGACCGCGGTGGCCTGGCTGCTGGTTTCCTCCGCCGTGCCCGACATCGAGCGGGCAGTGCTCTGCATCTCGGCCGCGGCGGCCGATACCGCCTCGACCACGCCCTTGACGTTCTCCTCGAACTTCTCGGCCAGCTTGATCCGCTCGGTGATCACGGTCCAGGTGATCATCGGCCCGAGATAGGTGCCATCGCGGTCGTGGATCGGCGAGGCGTGGATGTCGATCCATTCGGGGCCGGCACGGAACTGGTTGTGCAGCGGCATGTTCTCGGGGTCGGCGAGGAGCGCACGCTGGGTCGCCGGATCGCGGTCGAACATGGCGTAGACGTCGACCGGCTGGCCTTCGAGCTCCCGCCACGGCACCGGGATATGCGCCTCGATGTCTTCGAGGACCTTCTTCGAAGCGGCGTTGAGGTAGTTGACCTTCATGCCGTCGCGCGCATCGCAGGTCATCACGCTCAGTGGCATGGCCTCGACCATTTGCTGCAGGCGGAAGGCCTCGCCGACGACCTGGCGCAGCTCCTCGAGCGCGCGGGCCATGCGGCCCATCTCGTCGCCGCGCTCCTGGTAGCGAACCTTGGCGTTGCTGTCCCCGCCGGCGAGGCGGCCGAGCGCGCGCGTGATATGGGCGACCGGGTGGATCACCCGCGTGAGCACCAGCCACAGCGACGCGAGGCCGGCGGCCACCGCGACGCCGAGCATGAACAGAGCGACTGCCAGCGTCTGGCTGGCGGTGTCGAGCGCCGCGGTGGCGATGTCGCCTTCGGCCTCGGCGATGGCGGCGTTGAGCGCGGTCAAGGCGTCCAGTACGCCGCCCGTCAAGGCGAACCACTCGGCGGCGTCGACAGGGTAGCTGGAGCCGAACGAGCCGGCGGAGAGCACCTTGTCACGCATTGGCCCATAGGCGCCGCCATAGGCCTCGTCCAGCGCGGCGACCGCCCGAGCGATGCGCGGGTCGGCCTCGGCGCCGGTGGCATAGAGCTGCAGATCCTCGAGCGCCTGGGCGATCTGGCCGCCCTCGCGCTCCATGTCCATGCCGGTGTCTGTCGCGATCAGCCCGGCACGCGCGACCTCGGTGCCGAACACCGCGGCCTCGACGGTGACGTGCTCGCCCATTCGGCCGACGGCGTTCTTGAGCAGTGCCAGGCGCGCCATGGCACCCGTGACGGTGGCGGAATGGGTCTCGACTGCGTGGCGCAGGTCGCGCGCGGCGGCGGTCAGCCCGGTCATGGCCTCGGCCCAGCGGGCCGCGGCCTCCTCGCCGCGCTCGGCGAGCGCCTTGCCGGCGTCGGAGTCGGCTGCGTCGCGCGCGGCACCCGCGGCCTCGAACGCGTCGGCCATGGCCGGTAACGCGCCGTCGCCGTCGAGCACCGTGACGGCCTCCTCGAAGGCGGCGTCGCCCGCGGCTCGCGCGGCGTCCGCCAAATCGCGCAGCGTCGGGTCGATGGGCTGCTTCTGAGCCAACGCCACCTCCAGGGCAGCGCGTTCGCGCGCCCAATGGAGCGCCGCCTCGGTCATGAGCGCGCCCGCCCGGTTGGCGGTCTCGGCCTGGCCCGCTCGCGCGTATTCCGCGCGCATTTCGAACGCCTGCTTGCCGGTGACCGCGGCCAACCCGAGGGTCAGGATCGCGACCACCCCGAGCAGGCTGTTGCGGACGCTGAATACAGACGCAATCTTGCGCATAGGCGCTCTCCCGGTTGATCGTCTCCCCCCGGAGATGCGCGCATCGGTCGTGCTTCGGCACGGTGCGGCGGTTTGTCCGGGCGGTCGATGGATAGCAATCGGTCGTTAACAATTGTTGAACGGCGAAGCGCGCCAAATCTGCGGTGCGCGGGCCGTCGCGGGGGCGTCCATGGCGCCGCCCGTCGTCCGACGGGTGACTTCGCCACTTGGCAGGAGGTGGTTGAAACACAATCTCTCAGCGATCAGCCCGAATCGGGACGAGAGCGACGCGGTCCCATGAGTAAGGGCCGCCACCCTCGTCTTTCGGTTGTACGCTCGCGGCCGTGGGAACGCGGCCGGTCGACACCGACTGGATAGACCGACGTGCGCATCCTCATCGCCGACGATCACGCAATCTGCCGCGAAGGCATCCGTCACCTGCTCGAGGGCCTGGACGAGGAGGTCGCGGTGATCGAGGCCGCGGACTATGCCGAAGCCGCCGATTTGGTGCGCGGCGGCGAAGGCCTCGACCTCATCCTGCTCGACTACTACATGCCCCGCCGCACCTCGGTGGGCGGCCTCTCGGGGCTGCGCGAGATGGCCAGGGACGTGCCGCTGGTCGTTGTGACCGCGGATCAGACCGGCCGCGCGCTGCGCGAGGCGTGGCACGCCGGTGCGGCCGGCGTGATGTCCAAGACCATGGCCACCGGCGCCTTCGACTCGGCACTGCGCATCGTGCTGTCGGGCGAACGCTACTTCCCGCCCGAGGTGCTGCTGGGCGCCACCGGCCCGGCGCATGAGACCGGCGGCGTGCTCGGCGCGCTGACCGGCCGTGAGCGCGAGGTGCTGGACGAGCTGATGAAGGGCCTGACCAACAAGGAGATCGCCCGCAACCTCGGCATTCAGGAGGTGACGGTGAAGCTCCACATGAAGGGTATTTTCCACAAGTTCGGCGCCGCCAACCGAGCCCAGGCGGTGCGTATCGCGCTCGACGCGGGCTGGCAGGAGTGAGAGCCGGGGCTTGATCGCGGACGCTGCCGCGGTCACCAATAGCCGTCCGACAGGGAGGGCGGCATGAGCGCGTTCGAGGGCAGGGATCTTTCCGGACAGGTCGCCTGGGTCACCGGCGGCGGCAGCGGTATCGGCCGCGCGGCGGCCGAGGCGCTCGCGGGCGCCGGGGTCACCGTGGTGGTCTCGGGTCGGCGCCAGTCGGCGCTGGACGAGGTGGTGGCCGGTATCGAGGCGGCCGGCGGCAAGGCCGAGGCGCAGTCGGTCACGGTCGACGACGCCCAGGCGGTCGCGGCCCTGGCCGCGCACATCGCCGAGCGTCGCGGCCGGCTCGACATCCTGGTCAATTCGGCCGGCATCAACGTCCCCGACCGCCGCTGGGCCGAGATGGCGGTCGAGAGCTGGGACCGGGTGGTCGCCACCGATCTCAACGGCGCCTTCTACTGCGCCCGTGCGGTGCTGCCAATCATGCGCGAGCGGCGCGACGGGCTGCTGATCCACATCTCGTCCTGGGCCGGACGCTACGACACCTACCTGACCGGCCCCGCCTACAACGCGGCCAAGCACGGTCTCAACGCGATGTCGGCGAGCCTCAACATGGACGAGTTCAAGCACGGCATCCGCTCGTGCGTGATCTGTCCCGGCGAGGTCGCCACCCCGATCATCGACAAGCGTCCGATCCCGGTGCCCGAGGAGGAGCGCGCGCGCATGCTCCAGGCCGAAGATCTGGGCCGCATCGTGCTCCACGTCGCCCAGATGGACCCGCGCGTGTGCATCAACGAGATCGTCGTCAGCCCGACCTGGAACCGCCTGTCCGCCGGCAACGTGGCGGGGTAGAAAGGGCGGGCGCGGATGCCGCGCCGGAGACGCGGGATGGCGCCCGGCAAGCGGGGAAGGTGGCGATGACGGGGATCGACTGGCGCGCGATAAATCTCCATGCCGGCCTGGGCGCGGTTTCGGGGACGCTGGCGACCGTGATCGTCCAGTTCGCGGGCGACAGCGCGGGCCTGGATATCGGGTTCGGTCCGGGATTGAGCTCGGCCTCGACCGTGCCGGGGCTGGTCTTCGGCATCATGTTCGGCGCGCTGTGGTGGGGGCGCGGCTTGGCGTCCCTGGGGGCCGCGGTGGCCTACGCCCCGGCCGCGGCCGTGGCCTACTACTGCGCGGTGTGGCTGGCGATCGAGCTCGAGGCGCATACGGCCTCGCTGCTGCCCGCGGGGATCGCGGCGGGGCTGCTGGGCGCCGGGCTGCTCACCGCCGCGGGGGCGGCGCTGCTGCCCTGGCAGCGCGGCGCGTTCCCGGTCGTGGGCTCGGTGGTCGCGGGCACGGTGCTGGGCGCGCTCCTGGGATTCGGCTTCGGCGACTTCTGGGAGGCGCTGGCGCTGTTCGCGCCGTGGCAGGCCGGCTACGCCGCCGCGCTGGCGACGGGGCTCAGGCGCCCGGCAGGCTGAAGACGCCCAGCGCCTCGCCCGCAAACAGCGCGGCACCGAAGGCGGCGATCAGCAGCGCGCCGGCATACTCCATCGCGGTGATCGCCAGCGGCGGCCGGCCGTCGCGGCCCTCCAGGCGGGCCGATACCGTCCGGCGGGCCCAGATGCTGGCGAGGCCGATGGCGGACAGGGTCAGCGCCATGCCCAGCGAGATCGCCGCCACCAACAGCACGCCAGCGAGCAGGATGTTGTTGGCAATGGCGTAAAGCATGATCAGCACCGCACCGGTGCACGGCACCAGGCCGACGCCCAGCGCCAGCAGCCCCTCGGTGCGGCCGTGGCCGTGTGCGCAGGCATCGCCATGCGCGTGCGGTGCGGCCCGGCCCATCGAGCGGCGGTTCGGCCGGACGGCGGGATGCGGCGATGACCT
>CAZMTC010000135.1:0-9459 GCA_964569105.1 uncultured Alphaproteobacteria bacterium | reverse complement strand
AGCTGGTCGCCGGCGGCACCGGCCGGCCCGAGGGCTCCAACAAGGGCTACTACGTGCGGCCGACCGTCTTCGGCGGCGTGAACAACGACATGACCATCGCGCGCGAGGAGATCTTCGGCCCGGTGCTGTCGATCCTGCCCTACAAGGACGAGGCCGAGGCGATCGCCATCGCCAACGACACGCCTTACGGCCTGTCGGGCCAGGTGGCGGGCGAGCTCGAGGACGCCCAGCGCGTGGCCAAGCAGATGCGCACCGGCCAGGTGCGGCTCAACGGCGCCCAGCCCGACTTCAACGCCCCCTTCGGCGGCTACAAGCAGTCGGGCAACGGCCGCGAATGGGGCGTCTTCGGCTTCGAGGAGTTCCTCGAGGTCAAGGCGATCAACGGCTGGCAGGCGGCGTGACCGCGCACGCATGAGCGACGCGGCCGAGGGGCCGGGGCGGACGCCGCCCCGGCCCCCGACGCGAGCGGGGACAGCATGACCGAGATGATCGATCCCGACAGCCTGACGGTGCTCAGGCACGCCGTCGGCCAGACCGTGGGCCGCAAGGAGGACAGGCGGCTGGTGTCGGGGGGCGGACGCTACACCGACGATGTCCCGTTCGAGGGGCTGGCGCACGCGGTGGTCGTGCGCTCGCCCGTCGCGCACGGCGATTTGGCAGGGATCGACGCCGAGGCGGCGCGCGGCATGCCCGGCGTGCTGGGCGTCTACACCGCCGCCGACATGGCCGACTACAAGCCGCTGCCCTGCCCGATGCCGTTCAAGAGCCGCGACGGCACGCCGCTGATCGTGCCCGAGCGGCCGGTGCTGGCGCGTGACCGCGTGCGCTTCGTCGGCGAGCCGATCGCGCTGGTCGTGGCCGAAACCGTCGAGCAGGCGCGCGATGCCGCCGAGGCCGTGGTCCCCGAGATCGAGGACCGCGACGCCGTCACCGACGTCGAGGCGGCGCTGGCCGAGGGTGCACCGCAGATCGCGGAGGAGGCGCCGGGCAATGTGGTGCTCGACTGGGCCGGCGGCGACGCCGAGGCCGTGGCCGCGGCGTTCGAGAAGGCCGCGCACGTCACCCGGCTGCGCCTGGTCAACAACCGGCAGGTCGTCGCCTCGATGGAACCACGCGGCGCGGTTGCCGAGGTCGCGGACGGGCGGCTGGCGCTGCATCTGGGCTGCCAGGGCGTCTACGGCATCCGCGGCGGCATCGCCAACCTGATGGGGCTGGAGCCCGAGCAGGTGCGCGTGCGTGCCTACGACGTGGGCGGGTCGTTCGGCATGAAGGGATCGGTCTATCCGGAATATGTGCCGCTGCTCCACGCCGCACGCGCGCTGGGCCGGCCGGTGAAGTGGATCGACGAGCGGACCGAGAGCTTCGTATCCGATATCCACGGCCGGTCGTCGGTGATCGACGCGGCGCTCGCGCTCGACGCGGACGGCACCATCCTGGCCGCGCGCGCCGATGTGATCGGCGACATGGGCGCCTACGTCATGGGCGTGGCACCGATGATCGTGACCAACAACATCCTCAAGAACATGCCCAGTCTCTACCGCGTGCCGGCGCTGGCGGTGGCGACGCGCTGCGCGCTGACCAACACCACGCCGATCAGCGCCTATCGCGGTGCGGGCCGGCCCGAGGGCGTCTATATCATCGACCGGCTGATGGAGCAGGCGGCGCGCGAGACCGGGCGCGACCCGGTCGAGCTCCGCCGGCGCAACCTGATCCGCGCCGACGAGCTGCCCTACAAGGCGGCGTCGGGGCTGGAGTACGACAGCGGCGACTTCGAGGCGGTGCTCGACGAAGCGCTCGAGGCGGCCGACTGGGAGGGCTTCGAGGCGCGGCGCTCAGTGACGGAAGCGAAGGGCCTCATGCGCGGGCGCGGCCTGGCCTGCTACCTCGAGGTCACCGCGCCGCAGGGCAAGGAGATGGGTGGCATCCGCTTCAGCGACGACGGGCGGGTGACCATCGTCACCGGGACGCTCGACTACGGCCAGGGCCACGCCACCGCCTTCGCCCAGGTGCTGGCCGACCGGCTGGGTGTGCCGTTCGACCGTATCGAGCTCGAACAGAAGGACAGCGACGAGCTGCTCGCCGGCGGCGGCACCGGCGGCTCGCGCTCGATCATGGCCAGCGGAACGGCGATCCTGGAGGCGTCGGACGAGGTGGTCGCCAAGGGCAAGGCGCTGGCCGGGCACGTCCTGGAGGCGGCGGAGGCCGACATCGAGTTCGCGGACGGCACCTTCCGCATCGCCGGCACCGACCGCGCCATCGGCATCATGGAGCTGGCGGCCAAGGCGCGCGCGGGCGGCCTGCCCGAGGGGCTGCCCGACAGCCTGGACGCAAACCTGGTCGCCGAGACGCCGCCCTCGGCCTTTCCCAACGGCGTGCATGTGGTCGAGGTCGAGGTCGACCCCGACACGGGGCATGTCCATTTCGATCGCTACACGGTGCTCGACGATTTCGGCACGCTGGTGAACCCGGGCCTGGTCGAGGGCCAGGTCCATGGCGGCGTGGCGCAGGGCATCGGCCAGGCGGTGATGGAGCGCGTGGTCTACGACGAGGCGGGCAATTTGGCCGCCGGATCGTTCATGGACTACGCCCTGCCGCGTGCCGCCGACTTGCCGGACTTCGCGCTCGGCTTCCATCCGGTGCCGGCCAAGACCAACCCGCTGGGCGTCAAGGGCTGCGGCGAGGCCGGGGTCAGTGGCGCGCTGCCCGCGGTGATGAACGCCATACTCGACGCGCTGGCGCCGCTGGGGGTGACCGAACTCGACATGCCGGCGACGCCGGCGCGGGTGTGGGAGGCGATCCGGGCGGCGCGGGGATAGGCGCGTCAGGCGGTGGCGTCGATCACTTCGACGTCGTACCGGACGATGGCGCGGTCGGATGTGATGATCGGCAATTTGGCGGCCTGAGCCTGCGCAACCAGGATGCGATCGAACGGATCGCGATGATGTTGAGGCATCGACTCGATCGCCAACACGTGCGGTGTCTCTATGGCCATGACCTCGATGCGCTCGACTTCGATCGAGGTTCGAACAAGCTCGAACGTGGGAATGGCGAGCCTCAACTTGCCGAGCGAACGCTTGATCGCGATCTCCCATATCGCGGCGGCGCTGACGAACAAAACGGCATCATTATCCGCAATCCGCCGGCGCGCAGTCGGTCCGAGCCGAGGCGAACCGTCCATCCACCACAGCCAAGCATTCGTATCGAGAAGAAGCGGCATCAATCGATGCCGAAATCCTTGAGGACGTCGGACGGCAGCGGATCGTCGAAATCGTCGCTGATCCAGATCTTGCCCTTCAGACGCCCGAACTGACGCTTCGGCTTCTCGTCACCCTCGAGCGGCACCAGCCGCGCGACCGGCTTGCCGGACTTGGCGATGACGATTTCCTCGCCCGCCGCCACGGCTTCGAGCAGACGCGACAGATGGGTCTTGGCGTCGTGGATGTTGACGGTGCGCATGATATCGCTTCCTTAGCTTAGCTAAGTCTAGTCCGCCACGCGCACTGTGGCAACGCCCTACTCCGCCGCCTCGATCAGCCCCGTGGGACAAGCCACGCCGGTGCCGCCGAGGCCGCAATAGCCGCCGGGGTTCTTGGCCAGGTACTGCTGGTGGTAGTCCTCGGCGTAGTAGAACTCCGGCGCATCGGCGATCTCGGTGGTGATCGGGCCCATTCCGTGTTCGGCGAGCATGCGGCCGTAGGCGTCCTTCGAGGCTTCGGCGAGGCGGCGCTGCTCCTCGGAATGGACGTAGATCCCGGAGCGGTACTGGGTGCCGACGTCGTTGCCCTGGCGCATGCCCTGGGTCGGGTCGTGGTTCTCCCAGAAGCGGCGCAGCAGCTCGGTGTAGGAGGTCCGCGCGGGGTCGAAGACCACACGCACGACCTCGTTGTGGCCGGTCATGCCCGAGCAGACCTCCTGGTAGGTCGGGTTGGGCGTATGGCCGCCGGAATAGCCGACGGCGGTCGTGTAGACGCCCGGCGCCTGCCAGAACACGCGCTCGGCGCCCCAGAAGCAGCCCATGCCGAACAGGGCCAGTTCCATTCCTTCCGGGAAGGGCGGCGCGATGGGGTTGCCGAGCACGTGGTGCCGGTCGGGCACCGGCATCGGCTCGTCGCGCCCGGGCAGTGCCTCGTCGGGCATCGGCATGCGGAGCTTGTCGGTCGAGACGAAGAACATGGCTGCCATTCCTTCCGGTTGCGCGGACCCTGTCCCTAATGTAGCCAGCGCGCGGACGGCGGACCAGGGGACCGCCGGCGCCGGAGCGGTCACATGGACGCGAGGACGACCGAGAGGACCGAGAAGCCGGGGCCGAGCCCGGTGTGGGGCGCGGTGCTGTGGATGTGCGGCACGCTGGCGTCGTTCCTGTTGATGGGCATCTCGGGACGCGAGCTGTCGGCCGAGTTCGACACCTTCCAGATCCTGTTCACCCGCTCGGCGGTCGGGCTGATCGTGGTGTGCGCGGTATTGTCCTTCATCGGCTGGCGGTACGCGCGCACGCAGCAGCCTTGGACGCAAATCGGGCGCAATCTGGTCCATTTCTGCGGCCAGTTCGGCTGGTTCTTCGGCCTGTCGATGATCCCGCTGGCGCAGGTCTTCGCCATCGAGTTCACGACTCCGATGTGGACGCTGTTGATCGCCTTCGTGCTGCTGGGCGAACGGATCACGCCCGTTCGGGTGAGCGCCGTCGTGCTGGGCCTGATCGGGATCTTCGTAATCCTGCGCCCGGGTTTCGAGACCGTCGAGGTGGCGCAGCTCGCCGTAGTCGGCGCGGCCATCGCCTACGCCACCACATACGTCGTGACCAAGCACCTCACCACCACCGACGCGCCGATCGCGATCATGCTCTACATGACGCTGATCCAGATGCCGATCGCGGTGCTGCTGCCCTTCGCGACACACGCGTTGGGCCTGCTCGAGGGCATTGTCGGCCCGACCACCGACTGGGTGTGGCCGTCGCTCGGCTTGTGGCCCTGGGCGGTGCTGGTGGGCGTGTCCGGGCTCTCGGCGCATTACTGCCTGTCGCGCGCGCTCAAGCTGGCCGACGCGTCGATCGTGGTGCCGCTCGACTTCCTGCGCCTGCCGCTGGCGGCGTTGGTCGGCTATCTGGCCTATGCCGAGATCATCGACTGGTTCGTGCTGATCGGCGCCGTCATCATATTCGCCGGCAACTTCCTCAACGTCCGCGCGGAGAATCGCAAGTAGCCATGCGCACCGAGATGGCCCTGATCATCCTCGAGCTGACCGAGGCCGCGGGCACGGCAAGCTCGATCTCACCCAACGACGCGGCGAAGGAGTACGCCGCGCGCCACGCCAGGGAGGGCGACCCGCCCGACGCCTGGCGGCGTCACCTGACCTCGGCCAAGACCGAGGCGCGCGGCCTCGCCCGCGCGGGCGAAATCGTCATCCTGCGCAAGGGCAGGCCGGTCGATCCGCACGCGCCGGTCAAGGGGCTGGTGCGGCTGCAGATCGTGCCGCGCGGCTCGGGCGCTGACGGCTAGGCGGGGCTGGTCCGTCCGGCGGGCAGGTCGAGATCCATGTGCAGCTCGAGCAGACGCATCAGGTCCTTGAGCGCGATGATGCCCACCAGCCGTTCGCCTTCGACGACCATCAGCCGGCCGGTGTCCGTGCCGTTCATCTTCGAGAGCGCGGCGACCGCGTCCTCTTCGGCCCCGATCGTGTTGTCGTCCGAGCGTGGGCGATAGATGTCGCGCACCTGGAGGTCGTTCCACTTGTAGTGGTCGACCTCTTTGATCTGCCGGGTGCCCACGGCGCCGAGCAGCGCGCCATCCTCGCCGACCACGGGGAACAGCTCGTGGTAGTGGGTCATGACGTAGCGATCGACCAGTTCGCGGACGCTGATGTCGGGGCCCACGGTCACGGGATCCGGCGTCATGAACCGGCGCACCGGCTTGCCCTCGAGGATGCGGCGCTGCTCGAGGCGGTGAAAGGAGGACTGCGCCGAGGCGCGCACGAACATGCCGATAAGGAACCACCAGATGCCGCCGACCAAGTTGCCGGTCAGCGCGCCGAGCACGCCCAGCGCCATGAGCACGGTGCCGAAGACCTTGCCCGCCGTCGAGGCCCAGCGGGTGGCCTGGCGCAGGTCGCCCGTGACGTGCCAGATCGCGGCCCGCAGCGCGCGGCCACCATCGAGCGGAAAGGCCGGGATCATGTTGAAGACGGCGAGCACGAGGTTGAGCAGGCCGAGATAGTCGAGCACGCCGGCAAACGCCGGGCCAGCGCCGGCCCCGGCCGCAAGTGTGCCCGCGCCGTAGAACGCACCGGCGACCACGACCGAGGCGGCTGGCCCGGCCAGCGCCATCAGGAACTCGGCCTTGGCGGTGGGCGGCTCCTCCTCCATCTCGGCGACGCCGCCGAACAGGAACAGGGTGATGCCCTTCATCTCCATGCCGAAGGCGCGGGCGACCAGCGAATGGCTCAGCTCGTGGACTACGATCGATGCGAACAGGCCGATCACGCCGACCACCGCCATGACCCAGTAGGTCTCGGCCGGCAGCCCCTCATACAGCTGCGGGAACACGCCGACCGCCAGCGAAGAGGCGATCAGGAGGGCGAGGAAGGTCCAGGTCAGGTTGACCCGGATCGTGAAGCCGAAGACCGTGAACAGGGTGAGGCTCTTGCCGAACATGGGCGCGACGCTCCCGGCGGGGGTGGCGACTGGCAGCGCGGCGGCCTTGAGCGGCGGCGCCGCGGCGCCATACTAGCGGCAGGTGCCACGACCGCGCCAACCCCGTCGCCGAGGGAGCGGAGCACGAGCATGGAGGACCGGCCGCAGCCACGCCGCATCGCGCTGATCGGAGCGCCATCGGACCTGGGCGCGTCGCGCCGCGGCTCGTCGCTGGGACCCGAGGCGCTGCGGGTGGCGGGCATCGCCTCGGCGCTGCGACGGCTGGGCCACGACGTGGCCGACCAAGGCAACCTGGCCGGCCCCGTCAACCCGGACATGGCGCCGCCGCCGGGCACCGACCGCATCGCCGAGGCGACGCGCTGGTGCGCGCTGGCGCGCGACGGCTGCGCGGCGGCCCTGGCCGAGGGGCGGCTGCCGATCCTGATGGGCGGCGACCACTCGCTCGCCGCGGGATCCGTCGCCGCCGCGGCGCGCCACGCGCGCGAGACCGAACGCGAGTTGTGGGTGCTGTGGCTCGACGCCCATGCCGACTTCAACACACCCGAGAGCTCGCCCACCGGCAACGTCCACGGCATGCCCGCCGCCGCCATCGCCGGTGTCGGCGACCCGGGATTGAGCGCGCTCGCCGGCGAGGTGCCGATGGCGCCGGCCGGGCGCATCGTACAGCTCGGCGTGCGCTCGATCGACGAGATCGAGCGCCGCGCGGTGCTCGAGGCCGGGCTGCCGATCCACGACATGCGCGAGATCGACGAGCGCGGCATGCGCGACGTGGTCGCCGGCATCCTCGGCAGGATCGCGGCGCGCGGCGACGTGCACCTGCATCTGAGCTTCGACGTCGACTTCCTCGACCCCGGCGTGGCGCCGGGGGTGGGCACGCCGGTGGCGGGCGGTCCGACCTACCGCGAGGCACAGCTGGTGATGGAGATGGTGCACGACGCCGGCCTGCTCGGCTCGCTCGACGTGGTCGAGCTCAACCCGGCGCTCGACGAGCGCAACCGGACTGCCGAGGTTGCGGTCGAGCTGATCGCCAGCCTGTTCGGCCAGCAGATCCTGGCGCGGCCGCGGCGATAGATCGCCCGGGCGACGGTTGTGGGATCGCTAGATCTCCGCCCACTCCCTGAGCAGATTGGCGTGGGTCTTGGTCAGCAGGTCGAACTCGGCGCTCTTGCCGTCGCGGGCGAACAGCGAGCGGCGGACCTGGTCGAGGTCGAACAGGATCTGTCGATGGCCGGGCGCCCGGACGAGGGACTGGATCCAGCCGATGGCGACGAGGCGTGCACCGGAGGTGACCGGATTGACGCGGTGGAGAACGGTGGTGGGATAGAAGACGGCGGCCCCGGCGGGCAGCTTGACCGTCTGCTCGCCACCGGCGCCTTCCATCACCAGCTCGCCACCCTCGTACTCGTCCGGCCCGGCGAGGAACAGCGTGTAGGACAGGTCCGAGCGGATACGCTGCTCGCCCGACATGATCGCGTTGTCGATGTGGGTACCGTAGGACTGGCCGTCGCGGTAGCGGCTGAAGCGCGCGCCGGTCATCGCCTTGGGCTGGCATGCGGCGGCGACGGTCGGGTGGCGCCGCAGCGCGGCGAGCACGAGGTCGGACAGCTCCTTGCCGCCGGGGTCCCCGCGCGCGAGCTGGTCGTTGTTCTTCACCAGCCGGGCCGACCAGCCGGCGCTTTCCCGCCCGTCGACATAGTCGGCGTCCTCGAGCCGTTGGCGCAGGGTGGCGAGCTCGTCGGCGGTCACGATATCGGGGATGGCCAGGATCACGGCGCGGCCCTCGCTGGATGCATGACGGGATTGCGCGTTGTTGAGCGCAGGATCGGCGCGAGAGATACTAGCGGGACACCGTGCCGCGTTGAAGCGCGGCGGGACGGCAGGGAGGGAACGCCATGCTCGACATCACCCCGATCAAGCCCGACTTCGGCGCCGAGGTGCGCGGCGTTGACCTGCGCGACGGCGCGGACGAGGCGACGATGCGCGCGCTGGCCGACGCGCTCTACGAACACAAGCTGATCGTGATCAAGGGTCAGGAGCTGACCAAGGCGCAGTACATGGCCTTCGGCGAGCTCTGGGGCCAGCCGATCCCCCATGTGCTGGACCATCTGCGCATGCCGGGCTTCCCGGGCATGATGTCGGTGGGCAACACCGAGGAGAAGGACAGGAAGGACACGGTGCGCAACGGCGCCGTGTTCTGGCACACCGACCAGTCCTACGACCGCCAGCCGGCGAGCCTGACCATGCTGCACGCGGTGATGGCGCCGGCCGAAGGCGGCGAGACCATGTTCGCCGACGCGCGGACGGCGTACGAGGCGCTGGACGAGGCGACCAAGGCCGAGATCGAGGACTTGCGCGTGCACCACCTCTACGGCGCGGCCAGCGGCAAGGACGGCGAGAAGATCGCCTCGCCCTTCATCAGCGACGAGCAACGCGCGGCCTCGCCGACCGTGACGCACCCCTTGGTGCTGCCGCACCCGGTGACCGGCAGGAAGGCGCTCTACGCCGTGGCCGGCACCTGGGTCGGGGTGGACGGCTGGGACGGCGAGCGCTCGGAGGCGCTGCTGAGCCGGCTCAAGCGACACGTGCTGTCTGCGCCGTTCCGCCACGACCACAAATACGAGGTCGGCGACATCGCGATCTACGACACCTGGTCGACGCTGCATTCGGGCTCGCCGGTCGAGTTCGCCGAGGGGCCCGAGCAGCGGCGGATGCTGTGGCGCATCTCGATCCGCGGGTTCCCGGCCTCCGTCGAGGCGCGGAGCGTGGCGGCGGAGTAGCGCTGCGGCCGTAGCTGGCCGCGATCAAATGACACC
>CAZMTC010000134.1:0-9543 GCA_964569105.1 uncultured Alphaproteobacteria bacterium | reverse complement strand
ATCTTCTATCCGCCGAAGAACTCGATCTGCCACTCCATGTCCTGCGACTTGAGCGGAAACTCGTCCGAATCACCGCCTATGACGATCCCCGAAGGCGGGATCGAGGCGATGCGGGCCTGAAGTTTTGTCGCGGTGCGCATCGTGAGCCCAGCTTTCCACGACAGCGCAACTATCGCCTTGCCGCTGCGTGAGGAGAGCATATCGCGCACCACGTCGATGTCGAGGCCTGAGCGGACGGTCAAGGCCGCGGCGATGAACGCCCGATCGCCACCGACGATCGCATCGTCGACCACCTCCTCGGTCAACTCGCCGGCTTCCTGCATGCGCTGAGCCTTGTGCACGGGGGTCTCCCACCTGCCGCCGCCGTCCTGGGTCACCCGCGCCCGCACCGCTTCCGCCACCGCATTGGCCGTCTCGGGATCGAGGTCCTCGCGCCGGCGCAGCGCCTCGAGCAGCGAGGTGGCGACGAAACGGGCGATGCGACTGGCCGCCTTGGGCGACAGCTTCGGGCGATTGACCAGCGGCTCATGCCACTCGATCACCCCGGGTGCCCGGTCGAGGATGGCATCCAGCGTCTCTTCGCGAATCTGGGCCGAGCGGTTGGCGAGCAGCGCAGCGGTCGCCTGATTGTCGTCCTTGGCGACCACCACGTCGGCCACGCCCGCCGACAGCTTCTCGCGCCGCGCGATCGCGGACAAGCCGCCGTCGGCGATCCCTGCCTCGATGAGCTCGACCAAATCCTCCTCGGTGAGCAGGGCTGAACGTTCCAGCGCCGGCGCCGCGACTTCGAGCACGTCGTCGAGCGCGAGCTGCTTGACGATCTCCTTGAGCCCCGGCGCGGCGTCGCCGACGACTTCGGCCAGCACATCGGACACCACTGCGCGGATCGCGGGCAGTTGATCGGCGGCGAGCGTCTGAAACACCTCGAGCGCAATGGCCGCGTGCTTGTCGTTGCCAACCGTGCGCAACTCGCCGGTGAGGCCGCTGATCTGCCGGGCCAGGGCCTCGCGCACCCCGGTGTCACCGTCGCGCGCGAGCACGAGCCGGGCATGGACGGGGGTGTGCGGATTGTCGGCGATGGCCTGCCGGACGGATGCTTCCGGATCCTCGGCCAGGAAGAAAAGCACCTCGGGCTTGGTCTTGTCGTCCTCGGCCAGGGCTCGCCGGGATTCCGGGTCGCCCGAGCGAAGTGCGCGCGCCTCCTCGGTGTAGGACGCGCCGGACCCGTCCACCGGGGTGAGGTCCGCCTCGCTCATGCCGCAGCCTCCGTCGTTTCCCGCATGGTCGTGAAGGCTCCCTTGCCGCCGCGCTTCGCCGCGTACATCGCCTTGTCGGCGCGCGCCATCAGGGTCTCGAGAGTGTCGTCGCGGGACGGGTCGTAGACGGTAATGCCGATGGAGAAGCTCAGCGGCCGGTCCTCGCTTGCCGAGACACCGCGCAAGTCGACACAGCGGTCGAGCAGTGTCTGCGCCATCCGTTCGGCGCCCGCCCCGTCCGCGCCGTCGAGCCAGAGTGCGAACTCGTCGCCGCCCAGCCGGGCGACGATGTCACCCTTGCGGGTGGCGATCAGCAGCAGCTTGGCCACCGCCCGCAGGGCCGCGTCGCCCCGGTCGTGGCCGTGCATATCGTTGACCTGCTTGAAATTATCGAGGTCGATGAACACCAGGCAGCCGGGCCTGCCATCGGAGCGCCCGGCTTCGATCCGCGCATCGACCTCCTCGAAAAAGGCGCGCCGGTTGAGGAGGTTGGTCAGCGCGTCGGTGCGCGACATGCGGCGCAGGCTCTCGTGATGGGTTGCTTGCTCGATCACCAGCGCGATCTGGTCGGCGGCGAAGCGGAGCGCCTGCCGGTCGTCCTCGGACCAGTTCATCGACCCGGTCTCGCGCAGGACACAGACAGCGCCGTTCACCTCGCGGCGGAACCGCGTGGACATGACCAGCGTGCGCCAACTGCCGCAGGCCGCCGCCACCGGCGCCTCCTGCGAAGTGGCGCGGTCGATCACCTCTTCCAGCTCCTCGGGGTCGATCGGTGCTCCGGTCTCCGCCGCGAGTGTGAGCTCGAGAGTGCCCTCGGAGCGGAAAATCTGGACCGAGTCCGCCGACAGCGCGCGCGCGACCGCGGTGGCCGCAGCCTCCAGCATGGCACCGGGAAAGATCTCGTTGCGGATGGCGTTTGCGATATAGGCGTTGAGCCGCTCGCGGTTGCGTGCGGCGGCGAGTGCCGCGTCGCGCTCGCGCTGTTCGGTGACGTCGCGGCACACGCCGCGCGCGCCCAGCCAGTTGCCGCGCTCGTCGACCAGCGGAGCGCACGACGCGACCAGGCAGGCGGGGGTGCCATCGGCACTGCGGAACCAGGTCTCGACCCGCTCGCGCCGCGACACGGTTTCGAACGGGCTGGCCAGCGGATCGTCTGTGACGTCGACCACGAAATCGGCGGCGCGCCGGCCGACGAGCTGCTCGGCGGCGTATCCCAGCGCGCCGCGCGGCGAGACGAACGCGAAGCGGCCCTCGGCGTCGGTCTCCCACGCGAAATCGGACGAAACCTCGACCAGGTCCTTGTAGCGCCTGCGCGAGTCGGTGAGCGCCTTGCGCAGGTTCTCGTCGAAGGTGACCTCGCGGCACAGCAGGATCGCCGACATCGGCGGCTCGGCCCCGAGGGCAATCACGTCGAAGACCAGATCGCCGTCCTCGCCCGGAACCGAGACGGGCACCGGGTCGACCGAGCCGCCCGCCGCCAGATGCGAGCACAACGCCTTGAGCGAGTCGGCCTCGCCCGCTGCCAACGCCTCGGCCAGCGGCACCGCCTCGTCGTTCAACGCCGTCGCGGCGCCATCGGCGGCAATCGCCAGGGCCGGACCGGGATATCCGGCAAAACCGCCTCCCGGTTCGAGCCAGTACGACCCGCTCGTGCCTTGCGGTCCATCGCCCACGCCATATTCCCCCGTCGAGCCCGGCCGTCCCCGGGTTTCAATAGCGAAGCTTATGCGGCGCGAATTAATCGAGCGTTAAGGGTGCCAAGCCGGGCCGCGTGGAAACCCGGGCCTGCGGGAGCGCGGCACGAACCTATTGCCATGTCTCGACCACGCCCTTGCGCTTGGGGTTGACGATCCAGCCGGCGCGGGGCTCCTCGAAGCTTTCGATATCGGCGCTGGGCTTGCCGAAGAGGTAGCCCTGGCCATAGACGATGCCCCACTCGATCAGCGGCTTGACCACATCCTCGGTCTCGACCATCTCGGCCACCGTCTCGACGCCCAGCGAGCGGCACAGGGCGGTGATCGCACGCACGAAATCCGCACCCTTTTCCGTCTTGGAGGCGTCGCGAATGTAGCTGCCGTCGATCTTGACGATGTCGATGTCGAGCGTGCGCAGATACTCGAAGGCGGAGGCGCCGGTGCCGAAATCGTCGAGGCAGACCTTGTGCCCGCGCTTGCGCAGTTGCTGAAGAAATGCGTTGGCGGCGTCCAGATCGGCGAGCGCCATCGATTCGGTGATCTCGAACACCAGCCGGCGCGCGAGGTCGGGCCTGCGCTCGCCCAGGGCGAAGATCGATTCGCGGAAGTCGGCCTGATCGAGCGAGCGGCCGGAGATGTTCACGGCGATCGACCAGTCCCGGTTCTCGGCGGCTCCACGCACGATCAGGTCGAGCACACGACGGGTCATCGCCATGTCCAATTCGGCGATCAGGCCGACCTCCTCGGCGAAGCGCACGAACTCGTAGGGCGCGATGGTGTCGGGTGAGCCCTCGGGAAAGCGCAGCAGCGCCTCGTAGTGTCTTACGCGGCGCGTGCCCAGCTCGACGATCGGCTGGTAGTGGACCTCGAAGCCGTTGGCCTCGATCATGTCCCGGACCACCTGCATGCGACGCGCGGTGGCCCGGACCTCGATCTTCAGTCCGTCCTTCAGACCGCGCACGGTCATATCGCCGTCGGGGCCGCGCGCGAAGCGCTGGATCGAGTAGACCAGTGCCTTGGCTGCATCGGCCTCCGAAAGTCCCTCCCAAGCCAGCTCGATCGAGGCCGACTGGACCTCCGCCCGCTGGCCGCTGGTGGCCGCGGCGCATTCGGCCACCCGCTCGTTGATCTGCGACGAGGTCAGGTCCTTTTCGTGCAGCACGGCGAAACGGCCGTTGCCGAAGTCGGCGGCCGCATCGCCGCCCACCGAGTTGGCCATCAGGCATGCGGCGATCGCCTCGTCGAGCTCCTGCCGGTGTCCTTCGTCGAGACCCTCGACGATGTCCCCCAGGTTCTCGATCTCGACCAGGGTCATCAGCTCGCCGGAACCCAGCCGCGCCGTGGCCGCCCCGCCGAACGTCCGGCTGCCCATCAGCCCGCGTGCGGCGACGCCGGCAACCTGTACCGAGCTCATCGACTGCGGCGCGACCCGCATGCTGAGGAACAGCCGCTCGGGCATGTCCGGAAGACGGTAGCCGAAGGTCAGCATGCGAGTGTCTCCCCCTTTGCCCCGGACACGGACCATCGAGGGTTCGATCCGGCGTCCGGCGCCGATCGCGCGCAGGATACCGGCCACGGCGGGCCGGCTGGAGGGGGTGACGAAATCGAGCACCGGCCGACCGATTACTTGCGCGACCGACGTGCCCAGCACCGCGCCCAGCGCGCCCGAGACGTAGGTCACCTTTCGGGTGGCGGCGTCGAGCTCGATCAGGATGTCCGCGGCGGAGAAGGCAAAGGCGACGTAGCGGTCGCGTTCCGCCTTGATCGCCGAAATGCTGTTGGCGCTTGTGTACTCCACGGCTCGCCACTCCAACGAGGTTGGCCGTCCAACCGCTGCCGGAAGGCGGTAGCGTGCGGCGCGGATCGTGGCACCTTAGCGATCGGTGGTAAACGAACCGTTCACGCGGCGGCCCGATCCCGAGCGCGCTTGCCCTGTCGGTGCGGGCGCGCCAGATTCGCATGATGATGTCCCGCGACCATCCGCCGCTCGACCATGTCGAGGCCTGGGTCTTCGACCTCGACAACACGCTCTACCCGGCCTCGTGCAACCTCTTTGCGCAGATCGACCGGCGCATGACCGCGTTCATCGCCGGTTTCCTTGGGATCGACGAGATCGAGGCGCGGCGGATCCAGAAGCACTACTACCGCGAATACGGCACCACCATGCGCGGTTTGATGAGCGAGCACGGAATGGACCCCGCGGCGTTCCTCGACTTCGTGCACGACATCGACCACAGCCCGGTCGAGGCGAGCGCCGCGCTCGACCGGACGCTGCGTGCGCTGGAGGGCCCGAAATACGTTTTCACCAACGGCTCCGAGCGCCACGCTGCGGCGGTGCTCGAGCGCCGCGGGATAGCGCACCATTTCGACGCCGTCTTCGACATCGCGGCGGCCGACTTCCTGCCCAAGCCCGAGCCCTCGGTCTATCGGCGCATGGCGCAGGCCCACGGCATCGAGCCGTCGAGGGCTGCGCTGTTCGACGACATCGCGCGCAACCTGGCGCCGGCCGCGGCCCTGGGCATGACCACCGTGTGGGTGCGTCATGAGACCGATTTCGGCGGCCATGAACAGGACGGCGCCGAGGGCGTCGACCACATCACCGACAACCTCGAAGGCTGGCTTGCCGGTGTGGTCGCGGCACGCGCCGCGCTCGGTTGACAGCCCCTGGGGCGCGGGCGATGTTCCGCCCGCCTTCCCGCGCCCAACCAGCCGAAGTCAGAGCCATGGACCACGCCCCGCTCCAGAAGGTCATCGACGCCGCCTGGGACGACCGCGCCGCGATCTCCCCCGCGACCGAGGGCGAGGTGCGCGAGGCCGTCGAGGCCGCGCTCGGCGCGCTCGACGAGGGCGAGCTGCGCGTGGCCGAGAAGCACGACGGCGAATGGCGGGTCAACGAGTGGGCCAAGAAGGCGGTGCTGCTGTCCTTCCGGCTCAACGACATGACGCCGATCCCCGGCGGCCCGGGCCAGGACACCAACTGGTGGGACAAGGTGCCCTCCAAGTTCGAGGGCTGGGGCGAGGACCGGTTTCGCGCCGCAGGCTTCCGCGCCGTGCCCAACTGCGTCGTGCGCCGCTCGGCGTACATCGCGCCGGGCGTGGTGCTGATGCCGTCCTTCGTCAATCTGGGTGCCTATGTCGACGAGGGCTCGATGATCGACACCTGGGCCACCGTCGGCTCCTGCGCGCAGATCGGCAAGAACTGCCACATCTCGGGCGGCGCCGGCATCGGCGGCGTGCTCGAGCCGCTGCAGGCCGGCCCCGTAGTGATCGAGGACGGCTGCTTCGTCGGCGCCCGCGCCGAGGTCGCCGAGGGCGTGATCGTCGAGGAGGGTTCGGTGCTGTCGATGGGTGTCTACATCGGCGCGTCGACCAAGATCGTCGAGCGCGAGACCGGCAAGGTCCATCGCGGCCGCGTGCCCTCCTACTCGGTGGTCGTCCCCGGCACCATGCCAGGCAAGGCGCTGCCCGACGGCTCGCCCGGCCCGGGGCTCTACTGCGCCGTGATCGTCAAGCGGGTCGACGAGCGCACCCGCGCCAAGACCGGCATCAACGAGCTGTTGCGCGACTGACAGGCCCCGGCGACGTGTCGGTGGATAACCGATCCGCCCTGTCGGATCGGCCGCGCATCGTCTACATAGGGGCTCCATGAACGCCATCGACCCCGTCGCCCTGGCCCAGGAGCTGATCCGCCGACCCAGCGTCACACCGCGCGACGAGGGCGCGCTGGACGTGCTGCAGGTTGCGCTCGAGGGGCTGGGCTTCACCTGCCACCGGCTGCCCTTCGGCGAGGGCGACGAGCGGGTCGACAACCTCTATGCCCGGCTGGGCGAGACGGCACCCAACTTCTGCTATGCCGGCCACACCGACGTGGTGCCTCCGGGCGACACCGAGGCCTGGAAGGTGGGTCCCTTCGCGGGCGAGGTGCGCGGCGGCGAGCTTTGGGGCCGCGGCGCGGCCGACATGAAGGGCTCGGTCGCCGCCTTCGTCGCCGCGGTTGCCGCCTACCTGGCCGAGCACGGCGCGCCCGAGGGCTCGATCAGCCTGCTGATCACCGGCGACGAGGAGGGCGACGCTGTCAACGGCACGACCAGGGTGCTCGAATGGCTCGCGGACCGGGGCGAGCGGCTCGACCACTGCCTGGTGGGCGAGCCGACCAACCCGGCGTCGCTGGGCGAGATGGTCAAGATCGGCCGCCGCGGCAGCCTCAACGGCCATCTCACCGTCCACGGCGCCCAGGGCCACACCGCCTATCCGCACCTGGCGGACAACCCGGTGCACCGGCTGGTGCGCATGCTCGACGCGCTGATCGCCGAGCCGCTCGACGACGGCACCGAGCATTTCCAGCCCTCGACGCTGCAGATCACCACGGTCGACGTCGGCAATCCGGCGACCAACGTGATCCCGGCCGCGGCGCGCGCCACCTTCAACATCCGCTTCAACGACCGCCACACCGGCGCGAGCCTGGAGCACTGGCTGCGCGAGCGCTGCGACGCCACGGCGGGCGAGGGCGGGCGCTACGAACTCGCGGTCAAGGTCAGCGGCGAGGCGTTCCTGACCCCGCCGGGGCCGCTCTCCGACATCGTCGTCGAGGCGGTGCGGGAGGAGCTGGGCGTGACGCCCGAGCTGAGCACGACCGGTGGGACCTCCGATGCGCGCTTCATCAAGGACTACTGTCCGGTGGCCGAGTTCGGGCTGGTCGGCCAGACGATGCACAAGACCGACGAGCGTGTAGCGGTGGCCGACATCGAGGCGCTGGCCCGGATCTACTCCGGCGTGCTGCGGCGCTATTTCGCGGCCGGTGGGGCATGATTACCGCACGCGAGACGGTCTACGCGCTCTACGGCTCGTGGCGGCTGGCGCGCATGGACCGCGACGCGATCCGGTTCTTCGACCGCTCGCCGGAGGGCTTCTGGCGGTCGTTCTGGGCGGCGGGGCTGGTCCTGCCGATGGACGCGGTCCTGCGCATCCTTCAGTTCCAGGACAGGGCCGCGGACTTCGACGTGCCCCTGTCGATGCTCGGCTATGCCGCCTTCTACGCGACGAGCTGGCTGCTTTGGCCCGCGGTCGTCTCGTTCCTCGTCGAGCCGATGGGCGCGCGCGAGCGCTTCGTCGACTACGTGGTGGCCTACAACTGGACCTCGGTGCCCGCCCAGTTGTTGTTCTTCGTGCCCGCGGTTTTGAGCGCGGCGTTCCTGCCGCCGGCGATCGCCAGCGTGCTGCTGCTGGCCGCGGTGGGGGCGGTGCTTGCCTATCGCGGCTTCGTCGCGGCGGCAACGCTGGGATGCAACTTCTTCGCCGCGGCAGCCTTCGCGCTGGGCGAGTTCGCGCTCAACACCATCCTGCTGGCCCCGCTGGTACAGGTCGCGCTGGCTCCCGCCGCCGCCTAGAGCGGTCGCGTCTCCGACGTCGTTCCAACGTAGCGTACTTTGGTGAGGTACAGGCCTTCGGCGGGCGCGGTCGGGCCGCCCCGGCTCCGGTCGCGCGCCGCCAGCGCGGCGGCCACATCGTCCGCCGTCCACTTGCCCTCGCCGACCAGCTTGAGCGTACCCACCATGATGCGGACCTGATTGTGCAGGAAGGAGCGCGCCTCGGCTTCGAGCGTCACCGCGTCGCCGTCGCGCGTGACGGCGAGCCGGTCGAGCGTCTTCTCGGGCGACTTGGCCTGACATTCGCTCGAGCGGAAGGTGGTGAAATCGTGGCGCCCCACCAGGCGCTGCGCCGCCGCGTGCATGGCGCCGGCATCGAGCGGCACCGCCACCACCTGCCAGGCGCGATCCCGGTCGATGGTCAGCGGCGCCCGACGGTTGACGATCCGGTAGCGGTACGCGCGGCCAGTCGCCGAGAAGCGGGCGTGGAAGTCCGGCTCCGCCACGGTGCAGTCGAGCAGCGCCACCGGCTGCGGCCGCAGATGGGCGTTGACCGCCTCCATGACCCGGAACGGGTCGGCCTCGCGCTCGAGGTCGAAATGGATCACCTGGCCGAGCGCATGAACGCCGGCGTCGGTGCGGCCGGCGGCGGACACGGTCGGTGTCTCGCCGCAATAGCCCGCTATGGCGTCCTCGATCGCACCCTGGATCGAGCGCCCTTTCACCTGGCGCTGCCAGCCGACGAAGCCGCCGCCGTCATACTCGACCGTGCAGCGGTAGCGCGGCATCAAACCACGGCTCCCACGGGCAGGTCGAAGCCGCGCAGGAACGCCTCGGCGTCCGACGGGGCCTTGCCCTCGCGCTGGACCGTGGTCAGCCGCAGCGCGCCGCGCCCGCAGGCCACGGTCATCCGGTCGTCCAGCACCTCGCCCGGGGTGCCCTCGCCCTCCACCACCTCCGCAGCCAGCACCTTGACGCGCTTGCCGCCCGCCTCGAACCAGGCGCCGGGACGGGGCGCGAAGGCGCGAACCTGACGCTCGACCGCCTCGGCCTCCTGGCGCCAGTCGAGGCGCGCTTCCTCGCGGCCGAGCTTGGCGGCATAGGTTACGCCGTCGTCGGGCTGCGGCTCCGGCACCAGCGTGCCCGCCTCCAGCCCTTCCAGGGCATCGACGATCAATCCGGCGCCGAGCGCGGCCAGGACGTCGTGTAGCTCGCCCGCGGTCATAC
>CAZMTC010000133.1:0-9606 GCA_964569105.1 uncultured Alphaproteobacteria bacterium | reverse complement strand
CCCTCGTAGATCGGGTGGATACGCGAGTCGCGATAGTGCTGCGCCGCGCCGGTTTCCTCGATGAAACCCATGCCACCGTGCACCTGCACGCCGGTCGAAGTGACCTCGCAGCCCACGTCGGTGTTCCAGGCCTTCACGATCGGGATCAGCAGGTCGACCTCGGCCTGCGCGGCGGCGCGCACCTGGTCGTCGGGATGGCGCTTGGCCCGGTCTAGGCCGGCGGCGGCGTAGTAGGTCAGCGCCCGCATCGCCTCCGTCGAGGCCTTCATCGACATCAGCATGCGGCGAACGTCGGGATGGCGGAAGATAACGACGTTGTCGTCGCCGGTGAGCATGTCGCGGCCCTGGACGCGCTCTTGCGCGAAATCGCGCGCCTGCTGGTAGGCGCGCTCGGCGGTGGCGAGGCCGAGCAGCCCGACATTGAGGCGCGCGTTGTTCATCATCGTGAACATGCACGCCATGCCGTTGTTCTCCTCGCCCAGCAGGTAGCCGATCGCGCCCTCACCGTCCTCGCCATAGCCGAGCACGCAGGTGGGGCTGGCATGGATGCCCAGCTTGTGCTCGAGCGACAGCGTCCGGACATCGTTGCGCTCGCCGACCGAGCCGTCGTCGTCGACCAGGCACTTGGGCACGATGAACAGCGAGATGCCCTTGGTGCCCTCGGGCGCGTCGGGGAGACGTGCGAGGACCAAGTGGACGATGTTGTCGGTGTAGTCCTGGTCGCCGTAGGTGATGTAGATTTTCTGCCCGGTGATCCGGTAGTGGTCGCCCTCGGGCACCGCGCGGGTGCGCAGCGCGCCCACGTCCGAGCCGGCCTGCGGCTCGGTCAGGTTCATGGTGCCGGTCCACTCGCCCGAGATCAGCTTGGGCAGGTAGGTATCCTTCTGCGCCTGCGTGCCGTGGGCCTGGATCGCCTCGACCGCCCCCACGGTCAGCATTGGGCAGAGCGACCAGGCGGTAGACGCGCTGTCCCACATCTCGGTCAGCGCCGTCGACACCGTCCAGGGCAGCCCCTGGCCGCCATAGTCGGGCTCGAACGGAACGCCGTTCCAGCCGCCCTCGACGAACTGCTGGTACGCCTCCTTGAAGCCGTCCGGCGTCCGCACCTCGCCGTCGACCAGCTCCGAACCCTGCTCGTCGCCGGGCCGGTTGAGCGGTGCGACCACGTCGCGGGTCCACTTCGCAGCCTCGTCCAGCGCGGCGTCGACCAGATCGGGGGTCGCGTCCTCATAGCCCGGCAGGGCGGCGATCTCCTCGAGGTCGGCGACGTGCCGCAGCACGAAACGCATGTCGCGGACGGGCGCGTTGTACTCGCTCATGAGCGTATCCTCCGGCCGTTCTCGAGCCGGCCCGGCGCCGGCCTGAAACCTGATTTACACTTATTCCGTCATCCCGACGGTGGCAACCGCGCGGACGGTCGCGGCGACGCCCCGGGGCTCGAGGATCAGGCCCATATGGTCGAGCCCAGGGAGCACCGTGACCGAGACGTCCGGACCCGCCGGCGCGAGGTAGTCGGCATACGCCCGGGCGACCATGCTCCGATCGCGTGCGCCGACCAGCACGTCGACCGGTGCATGGGCGTCGCTCGCGTCGGCCACGAGGTCCGGGCCGGGGCCGAAGGCGCGCATCAGCACGTAGGACCAGGTCCGGGTGGGCCTGTCGGCGGCGCCATCGCGCGCCGGGGGCAGTGCGAAGGCGAGCACCGGAAGGTGATGCAGCCAGTCGAGGCCTGCCTGCTCGAGCAGGGAGAGCGCGACGATGCGCGGCACCCCGGCGTCGACCCAGCCGCCGCTGTCGGGACGCGAGGTGGGCGCATCGTGACCCAGATAGGGGGCGAGCAGGACGAAGCGGTCGAACAGGCGGCCGACGTCCCGTGCCGCCATGCGCAACGCGAAACCGCCGCCGGAGGAGTGACCGACCAGCACCAGCGGCGCGTCGGGATGGCGCTCGCGCACGACGATGGCGACGAGGTCGACCAGGTCCTTCTCGAGTGTCTCGACACTGTCGATGTGGCCGGGTTCGCCCGAGAGGCCATGGCCGCGCATGTCGGGCGCGTAGACCGCGACGCCGGCACGGGACAGCCCGCGGCCGAGCCGGTCCATGGCCAACGAGTTGCCGGCCGAGCCGTGGATCAGGACCGCGATCGTCCCGGTCTTGTCGGCCACGGGCGGATAGAACCGATAGGCGAGCTCGGCTCCGTCGCGTGCCTCGTAATGACGCGGCTCGGGCGGCGGCGGGCCAGCGGTCCGGGCGGCGCGCAGCGTATCGACGATCGAGGCCATGGGCGGCGGCGCTTCGGGCCCGCCGAAAAGGATCATGGCGCCCAGTACGGCGACAGCCAGCGCAACCAGCGCCGCCATTGCGGCAGCCACCTTCGCAATGATTCGCAGCCGGCGGGGCCGCCGCCCCGGCTCGTTCATGTCCCGTCCCCTCATCGACGGTGT
Source organism: uncultured Alphaproteobacteria bacterium (assembly GCA_964569105.1). Classification (GTDB taxonomy): domain Bacteria; phylum Pseudomonadota; class Alphaproteobacteria; order CAZMTC01; family CAZMTC01; genus CAZMTC01. The sequence continues at coordinate 7,162 of CAZMTC010000133.1, read as the reverse complement.
GGCGCCTCAGAGCACCTTGCCCGGGTTCATGATACCGCGCGGGTCCAGCGCGGCCTTGACCGCGCGCATCAGCTCGAGCTCGAGCGGGTCGCGGTAGTGCGCCAGCTCCTCGCGCTTGGTCACGCCGATGCCGTGCTCGGCGCTGATCGAGCCGCCCATCGCCGCGACGATATCGTGGACGACCCGATTCATCCGCGACCATTGGGCCAGGAAGTGTTCGCGGTCGGCGCCCTCGGGCTGCGAGAGGTTGAAGTGGACGTTGCCGTCGCCGAGATGGCCGAACGCCACCACCCGCACGCCGGGCATCGCGGCCTCGACCTCGGCCGTGGCCGTGACGACGAACTCGGCGACCTTCGAGACCGGCACCGAGACGTCGTGCTTGATCGAGCCGCCCTCGTACTTCTGCGCCTCGACGATACCCTCGCGCAGGAGCCACAGGCGACGGCGCTGTTCTTCGCTCTCGGCCAGCACCGCGTCAGCCGCCTCGCCCGCCTCTGCAGCCTCGCCCAACATGGCCTCGAAGTCGGCACGCAGGCCGGGCCCCGCCCGCGAGCCGCTGACCTCGATCAGCACGGTCCAGGGTTGGCGATCGGGCATCGGATCGGCGAAGCCCTCGACGTGACGCTCGCCGAAGTCGAAGGCGATGCGTGGCATCAATTCGAAGCCGGTCACGGTGTCGCCCAGCGCGCCGCGTGCGCGGTTGAGCAGCGCCAGCGCCGCGGTCGGGTCACGCACTCCGACCAGCGCCGTCTCCACCGCGCGCGGCCGCGGGAACAGCTTGAGGACCGCCCCGGTGATCACGCCCAGCGTGCCCTCGGCACCGATGAAGAGCTGCTTGAGATCGTAGCCGGTGTTGTCCTTGCGCAGCGCGCGCATTCCGTCCCACACACGGCCGTCGGGCAGCACCGCCTCGAGACCGAGCACCAGCGCGCGGGCGTTGCCGTAGCGCAGCACGTTGATGCCGCCGGCGTTGGTCGACAGGTTGCCGCCAATCCGGCAGGTGCCCTCGGCGCCCAGCGACAGCGGGAACAGCCGGTCGACATCCTCCGCCGCCTTCTGGATGTCCGCGAGCACGCAGCCGGCGTCGACCGCGATGGTGTCGTTGGCCGGATCGACCGACCGAATGCGGTTCATGCGCGCGGTCGAGAGCAGAATGGCGCCGCCCGTCTCGTCCGGGATCGCCGCGCCGACGAGCGAGGTGTTGCCGCCCTGCGGCACCACCGGCAGCCGCGCCTCGTTGCATACGGCGACCACTTCGGACACCTCTTCGGTCGAGCACGGCCGTACGATCAGTGCCGCCCGGCCGGATCGCAGCCCCCGCTGCTCGGCCAGATAGGGCGCGCCGTCGGTATCGTCGCCGGCGATCCAGCCCTTGGGGCCGACAATCTCCTTGATGCGCGCCAGCGCCTGCGTCTGCGCGCGGTCGAGAGGCTTGTTCATATTGACAACCTAGGCACATTGGATCGCCGTTGGAAGGTGCACCGGCCGACGCGCGGTTATCGGCCCGCAGCCCGCCGCAGCCGGTCGTTGATCGCCGCGCCCAACCTCTCCTGGGGCACCGGCATCACGGCAATGGCCGCATGCTCCGGAAGGTCGAGGGCGCGGAGCATGGCGAAGAGATTGGCCGCGGCCTCGGTGAGATCGGCGGTGGGGCTGAGGTTGAGGGTCCGCGCCGCGCCCGTGGGGGCGTCGGGGCCGAAAGCGAGAAGGGCTTCGTCAGTGCGGACGTCGGTGGCGTGCAGGCGGACAGGGATCGAGGGCGCGTAGTGGCTGGCGAGCATGCCGGGAGAGCGCGGGAGGCCGGGATCGGCGCCCGTGGCCGCCACTGGACCGACGACTTCTTCGAGCTGCTCGCGCGTGACGCCGCCGGGTCGGAGGACACCGGGGGCGGCGCCGGTGCAATCGACGACGGTTGATTCGACGCCGACATGACACGGACCGCCGTCGAGGATCAGGGCGACGCGGTCCCCCAGCGACTGCGCCACGTGCTCGGCGGTCGTAGGACTGACCTGGCCCGAGCGGTTCGCGGAGGGGGCGGCGACGGGGCGACCGCAGGCCGTGAGGAAGGCGCGGGCGGCGACCAGGCCGGGGACGCGCACGGCGACCGTGTCCAGGCCGGCGCTGACCAGGAGCGAGAGGCGGCAGCCTTCGGCTCGGGGCAGAACCAAGGTAAGCGGGCCGGGCCAGAACGCGTCGGCGAGGCGCCCGGCGAGCGGGGTGAAGACGGCCTCGCGCTCGGCGGCCTCGCGGTCGGAAAAGTGGACGATCAGCGGGTTGAAGCGCGGGCGGCCCTTGGCCTCGAAGATCGCGGCCACGGCGCGGTCGTTGGTCGCATCGGCGCCCAGGCCGTAGACGGTCTCGGTCGGGAACGCCACCAGCTCGCCCGCGCGGATCAGCGCACCGGCTTCGTCGAGCGCGGCGGCGTCGGCGCGGACGATCCGGGGGGCCGTCACGGCCGGCCTACGCCTCCTGGCCGCGGGCGATGAAGTGGGGGTTGCGGAAGTCGGGCTTGGCGTACAGGAAGTCTCCGCCGTCGGTCGTGCGGACCGAGCCGCCGGCGGCGTTCAGCACGGCATGGCCGGCGGCGGTGTCCCACTCCATCGTCGTGCCGAAACGCGGATAGATGTCGGCCGTGCCCTCGGCGACCAGACAGAACTTGAGGGCGCTGCCGGCGACGATACGGTCGGTCACCGCGCGGCCATCGAGGAAGTCGTCGAGCGCCTCGGCGTTGGCGTGGGAGCGGCTGGCGGCGACGACGATGCCCTCGCGCGGCGGCACCCGTGCGGCGATGGGCGTGGGCACTCCCCCGGGCTTGCGGCGCGTGGCGGTGCCCGGGCCGTAGCCGGCGTAGAGCCGATCCTGCGCCGGCGTGTGGACGACCCCGAGCATCGGTCGGCGGTCGATCACCAGGGCGATGTTGACGGTGAACTCGTCGCGCTTGTTGATGAACTCCTTGGTGCCGTCGAGCGGGTCGACGAGCCAGAAGATGCCGCCCGAGACGTCGGGCACGTCGCCCGCCTCGACGCTCTCCTCCGCGATCACCGGTATGTCGGGCGTGATGCGCTTGAGGCCGGCGACGATCAGCGCGTTGGCCTCGTTGTCGGCGATGGTGACGGGCGAGCGATCGTCCTTGTGCTCGACTTCGAAGTCGGTGCGGTAGTGGCCGAGGATCAGCTCGCCCGCCTCGACAGCCAGTGCGATCACCGGTCCGATCAGCGTGGCGAGCTCGGGGGCGGGGCGGTCGTGCGCGGGTGCGGTCATGCGGCCTGCTTTCTGGCGCCGGCAGCGGCCTGCCAGACGACCTGTTTGGTGGCGGGCATGTCGATGTGCTCGACGCCGTATGGCGCCAGCGCGTCGACCAGCGCGTTGATGACGGCGGGCGGCGCGCCGATGGCGCCGGCCTCGCCCGCGCCCTTGATGCCCATGGGGTTGGTCAGGCACGGGACCTCGACGGTCTGGAAGCCGATCATCGGCAGGTCGCCCGCGCGCGGCATGGTGTAGTCCATCAGCGAGCCCGACAGCATCTGTCCCGAATCCGGGTCGTAGGCGACCTGTTCGAGCAGTGCCTGGCCGACGCCCTGCGCCACACCGCCATGGACCTGGCCGGCTAGGAGGAGCGGGTTGATCACCTTCCCGAAATCGTCACAGATCGCGTAGTTGACGATCTCGACCGACCCGGTCTCGGGGTCGATCTCCAATTCCACCGCATGGCAGCCGTTGGGGAAGGTCACGTTCTCGGGCTGGTGCGTGGCGAGTTCGTCGAGGCCGGGTTCCATCCCCGGCGGCAGGTTCTCGCCGGTCACGGCCGCCTTGATCACGTCCTGGATGGCGATGCTGCGGTCGGTGCCGGCCACGGTGAAGGTGCCGTCGTCGAACTCGAGGTCCGCCTCGGCCGCCTCGAGCAGGTGCGACGCGATGGCGCGGCATTTCTCGCGGATCGCCTCCGACGCTTTCATGATCGCGACGCCGGCCACCGGCAGCGAGCGCGAGCCCGCCGTCCCCCGGCCGGTCGCGACCGCGTCGGTGTCGCCCTGGACGAGCCCGATCCGGTCGTAGGGGATGCCCAGCACCTCCGAGACGACCTGGGGATAGGCGGTCTCGTGCCCCTGGCCGTTGTTCTGGGTGCCGACCAGGATGGTCGCGACACCGTTCTCGTCGAAGCGCACGCGGCCGCTCTCGTCGGCGCCGCCGCCGCAGGACTCGATGTAGGTGGCGATGCCCAGGCCGCGCACCCTGCCGCGCTTCTCGGCCTCCGCCCGACGCGCGGGGAAACCCTTGTAGTCCGCGGCCTCCAGCGCCTTGTCCATCACGGTCTCGAACTCGCCCGAATCGTAGACCAGCCCCATCGCCGTCTTGTAGGGCATGCGCTCGGGCGGGATGAAGTTGATGCGCCGGAACTCGGCCGGGTCCATGCCGATCCGGCGCGCGGCGTGGTCGACCATCCGCTCGATGACGTAGTTGGCCTCGGGCCTGCCGGCGCCGCGATAGGCGTCGACCGGCGTGGTATTGGTGAACACGCCCGTCACTTCGACGTGGACCGCGGGCAGCCGGTAGACGCCCGCGAGCATGTTGACGCCCGCCGAGGTGACGACGAAGGGCGCGAAGTTGGACAGCGCCGCGCCCAGCGCCGCCTTGGTGCGCACCTGGAGCCCGAGCATGCGACCGTCCTTGTCGAGCGCCAGCTTGGCGCGCGAGACATGGTCGCGACCGTGGTTGTCGGAGAGGTGACCCTCCGAGCGGTCGGAGGTCCACTTGACCGGCCGGCCGAGCTTGCGCGCGGCGTAGAGCACCAGCGCCTGCTCGGGGTAGGTGAAGATCTTCATGCCGAAGCCGCCGCCGACGTCGGGCGTGATCACGCGCAGCTTCTCCTGCGGGATCTTGAACACGAACTCGGCCAGCCGCTGGCGTACCGAATGGCCGCCCTGGGTCGAGGTGGTCAGGGTGAAGCGGTCGCCGTCATACGCGCCCAGCGCCCCGCGCGGCTCCATCGAGTTGGCGAGCACGCGGTTGTTGATCAGGGTCAGTTCGACGACCCGGTCGGCCTCGGCCAGCGCGTCCTCGACCGCGGCGGCATCGCCCTTCTCCCATACGAAGGAGACGTTGTCCGGCGCCTCGTCGTAAAGCTGCGGTGCGTCGGGGGCGTCCGCCTTGTCGGTGTCCACGACGGCGGGCAGGTCGTCGTAGTCGACCTCGATCAGCTCGGCCGCGTCGCGCGCCTGCTCGAGCGTCTCGGCGACGACGAAGGCCACCGGCTCGCCCACGTAGCGGACCTTGCCGCGCGCCAGCGCCGGGCGGTCGGGCTTGACGTTCTCCTTTCCGTCCTTGCCTTCGAACGAGATCATGCAGGGCAACCCGCCCAGCTTGTCGGCGTCGAGGTCGGCGACGGTGTAGACGGCGAGAGCGCCCGGCGCGGCCTTGGCCGCTTCGGCATCGATCCCCTTGATCTCGGCATGCGCCATGGGCGAACGCAGGACGAAGCCGAAGGCCTGACCCTCGGCGTTCATATCGTCGACATACTGCCCTCGCCCGGTCAGGAAGCGCGGGTCCTCGTTGCGCAGGACGGGTTGCCCCAGTCCGAACTTGGCCATCGGTCGTTCTCCCGTTCAGACGGTCGGCGGCATGACTCGGGTTGATCAGAAGGCCGAGCTGTCGGGCACCACGACCGCAAAGCGGTCCGACAGCGCCGCCATCTCGGCGCGATGGAGGCTGGCCGCGTCGATCACGCCGCCTCGACCGTCGGGCAGGTCGCGGGTCGTCACGGCGCCGTCGACCACGGTGCAGCGGTAGCCCAGATCGAGCGCGGCGCGCACGGTCGAACTCACGCACATGTGCGACATGAACCCCGCGATGACCAGCGACGAGCACTCGAACTCGCCCAGAAGTCGATGCAGCTCGGTCCCCGCGAAGGCGTTGGGCAGCGACTTGTCGAGGATATGCTCCCCCGCCACCGGCCGGACCGGTTCGGAGATCTCGAAATACGGCCCGTCCGGGTCGAACAACCCGCCGCCCGGACGACCCTTGTGCTGGATGTGGATCACGGGCGCGCCCAAGAGCCGCGTCTTCTTGAGCAGCCGCGCGCCTTCGTCGAGGGCGGCGTCGACGCCGTGGAGCGGCAGCTTGCCGTCGCGGTATTCGCGCTGGAAATCGATCAACACCAGCGCCGATTCGTCGAGCGGCGCAGGCTCGGCGGGCGCTCCGGCCATCTGCAAGAGCGTCTTGGGCACGGACATGGCGTCTGGCGATCCTTCGAAGGGCGTTGCACGTCGCCCCGTTTATAACGGGCCGGCACGGGGGAAGCCACCCGCCCGCACTGCATAACCCCGTTGATCCGGGCCGTGCCCGCCCCATGTGGCGGTGTTACAGTGCATCCCACCGGGCAGCAGGAGAGGGTTCGGGCCATGCTGGAAACGCCGCTGGAGAAGATCGGCTACATCATCGTCAAGGCACGCGAGTTCGACGCGGAGGTCGGGGTCTCTGGGACGACCGCGGAAGGGGTGGCCGAGGACGACGAGGAGCACACCGTGCTCGAGGACTATGCCGGCAATCCGACATACGACGAGCTGTACGCCGCCATCGAGGGGCTGAACGAGGACGAGCAGGTCGAGCTGGTGGCATTGGCCTGGCTCGGCCGCGGCGACTACGACAAGGACGAATGGGACGAGATCATGGACGAGGCACGGCGCGAGCGGATCAACTCGACCGCCGACTACCTCACTGGCATTCCGCTGCTGGCGGATTATTTGGAGGAGGGCCTGGAACTGCTGGGCTACTCCGTCGAAGACGCCGAGGAATGAGCGAAGCCGCCACACTGGACAAGCATCTGGACGGGCCCGAGGGGCGCTATTGGACCGCGCTCGAGGACGGGCGCATCGAATGCCGTGTCTGCCCCCGGCTGTGCAAGCTGCGTGAGGGGCAGCGCGGCCTGTGCTTCGTACGCGCGCGCAAGGACGACTGCGTGGTGCTGACCACCTATGGCCGGTCGTCGGGCTATTGCGTCGATCCGATCGAGAAGAAGCCGCTCAACCACTTCGTGCCCGGCACGCCGGTGCTCAGCTTCGGCGCGGCGGGGTGCAACCTGGCGTGCAAGTTCTGTCAGAACTGGGACATCTCGAAGTCGCGCGAATGGGACACGTTGAATGACCCGGCCACCACCGAGACCGTC
>CAZMTC010000132.1:0-9655 GCA_964569105.1 uncultured Alphaproteobacteria bacterium | reverse complement strand
GGGGAGTCCGAGGTGGGCGAGTTCCCGGTACACGCCTTCGCTGAACTCGCGGTAGGACATTCCTTCGCGGATACCACGGCCGTCCTGCCACCGACCCAGCTGCCGGTACACGAAATCGTTGTACGCGACGATGCGGTCGGCTGCATCGCACAGGATGAAGCCACCGGGGAAGGTGGCGATCGCTTCCTCGAGATCCGAACGTGCCGCCGAGGATCGACGCCGCGTGAAGGCCCACGCGAGCGCGGCTCCCGCGCTGAACGAGGCGATGATCGCGGCCAGCAGAACCTGGACGTCCGGCTCCATTCGCGTCTCCGGATGGCCGTGCCCGGCGAGCGGACCGGCCACGGGCGCACAGTGGCGGCCCGCTACTTTGTTGTTATCCCGACGGATGCTCGCGCGTCGGCATTACAATTTGGTTAACGCCTCGTCACGAAGCCGGAACACCGGCCGCTCGGAAGAGTCTCGTCCGTCGCAGGCGCGGGAGCGCCTCGATCCGGATTCCGGCAGAAATCGGACCGCATCAGCTGTCGTACCGGACCAGGGTGATGCAGGGCAGGTCGAGCCGGTCGCGGCCGCCGAGGAAGGTCAGCTCGACGATGCATGCCGCCGCCGCGACCTCGGCGCCCACCGAGCGCAACAGCTCGATCGAGGCCGCCATGGTGCCGCCGGTCGCCAGCAGGTCGTCGAGCACCACGGCTCGCTGCCCGGGCTCGATGGCGTCTTCCTGGATCTCGACCGTGTCGGTGCCGTACTCCAGTTCGTACCGGTGGGCGACGGTCCTGCCCGGCAGTTTCCCGGCCTTGCGGATCATGCCGAAGCCGCAGCCCAGATGGAGCGCCAGCGGCGCGGCGACCAGAAAGCCGCGCGATTCGATGCCGAAGAGCATGTCGGGCGCGTGCGGCCGGATGGCCTCGGCCAGCCGCTCGACCGTCGCCTGCCATGCGTCGGGATGCGCGAGCAGGGTCGAGATGTCGTAGAACAGGATGCCCGGCTTCGGGAAGTCGGGGATCGAGCGGATGTGATCCTTGAGCTCCATGTCCTCCTCGGCGCTGGCTGGGCGCGGCGGAGACTAGGCTGCGGCCCCAGGGGAGGCAAGCGGGCGCGCCGAAAAGCGTCGGGCGGGCGCCGCTCCGGCACCCGCCCGATGAAGATGAACCGAGAGCAGAAGATCGATGCTCAGTTCTCGACGCGGAGATCCTCGGGAAGGAAGAACAGCGAATCGGTGTCCTGGGCCGCCATGTGGCAGCCGACGCAGAACTCCACCGCGCCGCTGTTCTGCCCGTTGGTCACGCCCGCGATCGAACCGTCGGGCATGATCATGGTGTACTTCCAGTTCTGGCTGTCTGGATTGAACCCGGCCTCCATCTTCTCCATCAGGAACAGCGGTCCCACGGCGACCTGTCCCTGGCTGTTGATCTGGAAGCTGTCCTTGGCGAACTTCGCGCCGGCGGGAACTTCTCCGGACAGCGCGTCGTACTGGATGTACGACTCGTGGGCGGCAGCGCTGGCGTAGTTGTTGACGTAACGCTGGCCGTGAGTGGCGGAGACGTAGGGCGCCGTGTTGTAGCGCTTGAAGTCGCCGTATTCGCCGACCCAGTCGATACCGGACTTGGCGTAGGCCGCCGTCAACTCGGGCTTGGCGCAATCGTAGGCTTCCTTGGCCTGGGCGTCGGTGACCTCGACCCAGTTGCCGGAGGACGCGCCGCACGCGCCGCAAGCACCGCACGCGCCACAGGCTCCGCACGCACCACACTTGGCAGCGCCGCAGGCACCGCAGCCCGCGGCACCGCACGCGCCACAGGCACCGCAGCCCTTCGCCGCGCCGCATGCGCCGCAGGCACCGCAACCCTTCTTGGCCGCACACGGATTGGCGGAGACCTCGACGACGCACTCGGTCATCGTCGCCGCGCCGCCGCCACAGGCGCCGCACGCACCACAGGCGCCGCACGCACCACAGCCACCGGACGCGCCGCAAGCGCCACATGCACCGCAGCCACCGGACGCGCCGCACGCACCGCAAGCGCCACAGCCCTTGGAGGCGCCGCATGCTCCGCAGGCGCCGCATGCTCCGCAGGCGCCGCACGCACCGCAGCCCGACTTGGCGCCGCACGCACCGCACGCCGCGACCTGCACCGGCCGCGGCACCGCGGTGGGCAGGGGCGCCGGCCCTGTTCCCGGAGCCGCGGCGGAACTGCCCTGTGTCGCTGCGGGCCGTGGCGCCGGGTTGGGCAGTTCGGCCGCGATGGTCACCGTGATGCCCGCCGCCGCGACGCCGACGCCGACGAGGACGGGAACGAATGCCGTCTCCCTGAGTTTGCCTTTGAGCGATCGCATGGTTTTCCCCCGCTTGCGAGACCTGAGTTTGAAATGTGCCGCGCAGGACCGGTAGGCCGATCGTGCCGCCGTGCACGCTTCAAGGTAGCGATTACCCGGGCGGACCGCACAATCAAGCCTGTTCACGCCTGCGTGAGAGGCGGATTGTCAGGCTTGATGTCGCCATGGATCGCCGGGTTATGGATAGCTTGCGCAGAGAGCGATGCAGCCGGAGGCGATCCATGCGACTCTTGAAGGGACTGGTGTGCGGAGCCGCCATGACGGTGCTGGTCCTGACAGTCGCCGCACACGCGATGGCACAGGACGCGCCGTCTTTTTCGCCCCCGCAGACGGTGACCGTTCCGGCCGGGCCGTTCATCGCCGGCTCCGACGCCGAGGAGCGCGAATACGCCTACCGGCTGGACGAGGCGGCTTACGGCCATTCGAAGACCCGGGAGTGGGGCTGGTACGACGACGAACGCCCGCGCGGTCAGGCGACGCTCGCGGGCTTCGAGATCATGCGGGCGCTCGTCACGCAGGGGGAGTACTGGACCTTCGTGGCCGCGACGGGACACCGGACACCCGATGTCGACCGCGCGACTTGGGAGGGCTACGGCCTGATCCATCCCTATGAGCGCACGGCAGCCTATCGCTGGCGGGACGGGCGGCCGCCCGAGCGCCGGCTGGACCACCCGGTGGTCATGGTGTCGCTGGCCGACGCCCGAGCCTACGCAGCGTGGCTGAGCGAACGCACGGGCGAGACCTGGCGCCTGCCGACGCGCCTGGAATGGGAGAAGGCGGCGCGCGGCACCGACGGGCGCTATTTCCCATGGGGTGACGAATGGGATCCGCACAAGGCCAACACCCACGATGCCGGGCCGTTCGGGACGGTGCCCGTGGGCAGCTATCCCGGTGCCGCCAGCCCCTATGGCATGCTCGACGCCGCGGGCCAGGTATTCGAGTGGACGGCCGACCCGGCACCCGGCCGCGCGGGGCGCCATGCGGTCAAGGGCGGCGGGTCGTGGGACGACAAGGGCTGCGGCATCTGCCGCGCCGCCGCCTGGCACACGCGGCCCGACGGGATCAAGCACATCCTCGTCGGCTTCCGCCTGGTGCGCGACCGGCCATGAGCGACATAACGCCCGCTTGCCCCGCTGTTGCCGCGCGATAGTATCGACACGACATCCGGTGTATCCGGTGTCCACGACGGGGAGAACACGATGACCACCGAGGCGATGACCCGCACACCGATCGTGACCCAGCCGGATTTCGACGCGCTGTCGACCGGAGCGCTCGAACGGATGGCCGACGCCGGCGCCGAGGTCGTGGAGGTGGTCCGGGTGCTGGCCAAGTCGAACCTCAACGTGGTCGGCGAGATCATCAAGGATCACGGCACGTTCTACGAGTGGGACCACTACCCCCCCGGGGACATCTTCGATCCCGCCTCGCACGCGCAGTTCTACTATCACGCGCACCCGGCGACCGAACGGCCGGGCGAGCACGGCCACTTCCATACCTTCGTGCGGCCCAAGGGGTTCCCCGAGGGGATCCGGCCGGCACCGCTGCCCGACTACGAGCCGCTGTGCGATCCGGACGACGAGCTGAGCCACATCGTCGGCATCTCGATGGACAAGTACGGCGTGCCGATCCGGCTGTTCACGGTCAACCGATGGGTGACCAACGAGGTCTGGTACAAGGCGTCCGACGTTGAGCGCCTGGTCGACTGCTTCGAGATCGACCTGGCGACACCGTCCTGGCCCGTGAACTGCTGGATCACCGCCATGGTGCGGCTGTTCAGGCCGCAGATCGTGGAGCTGATCCACGCCCGCGACGCGCGCATCGAGACGCTGCGCGAAGACTATCCGGACGAGAACCCCTACAAGGTCAAGGACGTCGAGGTCCTGTCCTACGCGGACATCGACATCGACAGCCAGATCCAGGGCGTCGCCCGGACGCTGGAGGCGCGACGCACTGGTTGACCAGGGTGTCGGCCATGCGAGGCCGAGGGATGGTCCGTGCTTCCACGACCGTCGGCAACGCCGGAACTGCCCGACGCCCGGCTGGCGACAGCATGCTCACGGATCGCCCGGCGGGCAACCGGACCCCGGTGCGCCCTGATCGAAGATAATTTTTTACAGCGCTTCGGGCCGCCTATTCGAGCGTCTTGAGGAAGGCGACGACGTCGGCACGCTCGCCCGGTTCGCGCAGCTTGAACGTCATGCGCGCCGTGGCGCCGGGGTCGTCGAGGTAGTCGCGCAGGAACGCCTTGGGGTCGGCGGTGTATTCGGCGACCAGATCGCCGTCCCAGACCAGACCCTGCTCGCCGGCCTGGACCAGCGAGCCGCCGTACTTGGTGAAGCCCTCGGCGACACCCGCCTGCCGCCCGATCACGCCGAACAGGTTCGGCCCGATCTTGTGCCCGCCCGCTTCCTCGAAAACGTGGCACACCGCGCAGCGCTTTTTGGCCAGGTCGGCGCCCGCCTCGGCGTCGCCCCCACCCTGCGCGGCGGCCGGCACGCTCAGGGCGACCGCCACCGCAAGCGACAGCCCTGCCGCCGCCAGCCTGTGAAGTCCGCTCATGTCACGCTTCCCTGCTGTTGTGGTGGAACGCACCGGCCGCCGGCCGGGTGCCGGCCATGGAGCGGGGTCGGCACACGGCACCGGCTCAGCACTCGCACGGCTCGATCGGCAGGCCGCGGTCCAGCCAGCCGGGCTCCCTGGCCCGTCCGTTCATCCCCACCGAGATGTCCTTGACGTCGGTGAAGCCGTGCTCGGCGAGATAGGCGCGGGCACGCGCCGAGCGCACCCCTTCGGCACAGATCATCGCCAATGGGGTGTCGCGGTCGCCGTCAACGGCGGCCGCGAGCGCGTCGGCGAAGCCGGGCAATCCCCGCGGATGGTGAATGGTAACGGTGAGCGCCCGTTCGGGAATGCCCGTCTCCCGCCATTCCTCGGGCGAACGTACATCCACTATCACCAGCTCACCTGCCCGGCTGGCGCGCAGCGCCTCTTCCGCACCGATCACCGTGGCGGGGTCGACGGGAGCCGGGCGCAGGACCGCGAAGGCAGCCAGGGCCGCCGCCGCGAGCACCGCGGCCGCAGCCAGATACAGGCGCGGGGCCGAAAGGCGCATGGAGCCTCACTTCTGACGTCGCGACTAACAGATCGCGATCCGGCGCGACGCTGTCAACGACCGTCCTGCGGGCGTCACGCGAACGTGACCCGATGTCAGGAAACGTTGTGCGAAGGACGGCTAGGCGGGCCGAGCGCCGCCCGGCGACACACCGTGATCCCCGCTGTTCTCGAGGGCAGGCAGGCGCTCATAGTTCTTGTTCACATAGGACGACAGAACATAAGCGATCGGAGCGTATTGCCCGTTGTCGATCGGTCGCGGCGCTCCCGTACGAAATGCGTAACAGACGGACCGCCACACATCGTCACCCACTGCCCATCGAATGCGCCGATTGACGATGTCGAGGTCGGTGTCAGGTATGGCTTTCCACGGCAGGAAACACGGCACCCCTATTCCCCAGCGTTCCGGCTGGTTCCAGGCGAAAGACGAGGCGTAGCGGCGTAGATCGTCCAATTGCTCGACCGGTTTGAGTTGCGCGAACCCGCAGACCAGTCCTCGGTAATGCCTCGGTTCGGGGCACTTGGTCGTCGCAAAAATCGCGAGAAACTCGTCATCGGCGCCGCCGATATCGTTCCACATCGCCCGCATCGCGCTCGCCGCGGCAGCCGTGTTTGGGGCCGAAATCGCTTCCTGCCCGCCCAAGCCGTCCAGCGCCTTGATCCACCGCACTTTCATCGCGGCTTCATTATACGACGGTTTGAACCGCCCGGCGCGCCTTGCCTACTTCCTTCTGTCTCGTGCCCGACCCCGTCGCGGAGCAATACCAAGGAGAGTCTGGCGGAATCGCTCATGAAAGCAGAGCGCTGGGCCGGCAGCCCGATTTACGCTCTGTTAATCGCCGCGATCCACAATGCGGGGCGAAGCGCATAGCGGGCGGAACCACGAGAAAATCAGGCACATGACGCAAACACTCTCGCTGGACGAGGTGACCCGACTGCTGGGCGACCGGACGCCGGAACGGCGTGCGGCCGCGGTCAACAAGGTGGTCAAGCATCTGGCACATGCCGAGCTGTCCGAGCGCGAGCGGACCGCCGCGACCGAGATCTTCCGCGAACTGGCACGTGACGTTGAGGAGCTTGTGCGCGCCGCGATGGCGTTCCACGTCAAGGAAAGCGACCTGCTGCCGCGCGACGTGGCACTGCACCTCGCCCGCGACGTCGACAGCGTTGCCGCGCCTATCTTGCAGTATTCGGAGGTGCTGACCGACGACGATCTGCTCGAGATCGCGCAGTCCTTCTCGCAGACCAAGATGAGGGCCGTGGCGGGCCGGCGCGAGGTCGGTGCCGCGTTGGCCGACATCCTGGCCGACAGGGGCGACGAGGACGTGGTCTCGACACTGGTCGGCAACGACGGCGCCGCCCTGAGCGAGGCGTCGATGCAGAAGGTGCTCGATCGATTCAGCGACAGCGAGCGCGTCCACGCGCCCATGAGCCGCCGCGCGCGGCTGCCCATCGCGGTTGCGGAGCGGCTGGTGACGCTCGTCTCGGACCGGTTGCAGGAGTATCTGGTCACCCATCACGAGCTCGACCCGACGACCGCTTCGGACATCGTGCTGCAGAGCCGCGAGCGCGCGACATTGGGGCTGGTCGCCGACGAGAACGACGCCGGGCTGGCCGTCGAGGCGCTGGTTGCTCAGCTCGAGAGGAACGGCCGGCTGAGCGCGACAATCGTGCTTCGCTCGCTGTGCATGGGTGACACCGTGTTCTTCGAGCACGCGCTCGCGCGGCTGGCCCACGTGCCGGTGATCAACGCGCGGGTGCTGATCCACGACAAGGGCGAGCTCGGCCTGCGCAAGCTGTTCGAGAAGGCGGGCCTCCCCGAGATTCTGTTTCCGGCCTTCCGGGTTGCGGTCGACGTTGTCGACGAGACCGGGCTCGACGGCGAGGCGGACGATCGCGAGCGCCGCTCGCGCCGCATCATCCAGCGCATCCTGACCCAGTACGAGAACCTGGGTTCGGAAAACCTCGAGTACCTGCTGGCCAAGCTCGGAAAGCTCAGCCCGGCCACCGTGCATTGAGGTTCCCGCCGCCGGCCGTGACGGGACCCTTTACCCTCCGCCGCGCGGCCCGAGCCCGTAGAACTGGTCGGGCAGCCACAGGATCAGACCCGGGAACAGGATCACGATCGCCAGCCCCAGCGCCTGCAGCACCAGGAACGGCAGCGCCGAGCGGAAGATGATCGCCATGGTGATCGACGGCGGCGCGACGCTCTTGAGGTAGAACAGCGCGTAGCCGAAGGGCGGGCTGAGGAACGACATCTGCATGTTGACCATGTAGACCACGCCGAACCACAGCTGCATTTTCTGCCTGGCCAGATCCTCCCCGTCGCGCACGCATCCCTCGACGGCGTCCTTGCAGCTTTCCACCACCCCGGGCAGGCCGAACAGGCCGTCGAAGTCGTATTTCAGGTCGAGCATGATCGGCGCGAAGATCGGCACCGCGAGCAAGAGGATGCCGACCCAGTCGAGGAACATGCCCAGGATGATCAGGATGATCATCATCACCAGCAGGATGCCGTAGGGCCCGAACCCGGTGCCGATCAGCGACTCCTTCACGAAGGCCTGACCGCCCTCGAGGATGTAGAAGCCGACGAAGATCGAGGCGCCGAAGATGATCCACAGCACCATCGACGACGCCTTGAGCGTGGTGATCGCCGCCTCGTGAACCGAGGTCCAGGACAGCCGCCGGTGCATCGCCGCCACGAACAGCGCGCCGAAAGTGCCGATGCCCGCTGCCTCAACCGGCGTGGCGATGCCGGCGAAGATCACGCCCAGGACCACCACGATCAGGATCAAGGGCGCGACGATGCCGCGCAGCAGGCGCAGCTTGTCGGCGAACGAGACGCGCTCCTCCTCGGGCAGCGCGGGACCCGAGCCGGGGAAGACATACGAGTAGGCGGTGACATAGATGACGTACATGGTGGCGAGCAGCAGGCCCGGGATGACCGCGCCGATGAACAGCTCGCCCACCGACTGCTGCGCCACCACCGCGAACAGGATGGCCAGGATCGAGGGCGGGATCAGGATGCCCAGCGTGCCGCCCGCGAGGATCGCGCCGCAGGCCAGCGCCGGATTGTAGGCGCGCTTGAGCATCGCCGGCAGGGCGATGATGCCCATCGCCACCTCGGCCGCACCGATCACGCCGACCATCGCGGCCATGATCGTGGCGGCGATGATCGTCGCCGAGGCCAGCCCGCCGCGCAGCCCGCCCAGGATCGTGTAGACGACGTCGAACAGCTCCTCGATCAGCCCCGCGCGCTCGAGCATCGCCGCCATGAAGATGAACAGCGGGATGGCCGAGAGCTGATAGTCGGTCATGAACGGGAAGATGCGCGAAGGCAGGATGTTCAGCACCTCGGCGGTGTTGGAGAACAGGAACAGGAAGATGCAGCCCAGCCCGCCGGTGACGAAGGCCAGCGGCAGTCCCATCATCAGGAACACGGCGAGCGACCCGAACATCAGGACGGTGAGCCACAGGATGTCGATCTCGAAACCCATGGCTCAGGCCTCCCGCATGCCGGGCAGCCGGCGCAGCGCCCGCGCCGCGAGCCACGCGAAGACGACGATCAGCACCAGCCACAAGAGCGACCAGAACCATTCGCGCAGATCGCCGCCCTCGCCGAACACGAGGCCGGTGAGCGGCGCGGGCGCCGCCCCGGCCATCAGCGGCGGGATGCCGGCGAGCCAGTCGTAGGGCAGGACGTAGGGCAGGCCGAGCCACAGGGTCAGCAGCGCCACCGCGGGGGCGCCGATCAGGCCGATCCAGCGCAGCGCGGCGCGGGTCGCCGGGCCGCCGATGCGATGCAGGTAGACGATATCCTGCACCAGCCCGGCCACGCCCTGAAGCACGATCAGCAGCGCGCCGACGCCGAGGGTCAGCTTCACCGGCCAGTACTGGATCGCCCATTCGTTGAACGAGACCTCCCACACCGCGAGCGCGTCGAGCGCGAAGGTGGTGCCGGTGATGAACAGCGTGACCGTGAAGACGAAGAACACGATTGAGCTGAACAGGTCCATGATCGCGCGGCTGTGCTCGGAGAAGCGCTCGTAGATCACGTCGACGCGAACATGGGCGTTCTCGCGCAGCGCGTAGCCGCCGGAGAGCAGGTACTGCATGCCGAACATCAGGAACATGCCCTCGTGCGCCCAGTTGGTGGGCGAGTTGAAGACGTAGCGCGCGACGACCTCGTAGTAGTAGACGGCCACGGCCA
>CAZMTC010000131.1:0-9679 GCA_964569105.1 uncultured Alphaproteobacteria bacterium | reverse complement strand
AGAAGCGGTCAATCAATGTGCTACCAAAACCGGTCAATTCCATTTGCTATCGACATCGGTGATCCGGGTCGGCCGCACCGTCATGGAACAGTGAAAAGTCCTGCCGACGTTGCACAGGCTTTCTGGGATGATCGTCCAGGAATTCGCACGTCGAACTGTGCTCTAGGACGGAGGCAACTCAGGCGACCCGCACCGCCTCGACAAATTCCTCGACCTTGCCGCTCATGCGCTGCGCCTCTTCCGACAGGCGTTTGGCCGCGGCGAGAACGTTCTCCGAGCTGACTCCCGTCTCCTTGGCGATCTCGGCGACGCCAGCCACATGTACGGCGACCTGCTCGCTTTGGCCGGCAGCGCTGCTGGTATTCTCGCTGATGCCCTCGGTCGCGGCAGTCTGCTCATCGACCGCAGAGGCAATCGACACCGAGATGGTGTCGACCTCCGAAATGACGCCGTCGATCCCGTTGATCATCTCGACCGCCGCCGCCGTCGAGCGTCGGATCGAGGATATCTGCGAGGTGATGTCTTCGGTGGCTTTGGCTGTCTGCGAGGCCAAGCTCTTGACCTCCGATGCAACCACAGCGAAACCCTTGCCGGCAGCACCGGCACGCGCTGCCTCGATGGTCGCGTTGAGCGCCAAGAGATTCGTCTGCTCGGCAATGTCCGAGATCAGCCCCACGATTTCGCCGATGCGATCAGATTCCTCGGCAAGGTTGGTGACCGTGCCGCGCGCTTGGGCGAGCTCCTCGACCGCCTTGCGCGCCACATCTCCGGCGTTGCCCACCTGACCGCGAACTTCGGTAATGGAATAGGTCAGCTCGAGAGCGGCACTGGCGACGGCCTGCGCCTTCGCAGAGGCATCACGGGTGCTGTCGGCCACATCGCCGGTGCGCTTGTTCAACTGTGCAGCCGATTCCGACATATCGCCGGCAGTCCGACGCAGATCGTCGGCGGCCCCAGCGACCCGCGCCACGATTTCGCCGACCTCGGCGTCGAACGCGCGGGTCAGCGAGTCGATCTGCCGCTGGCGAGCTTCCTTTCCGGCCCGTTCCGCCTCTTGCTCGGCGGCCAATTCCTGGGTTCGCAGGGCGTTGGCCTTGAACACAGCGAGCGCGCGCGCCATCGCGCCGATTTCGTCGCGCCGATGCTCCTCGGGAATTTCAAGGTCGAGCTGCCCGTCGGCCAGTCTCGCCATGACCCCGGTCATCTTTTGGATCGGCGACATGATCGCGCGCAGTATCACGAGACCGATCAGGCTCGCCATCACCAGAACCATGCCGATCATAACGATAGAAATATCCATCGCCCGGGTCGAACGCCCGGCGACCATGTCCGCGGCTGTCGCGGCCTGAGAGGTGAAATCCTCGACGATACGGGCGAACTCCGCGTCGATCGCCGCAATGCGGTCACGGCCCTGCGCCATCAGCCCGTTGCCCTCGGCGCGCTCATCGAGCACGTAGGAGTCCAGCGCCTCCCAGGACAGCCTTGTCAGCGCAGCCACATCCTTACGGATCTGATCTGTCTCCCGAGGAAGGATCGCATCGAGCTCTACCAGCCTGCTTTCCAGGCGCTTCGCTGCAGCCTCCGCCCTCTTCTCACCCGTCTCGGACAGACTGTTGACCAGGTCGGCATAGGAATATTTGAGGTCGCCGAACGCTTCGGCGGCCTGATTGACGATTTCCAGGCGCTTGACGGCCAGTCGCTGCTCGTCGATCGCATCGGCGCTTCCAGACATCTGGGTCAGCAAATAGACATTCGAGCCGACGACAATGACGAGCAAGGCGCCGAGCATGCCGAGCAGCTTGCCCCTTGCCGAGATGCCGCCGAGACGCGTGACCACGCCTGAACCCCGAACGAGCCTCAACAGTGAAGACAATCCACCCTCCATCCTCAAAGACACGATCCAACCACTCTCTGCAACGCGACGACCGGGAGGCTCAATAGTCGATCAGAACCTTGACTCCTTCGGGGACGTCACCGGCCTCGGATTTCGCGATCAACCCGAATGCCCCGGGATTTTTCGCGATCTGTCGCACAAGGATACGCGCGGAACCGATAGACTTTGGCGGCGTCTCGCCGGCCGTCTGTTTCAGTTTCAGCCAGTGCGCGTCGAGTTCGGACTCGCTCATGCCGAGAATCTCCGTGGCGAAAGCCTTTTGAGCCGGATCTTCGGGATCGCGGCCGAACGGAATCGCCGAGATGCCGCCGGGCCAATCTCTCTGATCCTTCAGAAAGAGCCGCTTCAGTTGGGCCTTCACCGCGCCTTCGTCACCCGAGAATGGGTTGTCGGCGTTGACAACGACCATAAAGTCTTCTGCCCGCGCGTTTGTCGACACCGAAACGATCAGAATCGCCGCGGCCGCGACAACGCCCCGCCAAAGACGCGTGTTCTTGATGTACATTGGTTTGCTCCACCAGCCGTGCGCTTAGAAACTGAACGTCGCAGACATCTGCACGGTTTCCAGATCGGCTTCCGGAAGGCCGCCGCCCGAGGAGGTGTCTCGGCGGGTGCCCACAACACGCAGATGCACGTTCGGGTTGGGCCGGAAGGACAGGCCGAGCGCATGCTCGATCGATTCACCGACACCGGCGCCGTTGTCGAGATAGTCGAAGCGATAGAATGCCGTCCAGTCTTCGGCGAAGCGCCAAGCCGGTTGGGTGTAGGCTGCGAACCGGTCCTCACCCAAGGTCTCGTTGGTGAAGTAAATTTCGCTTTTCCACAGGATCGGTCCGGCGTCGTAGAGCAGATCGGCGCCGTAGACCTCGTACCCAGCGTCGGGCTCGTCTTCGCGCTCCCCGTGCGCAATGTTGACGCCCGCGGTCAGACCCAGGTCGCCGAAGGTGTATGCTGCACGGCCGCCGGCGTTTAACGCCTCGGAATTGCCGTCGAAGTTCCCAGTGTAGACGTAATACTGCAGCCGATCGCGGCCCTCGTCGCCCACGAAGAATCGTCCGTGCAGCATGCCGCCCGAAGTAAAGTTGGGGAAAATAGTATCTCCGGAGAACGGGCGCAGGAACTGAGGCTGCTCGGGATCCAAGAGCAAGGCTGGAAAGTGCTCGATATTGATGATGCCATGGGGCGTGGTGAAACGGCCGAGGCGGACGTTTAGCGCGTCGCTGTGCCGGTAGTTTGCCCAGGCGATGACCGTATCGGTCCCGGTAGAAACGTCGAAGTTCGGCTCGCTCCGGCCAGCCGGGTCGTCGAAAACGATACCCGACTGCCTCAAAAACGCCTGCGCGAGGAATATGTCCCAGTCCTCGTCGATGGTGGCCTTGGCAAGCAACTCGAATATCTGGCGGTTGACACTTGTAGCGGAGCCGTCGTCGCCGCTGGCATGGGTGGCCGCGAGGTGCACGAAACCGCCGATATCGAGTTCAAGCGCGTCGAAGGCACGAACCACGGGGCGGTTGCCAAGCCGCTCCTCGACGCTGAGCACCTGATCCTCGAGGTCGGTAACGCGCTCCTCGACGTCGTCAACCACCTTGACGACCTTGTCGTTCGGCCCTGCCACCGGCGTCTGGGGTGCCGCCGACTGCGTCGCTCGAGGCTGTGCGCCACGGAGTTGCTCGACCTCCTGCTTCAGCGCTTCGATCGTCCCGATCGCTTGATCGAGCCGCTCCTCTAGCACCTCTACGCGCTCATCGGCGGTTTCCGCCGTGGCCACGTTCGACCCACCGGCTATGGCGAGCAGTCCTCCAATGGCGGCAAGCGACGTAGCCCGCAACGCACTCGGTCGGCTGTGGCGGCCGGCCTTCGACAACCGACCGCGGCGGTTTGCAGGCTCGAATTTTGGTGTTTGCGGCACGGACCCCTCCTCTGCGCGCGACAATCCAACGAAACGAACGCTTTATTTGAATAAATTTATTAAAATACTTCTAACGCGCTTTACACGCTTATGGTGTATGCATTTTTTCTAGCTCTATAGGGAGAACATCGGAATTCAGCGAATCGACCACTATCGAGCGTTGAATTTCGCCGCGGCCGGTCGAGGCGTGCCGCAGCGACACCAAGCCAGATGACACGGTTTTTTCACTCAAACATGATGGTAATGAGCGCTGCGCGGTCAGGAGTTTGAGCGCGACACCCTCGCCGCGCGTGTCGCGTATATGCACGACAGAAGGCCGGATGTGCCCCATCGCCGTCGCGACACCCGGGCACGAACTGCCCTGCACGGCTGCGCCGCAGCTGGATCATTCGCGGTGGATGATCTTGCTCAGACCGCCACGGAATGCCGCGCGGCGCCGCGTTCCAGATAGGCGTCGAACGCCGAGGCGACCGAGCGCACGAACAGCCGTGCCTCTTCGGGCACGCTGAGGTAACGGCCATCGAGCCGGACCACGCCGTCGCGGGCCATCGGTGCCAGGCGCTCGAGCGCGTCGTCCAGCGCGTCCTCCTTGCGCCCGAACTTGCGGCACAGCGCAGCCACATCGAGCTCCATGGCGCACATGATCCATGCGATGGCCGCCCGGTGCAGCCGGTCCTCGCAGGTGAGCGCGATGCCGCGCGCGGTCGGCAGCCGCCCGTCGCGCAGGGCGCGCCGGTAGAGGCCCATCCCGGTGGCGTTTTGGACATAGCCGTCGGGCAACTGGCCGATCGCCGACGGCCCAAGGCCGATCAATGCCGCTGCCCCGTCGGTGGTGTAGCCCTGGAAGTTGCGCTGCAGCGCCCCCGCGCGAGCGGCCAGCGCCAGCGGGTCGTCGGGCCGGGCAAAATGGTCGAGGCCCACCGGTCGGTAGCCGGCGGCCTGGAACACCGCCGCCGCAGCCCGCGCCTGCTCGAAGCGCGCCACCGGCCCTGGCAGCGCCGCTTCGTCGATCATGCGCTGGTGTCGCTTCAGCCACGGCACATGGGCGTAGCCGAACAGGGCGACGCGGTCGGGCGCCATCTCGAGCACCTGCGCGACGGTTGCCGCCACGCCCTTGGCCGTCTGGTGCGGCAGACCGTACATCAGATCGAGGTTGATGCGCCGCACGCCCGCCGCGCGCAGCGCCTCGACGGTGCGCGCCGTGACCGCGTAGGGCTGGATGCGATTGACCGCGCGCTGCACCTCGGGATCCAGGTCCTGCACGCCCAGGCTGGCGCGGGTGAAACCGGCCTCGCCCAGGGCCGCGGCGGCCTCGGCCCCGAAGCCGCGCGGATCGATCTCGATCGCGATCTCGGCGTCCGAGGCGACGTCGAAGCGGTCGCGCAGCTCGCCCATCAGCCGGCGCATCTCGCCGGGCATGAGCAGGGTCGGCGAGCCACCGCCGAAATGGATGTGGCGCACCGGCCGCCGGTGGCGCAGCCAGTCGGCGACCAACGCCGCCTCCATGATCAGGGCGTCCAGATAGGCCGCCACCGGCTCGTGCCGGCGGACGATCCTGGTATGGCAGCCGCAGAACCAGCACAGCGTGTCGCAGAATGGCACGTGGAGGTAGAGCGACAGTTCGGTCGCGGGCGGCAGGCTTTCCAGCCAACGGGCATAACGTGCCGCGTCGACCTCAGGCGCGAAATGCGGTGCGGTCGGGTAGCTGGTGTAGCGCGGCACCGGCGCGGCGTAACGGTGGATGAGCGATGAGCACGGCATGCGCCCTTCTCGCTCTCCGGGCATGCCGCGGCATTGATCCAGCGCAAAGCAAGAAGCGGCTGGGCGCGTCCGCTCTTGACAGGCACCCGGCGCTTCAATAGAACGAAACAAGAACGAACAAAGCTAGAACGGAACCCCGGCACGCGCCATGCCCGACCGCCATCCCGACGCCCGTATCCTCGACGAGCTGCGCGCCCGCGTCGCCGCCCTCGAAGGCGTCGGCGGCCCGGGCGGCCCGGACGGCAAGCCCGACGCGGCGGTGCTCGGCCTGCCCGCTCTCGACCGGGCGCTGCCCTGGGGCGGCCTGCCGCGCGGCTGCCTGCACGAGTTGACCGCGCCCCATGGCGCCGCGGCCGCCGGCGCCGGCATCGCCGCCGCCTTCGCCGCGCGCCTGGCGGCGGACCGCCCGGTGATGTGGATCGGCACCGGCCTGCCGCCCTACCTGCCCGGCCTCCTGCCCTTCGGCCTCGCGCCCGGGCGGCTGCTGCTGGTCCGCCCGCACCGGGCGCACGACGTTCTGTGGGCCGCGGAGGAGGCGCTCGCCTGCCCCGAGCTCGGCGCGCTGTGGGTCGAGCATCGCGCGCTCGGCTTCGCCGCCAGCCGCCGCCTCCAGCTCGCCGCCGCCGACAGCGGCGTGGCCTGCCTGTTCGTGCGCCCGGCCCCCGAGACCGAGGAGCTTCCGCCCAGCGCCGCGGTGACCCGCTGGCGGGCGGCTCCGGTGCCCGGCGCGCCCGAGCCCTCTGCCGGCGGCCTGGGCGCGCCGTGCTGGCGCCTCGCGCTGTTGCGCGGACGCGGCGCCAAACCCCGCAACTGGATCGTGGAGTGGGACGATGCGACGGATACTTTCGCTCTGGCTGCCCCGGCTGGCGACCGACCGGATCGCGAAGCGGCGGCCTGAGGCCCGCACCCGGCCGCTGGTCACGGTGGCCGGCGAGCACGGCCGGCTGGTGGTGGCCGCCCCCAACGGTCCGGCGGCTGACGAGGGCATCGCGCCGGGCATGACGCTGGCCGACGCCCGCGCGCTGGCCCCCGACCTGCTCACCGCCGAGGCCGACCCGCGCGGCGACGCCCGGGCGCTCGACCGGCTCGCCGCCTGGTGCGCGCGCTGGTCGCCCTGCTGCGCGGTCGACGGGAGCGGGCCGCAGGCGCTCTCCGGCCTGTGGATCGACGTCACCGGCTGCGCCCATCTGTTCGGCGGCGAACAGGCGCTGGCCGCCGACGTGGTGCGCCGCATGGCCGAGGCCGGCTACGCCGCCCATGCCGCCATCGCCGACACCCCGGGCGCCGCCTGGGCCTGGGCGCGCTACCGCCCCGGCGACGCCACGCCCGTGCTGCCCTCGGAGGAGACCCGCCCTGCCCTCGCCGCCCTGCCCGTGAGCGCGCTGCGCCTGCCCGCCCCCACCGCCGAGGCGCTGGGCGCGGTCGGCCTGCGCCGCATCGGCGATCTCCTGCCCATCGCCCGCGAGGAGCTGGCCGAGCGCTTCGGCATGGACCTGCTGCGCCGGCTCGACCACGCGCTCGACCGCGAGGCCGAGCCGCTCGCCCCGCGCCGGCCGACGCCGGCCTACTCCGCCCGGCTGGTCTTCCCCGAGCCCATCGCCAGGCCCGAGGACATCCGCGCCGCGCTCGACCGGCTGCTGGCCACGCTGTGCCGGCGGCTGGGCGCCGACGGGCTGGGCGCGCGCCGCCTCGCCTTCAGCCTCTACCGCCCCGACCGCACGGTGGCCACCGCGGCCGTCGCCGCCAGCCGTCCGCGGCGCGACCCGGCCCACCTGATGCGCCTGTTCGAGCCGCGGCTCGAGACCCTCGATGCCGGCATGGGCGCCGACGTCGTCGTGCTCGAGGCCACCGCCGCCGAGCGCATCGAGACCGCCCAGCCGGCGCTCGACGAGGCCCGGACCGCCCGCGCGGCGCGCCGCGCCGCCGGCCCGGCGCAGGACCTCGACGCCCTGGTCGACCGGCTCGGCAGCCGCCTGGGCGCCGAGCGGGTGCAGCGCCCGGCGCTCCGCGACAGCCACGTCCCCGAGCGCGCCGCCGCCGCGCCCCCGGCGTCGAGCCGGCCGGTCCCCGGCCCCGCCACCCCGGCCGCCGCCGGACCGCGCCCGGTCCACCTGCGCGCCCGGGCCGAGCCGGTCGAGGCCATCGCCGCCCTGCCCGACCATCCGCCGGCGCGCTTCCGCGCCGCCGACGGCGTCCACCGCGTCGCCCGCGCCGACGGGCCCGAGCGGATCGAGGGCGAGTGGTGGCGCAGCGGAAACCCCGGCGCGTACCGCGACTACTACCGGGTCGAGGACGAGGACGGCCACCGCTTCTGGCTCTACCGCGAGGGCGCCCACGGCGCCGCGCCCGGCGGCTGGTACCTGCACGGGGAGTTCGCCTGATGGAGCAGCGCGTCAGCGTCGTCACGCTCGGCGTCGCCGACCTCGCGGCCGCCCGGCACTTCTACGAGGACGCTCTGGGCTGGCGCCCGGCCCAGGCGCTCGAGGGCGTCGCCTTCTACCAGGCGGGCGGCATGATCCTCGGGCTGTTTCCGCGCGCCGAGCTGGCGAAGGACGCGAAGCTCAACGACACCGGCGCCGGCTTCGGCGGCATCGCGCTGGCGCTCAACATGCGCTCCAAGGCCGAGGTCGACGCCGTGCTGGCCGAGGCCGAGTCCGCCGGCGCCACCATCCTCAAGCCGGCCGAGGACGCCTTCTGGGGCGGCTACTCCGGCTACTTCGCCGACCCCGACGGCCACCCCTGGGAAGTCGCCTGGAACCCGTTCTGGACCCTCGGCCCCGACGGCTCCGTCACGATCCCGGCCAAAGGGTGAGGCGCGTTCCGCTTGCCAGCCCGGCCGACTGCAATCATTTTGATTGCACATGAAGCATGGAGAGAATCATGGGCAGCGTGACCATCCGCAATCTCGACGACGACGTCATCGCACGGCTCAAGGAGCGCGCACGGGCCAACGGCCGCTCGCTCGAGGCCGAGCTACGCGAGATCGTCGCCATGTCGGCCCGGCAGCGTTCGCGTGAGGAGTTCCTCGCCGAGATCGATCGGATCCGCGCGATGACGCCCGATACCCTTCAGACGGACAGCACGGACCTCATCCGCGAAGATCGCGACCGGTAACGCCCGCCATGGGCAATCGGCCGAATCGAAACGGACTATGAGACGCATCACCATCCGCGATCCGGATCACGACATCATCGCCCGCTTGAAGGCCAGAGCGCAAACCAATGGCCGTTCTCTGGAGGCCGAGGTCTACCATGCGCTGACGCAGGCTGCCTCCGTAAGCACCACGACCGGACTTCGCGCGCTCGCGGAACGTATTGCCGCCATGACCCCTGGGATGCCGCAAATCGACAGCACGGATTTGCTCCGCAAGGACCACCGGCGATGAGTCTCGTCGTCGACGCCAGTGTCGTGATCAAGTGGTACCTGGAAGAGCCGTTGTGGAGCGAAGCGCGACACTTGGCCGAGCGTGCCGACGAGCTTCATGCGCCGGACCTGCTGATCGCCGAAGTGGGAAATGTGGTCTGGAAGCGGTGCCTTCGCGACGACATCGAACCGCGGCAGGCCGCAGGCATCCTCCATTCGATCACCAACCTCCCTATCCGACTGCATCCCTCGCGCGGCCTCGCGATGGAGGCACTACGTATCGCCCTTCGGCTCCATCATCCCCTCTATGACGCCTTGTACCTTGCCTGCGCCGAACGCCTCGGCAGCCTGCTGGTGACGGCCGACGCGCGGCTCCTGGGCGCCCTCCGGGACTCCGACCTCGCCGGCCTGGCGACCCACCTCGCGGAGCTCGGCGGCCGGCCATGACCCCCGCCTACGCCGAGCTCCAGGTCACCACCAACTTCTCGTTCCTGCGCGGCGCCTCGCATCCCGAGGAGCTGGTCGCGACGGCGGCCGCGCTCGGCCTGAGCGCGCTGGCGGTCACCGACCGCAACTCGCTCGCCGGCGTGGTGCGCGCGCACATCGCGGCGAAGGAGCACGGCCTGCGGCTGGTGGTCGGCGCGCGGCTCGACCTGGGTAACGGGCCCAGCCTGCTCGCCTTCCCCACCGATCGCGCCGCCTACGGCGCGCTCGCGCGCCTGCTCACGCTGGGCCGCCGCCGTGCGCCCAAG
>CAZMTC010000130.1:0-9682 GCA_964569105.1 uncultured Alphaproteobacteria bacterium | reverse complement strand
AGCGGGACCAAAGCGTCACCGAGTGCGGGCGGCGGTCCGCCGGCACTGCCGGAGGGCAGGCGATCGACCGACACGGTACCCGCCTCGAGCAGCGATACGGTCGGGCGGCCGAGCAGCGACGCGCTCCAACCCGGCACCAACCGGCCGCGGTCGATGCGCAGCCAGATGCCTTCAGCGTCCGCGACCGTCACATCGCGCACGACAAGAGTGAAAGGCAGCAACCCCTCGACCGCCCCTATGCGCAGCTCGACCACGCCGGGTTGCGAGGCTGCCTCGACGGCGGTGTCCGCCAGCCATCGCTTGGCCTGCGGCGTCTGCAGCAGGCCGAAGGCGGCACCGACCAGCACGACGACGCTCGCCATCGCCCACAGCACGATCTTGCGCGCGCCACGGAGGGCACGGCCGGTGCGGGTCTCGGCTCGTTCGCTCAAAAGGCTTGCCCCAGGCTGATATAGACTTGGAACGGTGCGTCGCTGTCGCGCTTGTTGATCGGCACGCCGACGTCGAGGCGCAAAGGCCCGATGGCGGTAAAGTAGCGGAAACCGAGTCCGGCGCCGACCAACAACTCACGGTCGAACTCCGGTGTCGCGCTCGCATAGGCACGGCCCGCCTCGATGAACGGCACAATTCCGAAATTCTCCCCGATACGCGCGCGCAGTTCCAACCCCAGCTCGACCACCGAGCGGCCGCCGATCGGATCCTCCGCGGCGTCGAGGTCGCCGGCTTGCTGGAAGGCGAAGCCACGTATCGAGCCCCCGCCGCCGGCGAAGAAGCGTTTGTCCGCGGGTACATCCAGCAGGTCGGCGCCGCCTATTGCTCCGTAGGAACCGCGGCCGGCGAGGACGAGGGAACCATCGTCCGACAGGTCCCAGTATGCGCTGCCGTCGACCCGTCCTTTGACGAAGGTCGTGCCTTCGCCGCCGATCGGGACGAACGGGGTCAGGGACAATTTGATCCGGTGCCCCTTGGTCGGATTGAGCAAGTCGTCCGAAGTGTCGCGTTCCAACCCTGCGGGCAGCGAAGCGAAGGTGAAGCTTCGCTCTCCGGTGATGTCGCGTACGCGGGAAAACTCGCCGCCTATGCCCAGTCGTGCCGAGTGCTCGGGATCGATCTGGCGGACTACGGTAGCCGTACTGCCGATCGACCGGCGCTCGAAGGCGTCGGGTTCTTCGTCGATGGCCTGCACATCGATGCGAAGGTCCTGGTCCGGGCGCAGGAACAATGGCCGGACGAATTCGGTCTCGAAGGCGCGCTCAATGAACGATCCGCGCGCTTCTGCGCGGAACGTCTCGGCATTGCCCAACAGGTTGCGATGTTCCCAGAAAATCTTGCCCCCGGCTCCCTGGCTCGCGGAGTAGCGCAGGCCGAAGCCGATCGAGCGCAGCTCGGCCTCCTCGGCGGTCACCGTGACGGGCAACTCGCCATCGGGTCCGATTTCGTCTTCGGGGTCGATCTTGACGCCGGAAAGCAGGCGTGTGTCGAGCAGCGCGGTCCGCGAACGGGCGATCTTTGCCGGGTCGAATACTTCGCCCCGTTCCCACTCCAGGCGATTGCGGATAACTTCTTCGTCAAGGTCGGTGAGCCCTTCGATCCGGACGGCGCCGAAACGCGCCAGCGGTCCGGCGTCGGCGACCAGGGTGAGGGCGGCGGTGTGCGCTTCGTGATCGATCTCGGCACGCCGGTCGACGACCTCAGCAAACGCATGGCCCTTTCCCCGCAGCGCATCGACGACCGCGCCGGCGGCATCACGGATCCTGGACGACAGCACGGGCTCGTCCGCTTCGACGGGCAGGTCGAAGTCCTCCGGAGCGATCGGTCCCGGCTCGCCCCGATAGACGACGTCAACGGATGAGAAGGTGTAGCGCGGCCCGGGGATCACCGAGATGGTCACCGCCATGGGCTGTGCGTCCCGGGCAATGTCGATCGACACGCTGCCGGCCAGGTAGCCGCGCGCCGCCAGGACGCGGGCGAGGCGGGTGCCGTCCTCGTCGGTGCGGCGGCGGAGCGCCACGAAGGAGGGTGGCGGCGACTCCGCGAGCGAGATCAGGTTCGACGTCTCGTTGAGCGCATCGCGCAGCGGGCCGTCCTCGACCCCTTCGAGCGAAACCGTATACGGCTGCTCGGCCAACGACGGTGTCGACACCGCCACTGCAATGACGATCACGGCGGTCGCGAGGATGCAAACGGGCCTCATGAAGCCAACCGGCATTAGGGTCTCGAAGAAGGGTGGCGCGAAGCGATTCGGCATTTGCCGGTTCGCGCGGCTCCGATATTTTGCGGCTCTCGATCTACGCTGCCCGGCATGCGGGATCTGCGGTCCCGGGGACGACGTTGGCAACAAAGCGCCCCAGATCATGGGCAGGATTATGGCAAAACCGAGAGCCTATCACGCGGGCGGGTAAAGCGCCGCATGCGACCGCCGGCTTCTCCAAGAGAATTTGGCGACCCGCGTGCCCAATGCAAGCTCGGCGTCCTTTTCGGACACCGCCTGCGCATGCCGGCCAGCTGGGCCGCCGGCGTTCTGGTGCGTGTCCGAAGGTCGCGCCTCCGAGAACGCAGACGTGTCAGACGCCCAGATAGCGGTGCTGGAGATCTTCGTCGGCGCGCAGCTCGTCCGAGTTGCCCTGCCAGACCACTTGGCCCTTCTCCATGATGTGGTGGCGGTCGGCGATGCGGGTCAGCACGTCGATGTTCTTGTCGATCACCAGGATCGACTGGCCCTGAGCCTTGAGATGCTCGAGCACGCGCCAGATCTCGGTGCGGATAAGCGGCGCCAATCCCTCGGTCGCCTCGTCGAGGACCAGAAGCTTGGGATTTGTCATCAGCGCGCGGGCGATGGCGACCATCTGCTGCTCGCCACCCGAGAGCTGGTTGCCCATGTTGCCCTGGCGCTCGGCCAGCGCCGGGAACAGGTCGAAGACCTTCTCCAGCGTCCACGGATCCGGATGACCGGCGCGGTTGGCGGCGGTCGCTACCAGGTTTTCGCGCACGGTCAGGTTGGGAAAGATCTGGCGTCCCTCGGGGACGAGGCCGAGGCCCAGCTTGGCCGTCTTGTACGCGGGCAGGGACTGGATCTCGTGCCCATCGAACTCGATCACGCCGTCGAAGGGGCGGACGATGCCCATGATCGAGCGGACGGTCGTGGTCTTGCCCATGCCGTTGCGGCCGAGCAAGGTGACGAACTCGCCGGCATTGACCTCGATCGACATGCCGAACAACACCTGCGAGGTGCCGTACGCGGTCTGGATGTCGCGGACCTTCAGCATGCCTACGCCTCTTCCTCTCCCAGATAGGCGCGCCTGACCTCTTCGTTGGCGCGAATCTGCTCGGGCGTGCCGGTGGCGACGATGCGGCCGTAGACCAGCACCGAGATACGGTCGGCGAGCGCGAACACGGCATCCATGTCGTGCTCGATCAGCAGCATGGCGTACCGGCTCTTGAGTGCCTGGAGGAACTTGGTCATCTGCTGCGAGTCTTCGGGCCCCATGCCCGCCATCGGCTCGTCGAGCAGCAGCAGCTTGGGGTCGGTGGCCAGCGCCATGGCGATCTCGAGCTGCCGCTTCTCGCCGTGCGCGAGGTTGCCAGCCAGCACATCGGCGCGGTCCGACAGGCCGAGCTGGTCGAGCACCTTGGCGGCGGGACCCCGCAGGCCGTTGTCGGTACGCGCGTCGCGCAGGAAATGGAAGCTGTGTCCGGCATGGGCCTGGATCGCCAATGCCACATTGTCGAGCGCGGTGAAGTCGGGGAAGATGCTGGTGATCTGGAACGACCGCGCCAGTCCCAAATGCGAGCGCTTGTACGCCGGCGTCGTGGTGATGTCGCGGCCGCCGAAGCGGATCGAACCGCCGTCGGGCCGCAGCAGACCGGAAAGCTGCGCGATCAGCGTCGTCTTGCCGGCGCCGTTGGGGCCGATAATCGCGTGAATCTCGCCCGGCACCACCTCGAGCGACACCTGGTCCGTGGCGACGATGCCGCCGAAATGCTTGGTCAGGCGGTCGACGGTCAGGATGGGCTCAGCCATTGCCCGTCTCCCGGGCGTCGATCACGCGGGTCACCACCATGCGATCGTACCAGGCCCGGCCGTCGCCGCTGGCCGCCACGGTCACGAACGCGAAAACAGCGCACAGCGCGGCCGCGCCCCACAGCCAGGGTTGGGTGATGTCGGCGAGCGTGGGGACGATATCGTCCCCGGCGGCAAGGTTGACCGCATGGTAGACTGCGGTGCCCGCGAGCAGCAGCACGACCGTCGGACCGCCGAGCTGCATGAAGACGCGCTGGAATGCTTGGCGCGGCAGCACGCGCGCGCCACCCGGACCGACCACGGCCAGGCCCATCAGCGTCTTGCCCAGGGTCCCGCGCCGCGACGAGGCGACCATGACGATGTGATAGCCGACCGGCCATACCACGTAGGCGGTGAGGATCAGCAGCGTCACCGCCACCTCGGTCAGCGCGCCGCCGATCTGGAGCCAGCCGAAAGCGTCGACGAGAACGCCGGTGAACACCCCTTCGACCAGCGGGATCGCCGCATGGAGGATCAGTGCTAAGCCGGCCGCCACGATGACGGCGTCGATCGCGAAGGCCGCGATCCGACGTCCGATCGGCCCGGCGGCATCGGAGGCGGGGGTGGGGGCGGTGCCCAGTTCCGAGCGGACCGTGTCGAAGAAACCGTCGAGCCCCTTGCGGGCATACAGCACGACAATGATCAGCAGCGGGCCGAAGATCACCGCCCAATGCAGCGTCAGCGCGTCGAGCACCTCGTCGCGCAGCAGAATGAACAGGAACGCGCCCCACACCGCGCCGAACACCGAACCCAGGCCGCCGAACACGACCATGAAGATCAGCTCGGCCGACTTGCGCCAGTGCATGTCGGCGGGGCTGACGAAGGTCTCCAGATTGGCGCTGAGCAGCCCCGCGACGCCGCAGATCACGCCGGCGATGACGAAGGCGACCAGGCGGTAGCGATAGGGTGGGAAGCCGATCGCCCGCATGCGCTCCTCGTTGGTCTTGGCGCCGCGCACCACCATGCCGAAGCGCGAGTTGACCAACCGGTGGAGGAACAGCACCGTGAGCACCATGATGCCGAAGATGACATAGTAGAGCGTGACGCGGTCCGACAGGTCGAGGATGGGAAACTGGCTGTTCTGGTAGATGACCAGGCCGTCGTCGGCGCCGTACTCTTCCAGGCTGACGCCCAGGAAATGGACCATCTGCGCGAAGGCCAGCGTGATCATGATGAAGTAGACGCCGCGCGTGCGCAGGCAGATGGCGCCGAAGATGAGCGCGAACAGCGCCGAGCCGGCGATGCCCACCGCCCACTGCAGCGGTCCGTCGTAGACGCTGTAATAAGCCATGATGCCCACGGCGTATCCGCCGATGCCGAGGTAGACCGCGTGGCCGAAGCTGATCAGCCCACCGTAACCCATCAGCAGGTTCAGGCTCAGCGCCGCGATCGCCAAGACCATGATGCGGCTGACCAGCGAGATGTAGAAGCTCTGGTCGAGGAACTCGACTGCGGCGGGCAGAACCAGCAGGACGACCAGCAGCATCGCGGTCGCCACCCAGCGGGTATTGTCTTGCAGATAGCGGCCCATCTCAGCCTCGCGGCGGGAACAGGCCCTGCGGGCGGAACACCAGCACCGTGGCCATAATGATATAGATCAGCATCGACGCGATCGCCGGCGCGGCGGTCTCCGCGACCTGCGAAACTTCCGCGGCGCTCGCGGGCCAACCCAGATCCGTGCTCGCGAAGGTGAGTACCGGCAGCAGGATATCGTCGATGAACGAGCGTCCCATGGTGTCGATGATGCCGACAAGCATGGCGCCGATGAACGCGCCGCGGATCGAGCCGATGCCGCCGACGACGATGACCACGAAGGTCATGATCAGGATTTGCTCGCCCATGCCGATCTGCGCCGAAAGGATCGGCACGATCATCGCACCGGCTAATCCGGCGAGCCCGGCTCCGAGGCCAAAAACCAAGGTGTAGAGCAGCTTGATGTCGATTCCGAGCGCGCCGATCATCTCGCGGTTCGAGGCGCCGGCGCGGATCAGCATGCCCAGGCGGGTGCGCGCCACGATCCAGTAGAGTCCCGCGGCGACGGCCAGACAAATCCCGATGATCAGTACGCGGTAGGTGGGCAGGCTGAGACCGGGCACCCATTCGTCGAGATTGCCGCCCAGGAACTCGGGCAGCGGCACCTCGATGCCGGCCGAGCCCCAGAAGATGCGGACGGTTTCGTCGAAGAACAGGATCAGGCCGAAGGTGGCGAGCACCTGGTCGAGATGGTGGCGCGCATAAAGTGTGCGCAGCGTCGTCACCTCGGTGGCGATACCCACCAGCGCCGTGGCCGGCACAGCGATCACCAGGCCGATGAAAAAGCTGCCGGTGAGCAGGGTGAAGGTCGCCGCGATGAAGGCGCCGACCATGTACATCGAACCGTGCGCCAAATTCACCAGGTCCATGATGCCGAAGACCAGGGTGAGGCCGGCGGCGAGCAGGAACAACAGCATTCCCAGCTGGATGCCGTTGATCAGCTGCTGCAGGAAAAGCTCCCAATTGACGCCCAGGAACGAAGCGCCCGGGGTCGCTTGGGCAACGACTGTTACAAGCTCGAATTCCATGACTCGCGCGACGTGGCAAGGGCACCAAGGTGGCTAGACCCAGCGAGGCGTCGCGCCGGGTCGGACGAGGCTCCCGGGGGCACCGGGCGGCGCCCCCGGGGAGTAACTCTGCCCTCAGGCGCTTACATGCTGCAGTTGTCGACGTAGGAGTTCTGGTGGTTTTCCAGAACGACCTTCGTCGCCTTGGTCACCCACTCGCCGTTGGCGTTCTCGGTGATCTGCAGCTCGTAGAAGTTCTTGTTCGGGAAATGGTCCTTGGCGTACTCCCAGTCGCCGCCCAGTGACGGGAAGTCGGCGGAGGCCATGGCCTCGCGCATGCCGTCCATGTCGTCGATGTCGCCATCTACCGCCTCGACGGCATGTTTGATCAGCGACATCGTGTCGTAGGACTGTGCACCGTAGTAGGATGGATAGGTCCCGTGCTTGGCCTTGTAGTCGGAGACGAACTTCTTGTTCAGCTCGTTGTCCACCGCCAGTCCATCCTCCCAAAACGGCGCCCACCAGCCAGTGGTGATAGAGCCCAGCACGGTCTCGGTGCCGGCGTCCTGGAAACGCGGCAGTGACAGCTCGTCGAGCGAGAACACCGAATACATCTGCATCTCGCCCTCGAGGCCTGCCTGCGCGAACTGCTTGATGAACGCGCCGGTGTGCTTGCCCGGGTAGAAGAACCAGATGGCTTCCGCGCCCGAGGCCTTGGCCTTCGCCAGCTCCGACGAGAAGTCGATCTGGTCGGGCCACTTGGTCATGTCGCGGCCCTTGATCTCTCCATCGAAGGTGCGCTCGACGCCCGAAACCATGTCCTTGCCGGCGGCGTAGTTAGGCGCCATCAGGTAGACCGACTTGACGCCGCGCTCGTTGAGTGCCTCGCCCAGCGCCATCGGGGTCTGGTCATTTTGCCACGAGGTCGAAAAGAAGTTCTCATGGCACAGTTCGCCGGCCATCTGGGACGGGCCCGCGTTCGAGCTGATCAGGAACTTGCCCGCGTCGAGCGCGACCTTCTGCGAGGCCAGCAGGACGTTCGACCAGATGTAGCCCGCGACGATGTCGACCTCGTCACGCTGGACCAGCTCTTGCGTCGCCTGCCTGCCCACCGAGGGGTCGCCCGGGCCCTTGTCGTCGGCGTAGATCACGTTGACGTCGAGCGGGCCCATCTTGTTGCCCATGTGCTCGCGCGCCAGTTCGACCGAATTCTGCATGTCTTGGCCGATGATCGAAGGGCCGCCCGACAGGGTCGTGACGAAGCCGATCTTGATCTCGTCGGCCGCCACCGGAGAGGCCACGAGGGCCGCCGCGGAGGCGAGTAGAAGCGTGCGCATCTTCATGAAGTTTCTCCCTGTTCACCGTTGCCAGCTTTGAGCCGTGCCTGTTGTGCCGGCAAGACTACTCTTGGGCCGGGCCGGCGGCAAACGGGTCGTCCGTTGCCTGCCCGTGCCATCGCGCGACGACCGTCTGGCGGTCGCTGAACCCGCCGCGCGACACCAGCGCGGCACCATAATTGGGCCGTGCCGAAACCTCCACAAGAAATTTTAAGTCTAAAACAATTTCGCCTCTTTGTCTGCATTATAGTGCATGCGGCTTACGAGTATACGCAAAATCATACATATTGTCACGCCCGCCGGCGGACCTCGAGCGGCTGTCGCGCCGCCGCCGGCGCCTCGTCCAGCGCGGTCATGTTGTCGTAAACCCGGCGCAACAGTCTCTTGAGCGTGTCGGCCTCTGCATCGGTCAGGCTGCGCAGCGCGACCTCTTCGTAATATAGCGCCACCGGCACGATGCGTTCGGCCAAATCGTGGCCTCGCTCGGTCATGTGTACGGTGACCGCCCGGGCGTCGTCGGGCGCGGCGCGTTCGCGCCGGGCCAAACCCTTCGCCTCCATGGTCCCGATCAGGCGTGAGAGGGTCGAAACCTCGATGCTGGTTTGCCCGGCCAGCTGGCCTATCCGCTGACCGTCGCGGTCGCGCAGGGCGGCCAGTACGCGCCAGACCGGCAGCGTGATGCCGTGGCCGCGCAGCATCTGAGAGAACGAAATGGCGATGTGGGAGCCTGCCCGGTTGAGCAGATAGGGCAGGTAGTCTTCGAGCACGAACATCGTCGGCGCCATCCCTGGGGCCAGGCGCAGTGACGGAGGGTCCGTCGGGCCCGGCGAGATTATTGTATTTGCAATATTTGTATCCAAAACGAACCGCGCGCGCAATCGGCGAACGGGTCCGAGCGCGATCAGAGGCCGATACGGGAGAAGTCGACCGAAGGGTAGTAGCCTGCGAGGCGCGCAATGCGCTCCTTGTGGCGCTCGGTCAAGGCCGAGGCGCCGCGACCGGCCACACCCTTGTTGAACCGTGTGGCGGTGCGTTGGTCCTCGGCCGCGGCCACCGCGGCGTCGACGGCGGCGGGATCGGTGGACAAGCCGTAGAAGTCCAGCACGCCGGCGAGCGCATGGCGCTTGTCGGCCGTCAACTCCTCGTAGGTGAGCCAGTGCACGTCGATCCGGCCGCGCCGGGCGGCTTCCCACCACGAGGCGTAGAACGCCATGTACCAGGGCGCGCGGTCGTCGACGACGAGGTCCATGCGGGTCTCGTCGTCGAGCGAAAGATAATCGGTGAAGAACGTGTTGAGGAACGCGCCCTTGTCGTAGAATTCCTTGTAGCTCAACAGCACGTCGTGGATGTCGCGCACCAGCACCACCGGGCGGATGCCGAAAGCCTGCATGATGTGAAGGTTGGGCTCGGTCGCGCGGCAATGGAGCTGGGTGACCGACGGCGTGCACGCGGTCACCTGGACGATCGGGAGGTACAGCTCGGTTTCGTTCTGCTGAT
This sequence comes from uncultured Alphaproteobacteria bacterium, assembly GCA_964569105.1. Taxonomy (GTDB): domain Bacteria; phylum Pseudomonadota; class Alphaproteobacteria; order CAZMTC01; family CAZMTC01; genus CAZMTC01. The sequence goes on along the minus strand of CAZMTC010000130.1, from coordinate 248 downwards.
AGGCGTAGGTGAGATGCTGCTCGGGAAAGCCGGTGGCGAGGCACAGCAGGGTCTTGAGCAAAGTCGAACCGCTCTTGGGGAAGCACGCCACGAACGGCCGCGCGGCGAGCGCCTCGGGCCCGAAGTCGCGGGTGAAGTCGTCGAGCCGCGCCGGCTCTCCGGAATAGGTCAGTATGTGGCTCCACAGATTGCGCACCTGCGCGTCGCCGGGCGCGAGCGCGAGCGCCGCGCGTACCGGCGCCACCGCT
>CAZMTC010000129.1:0-9718 GCA_964569105.1 uncultured Alphaproteobacteria bacterium | reverse complement strand
GCGAGACCGACACCTTCGACACCTTCTTCGAATCGTCCTGGTATTTCGCCCGCTTCTGCTCGCCGCGATCCGAGCAGGCCTTCGATCGCGCCGACGTGGATTACTGGCTGCCGGTGGACCAGTATATCGGCGGCGTGGAACACGCCGTGCTCCACCTGCTGTACTCGCGCTTCTTCATGCGTGCGCTCAAGGATTGCGGCTATCTCGACCTGAAGGAGCCGTTTGCCGGGCTGATGACCCAGGGCATGGTCTGCCACGAGACCTACTCGGTGCCCGAGACCCGGTCCGACGGCGTGACCACGGTGCGCTGGCTGCAGCCCGACGAGGTGACACGCGACGCCGAGGGCCGGACGGTCACCGTCGACGGGGGCACGCCGGTTACCGTCGGCCGGGTCGAGAAGATGTCCAAGTCGCGCGCCAACGTGGTCGACCCCGAAACCATCATCCGCGCCTACGGCGCCGATACCGCGCGGCTGTTCATGCTGTCCGACAGCCCGCCCGAGCGCGACCTGGAGTGGACCGACGCCGGCGCCGACGGTGCCTGGCGCTTCCTCAACCGGCTGTACCGGACGGTGACCGCGCCGCCCATCGCGCTGCCGGAGCCGGGTGCGCCCGCGCCCGGCGACCTGCCCGCCGACGCGCTGGCGATCCGCCAGGCGACGCACCGCACCATAGCGGGTGTCACTGACGACCTCGGCCGCTTCCGTTACAACCGCGCCGTCGCCCGCATCCGCGAGCTGTTCAACGCGCTGAGCGACTTCGACGCCGGCGCCCACGGACCGGCCGGGGCCTGGGTGCTGCGCGAGGGCTACGAGCGGCTGGTCCAGCTCATCGGCCCCATGACCCCGCACATCGCGGAGGAGCTGTGGGAGCGGCTGGGCCACCGGACGATCCTCGCCGAGACCGCCTGGCCCGAGGCCGACCCGGCGCTGACCGCCGAGGACAGCGTGACCGTCGCGGTCCAGGTCAACGGCAAGCTCCGCGGCACGCTCGAGCTGCCCAAGGGCGCGCCCAAGGACAGCACCGAGGCCGCGGCCCTGGGCCTGCCCGCCGTCGAGCGCGCGGTCGGGGGCAAGGCGATCCGCAAGGTCGTGGTCGTCCCCGACAAGATCGTCAACGTGGTGATCTGAGGTGCTTCGGCCGCTCGCGATCCTGGCCCTCTCGGCCGTCCTGGCGACCGTCGCGGCGTGCGGCTATCGTCCGCTCTACGGCGAGCGACCGACGGGCGGGGTGGCCGCCGACATGTCCCAGGTCAGGATCAACCTGATCGAGGACCGCTCGGGCCAGATGCTTCACAACATGCTGCGCGACCGGCTCAACCCCTCGGGTCAGCCGACGGCGCCGCGGTACGAGCTCGCGATACAGCTGGACGAAGCGTTTCAGGAGCTGAGCATCCGCAAGGACGCGACGGCGACCCGGGCGAATTTCCGCGCCTTCGCCACCTTCCGGCTCTACCGTCTGGAAGACCTCAAGGAAGTGGCGTTCATCGGCGATACGGACGCGGTGACCAGCTACAACATCGTCGAATCCGACTATGCCACTCTGGTCGCGCGCGACGACGCACGCGAGCGGGCGCTCAGGTTGGTCGCCGACCGCGTCGCGACGGAAGTGGCGCTCTACCTCAACCGCGAGCGCGAGTCGGAGGGCGGCGAATGATTTCGGCGACCCGGGCGGCGCGATGAAGGTTCCGGCGGCCAGAGCCGACGCCTTCGCCGCCGCGCCGCCCGACGGCATTCGCGCGGTCCTGGTTTACGGCCCGGACGAGGGCCTGGCGCGCGAGCGGGCCGAGCGTCTGGTGCGCTCGGTCGTCGACGATCCCGCCGATCCGTTCCGCGTCGTCGGCCTCGACGCCGCCGAGGTGGCGTCCGACCCCGCACGCCTGGCCGACGAGGCCGCCGCCATCGCCTTCGGCGGCGGCCGCCGGGTGGTGCGGCTGCGCGGCGCCGGCGACAAGCTCGTCCCGGCCTGCGAGACGCTGCTCGCGACCCCCGCCGCCGAGGCCCTGACCGTGATCGAGGCGGGTCCCCTGCCGCCGCGCTCCAAGCTGCGCGCGCTGTTCGAGAAGGCCGAGGCCGGCGCCGCGCTGGCCTGTTACGCCGACGAGGGCCAGGCGCTGGACGCGCTGATCGACGCGACGATGAAGGAGCACGGTCTGCGCCTGTCGCCCGACGCGCGCGCTTATCTCGCGGCCAATCTGGGCGCCGACCGGATGGTCAGCCGCCAGGAACTGACCAAGCTGGCGCTTTACGCCGGGCCCGACCGCGACGGTCCGGTGACCCTCGAGGACACCAGGGCCTGTGTCGGCGACGCGGCCGCGCAGACCCTGGACGACGCCGTCTATGCCGCGGCCGAGGGCGACCACGCGGCGCTGGACCGCGCGCTGGGGCGGCTGTCGCGCGAAGGCGCCCACGCGGTCGCGATCCTGCGCGCCGCGGCGCGCCATTTCCAGCGCCTCCACGCGGTCAAGGGCGCGGTCGCCGGCGGCAAGCCGGTGACCGACGCGATCAAGGCGCTGCGCCCGCCGGTGTTCTTCAAGCTCGAGAGCCGCTTCGCCGCCCAGGTGCGCGGCTGGTCCGAACCCGCGCTGGCCGATGCGCTCGCCCGCCTGCTCGACACCGAGGCACGCTGCAAGCGCACCGGCGCCGCCGTCGACGCGCTGTGTGGCCGATGCCTGCTGTCGATCGCCAATGCCGGCCAGCGCGCCATGCGCCGCCGGGGCACCGCATAACGATCTGAGTCTAAAGCGTTTTACCTACAGGCCCGCCGCGTGCCGCTCGACAAAGTCGTTCCCTCCTCCCGAAGGGGGGAGGGCCAGGGAGGGGGGCGACGACAAGGCCCGCGCCTCTGGCGCGGCATCCGCACATCTCGTCGCGGCGGCGCGCGCGCCCGCCGGAGGCAGCGGAGAATCAGCCGGTTCCGACGGCCGGATGCGGCGGGTACAGGGCAATCGCCGACACGATCGGCATGCGCGCCAATCCCCGCCAGCAGATGTTGTGAATCCCGTAGCCCTTGGGCAGGAGCTCGAAAAGGCTGCGACTCAGCCTGAACGCACTGCGCTCCAAACGATATTCAGCGATCCCGGCTGCTGAGCTTGTGCAGGACGTCGTCGAGCTGTTCGAGCGTCTGATAACGGATCACCAGCTCGCCGCCGCCGGCGTGATCGCGGATCTCGACCTCGAGGCCGAGCAGGTGGGTCAACTCCTCTTCCAGCGCCCGCGTGTCGGCCGACTTGCCCGCGCCGTCGCCCGAACGCCGCGGCCGGCGCGCGGCCACGCGGCCGCGGCTGTCGTTCACCAGCTTCTCGGTCTGGCGTACATTGAGGTTCCGGCCGACCACCTGGCGCGCGACCTCCGCCGGGTTCTCGGCATTGAGCAGCGCGCGGGCATGGCCGGCGGAAAGCTGCCCCTCGTCGACCATGCGCTTGACCTCGTCGGGCAGGCCGAGCAGCCGCAGGGCGTTGGCCACATGGCTGCGGCTCTTGCCCACAACCTCTGCGAGAGCTTCCTGCGTGTGATGAAACTCCTGCATGAGGCGCCGGTAGCCCTCCGCCTCCTCCAGCGGGCTCAGATCGGCGCGCTGCACGTTCTCGACCAGCGCGACCTCGAGCGCTTCCTGGTCGGACAGCTCCTTGATGATCACCGGGATCTCGTGGAGCTGCGCCGCCTGTGCCGCGAGCCAGCGGCGCTCGCCGGCGATCAGTTCGTAATAGGTGGTGTCGTCGGGATGGCGCCGCACCAGCACCGGCTGCAGCACGCCCTTCTCGCGCACCGACCGGGTCAGCGCGTCGAGCTCGTCCCTGTCGAAGTTGCGCCGCGGCTGATAGCGGCCGGGCCGGATGAACTCGATCGGCACCGCCTTGGTGGCGCGGAAGCGCTCGAGTTTCTCCTCGTCGCCCGCGGTTTCGCCCAGGAGCGCGTCGAGCCCCCGTCCCAAGCCGCGTTTCTTGCCTTCTTCGCTCATCCGGCCGTCAACGCGCCAGTGCGCCGCTGCCCCGCAGGATCTCGCCGGCCAGATGCGCGTAGGCCTGCGAGCCGGCGCATTTGAGATCGTACAGCAGGACCGGCTTGCCGTAGGACGGCGCCTCCGAGACGCGCACGTTGCGAGGGATCACCGTCTTGTACACCTTGTCGCCGAAATGGCCGCGCACGTCCTTCTCGACCATGTCGGACAAATTGTTCCGCTTGTCGAACATGGTCAGCACCACGCCCTCGAGCTCGAGCCCGGGATTGAGGCTGCGCTTCACGCGCTCGACGGTCCGCATCAGCTGGGTGATGCCCTCGAGCGCGTAATACTCGCATTGCAGCGGCACCAGCACCGTATGCGCCGCGACCAGGGCGTTGATGGTCAGCAGCCCGAGCGCGGGCGGGCAGTCGATCAGCACATGGTCGAAGCCCGATATGCCGTCGCGCAGCGCCTCGCGCAGGCGGAACTCGCGCCGCTCGGCATTGACCAGCTCGACCTCGGCGCCCGACAGATCGACGCTGGTCGGCACCACCGACAGGCCGGGTATCGCCGTCGGCAGCGCGGCCTCGGCGACGGTGGCGTAGCCGCTGAGCACGTCGTAGCTGGTGGTCTCGACCGTGCGATGGTCGAAGCCGAGACCGGTCGTGGCGTTGGCCTGCGGGTCGAAGTCGATCACCAGGCAGCGCCGGCCCACCGCGGCCAGCGCGGTGCCGAGGTTGACGGCGGTCGTGGTCTTGCCGACGCCGCCCTTCTGGTTGGCGACGGCGACGATATGGGGCTTGGGCTTGTGGCGGGGCATGGCAGCGACCGGGGCTATCGGCGGGGCGCAATCTCTCGAAGCACGAGGATCCGGCCGTGCGCATCGGTCCGGCTCGGAAATCTTTCCACCTCCATTGTCCAGCTTTCGCGCGCGGCGGTCAATTCCTCTTCCACCGTACGGCCCTTGAGCAGCACCGCCGCGCCGCCCGGGGCCAGATGCTCGACCGCCAGCGGCAGCAGCCGCGGCAGCGGCGCCAGCGCGCGGGCGGTCACGGTGGCCGCCCCCAGCGGCGCCACCGCTTCGGCCCGGACGGCATGGACCGTGACGGCGACGCCCATCTCCCGCGCCGCCTCGCGCAGGAACGCCGCCTTGCGCGCGTCGCTCTCGATCAGATGCACCGGGCCGGCCCCCGTCGCCGCCAGCACCAGGCCCGGGAAGCCCGCGCCGCTGCCCAGGTCGGCGATTGGCCCCGACCGCTCCGCCACATGGGGCCACAGCTGGGCGCTGTCGAGCATGTGCCGGCGCCAGAGATCGGCCAGCGTCCCCGCCGCCACCAGGTTGATCCGCCGCTGCCAGCGCTCCAGCAGCGCCGCGTGGCGTTCGAGCAGCTCCACTGTTTCACGTGAAACACCGGCCGCCTCGGCGAAGGCCGCCGGGGTCAGCCGCACAGGGCCGGTCATGGGCTCAGGCGGCCCGATCCGCGCCGCCGCGGCGGACGTGCCGGAGCAGCACCGTGAGCGCCGCCGGCGTCACGCCCGGCAACCGCGCGGCGGCGCCCAGGGTCGCCGGCCGCGCCGCGCTCAGCCGCTCGCGCATCTCGGCGGAGAGCGCGGGAAGCGCCGCATAGTCGAGGTCCGCCGGCAGCGCCAGCGCCTCGTCGCGGCGGAAGGCGCGAATGTCGGCCTCCTGTCGGCGCAGATAGCCGGCATAGCCCGCCTCGATCTCGAGCTGCTCGGCGACGTCCGGGCGGGTCCCGCCCAGCTCGGGCCAGATCGCGGCCAGGGTCGCCAGGCTCTGGCCCGGATAGGCGAGCAGCTCCATGGCGCTGCGACGCCGGCCGTCCCGATTGACGGCGATGCCGTGCCGCACCGCTTCGGCCGGGGTCAGCGACAGATCCTCCAGGCGCGCCCGCGCCGCCGCCAGCGCCTCGGCCTTGGCCGCGAACGCCGCGCGCCGCTCGGCTCCGACGCAGCCCGCCGCCTCGCCGCGCGGCGTCAGCCGCAGATCGGCGTTGTCGGCGCGCAGCATCAGCCGGTACTCGGCGCGCGAGGTGAACATGCGGTAGGGCTCGTCCACGCCCCGGTGCACCAGATCGTCGATCAGCACCCCGATATAGCCCTCGGCCCGATCGATCGCCACCGGGTCGGCGCCGCCCGCGGCGCGCGCGGCGTTGAGCCCGGCCATCGTTCCCTGGGCCGCGGCCTCCTCGTACCCGGTGGTGCCGTTGATCTGCCCGGCCAGGTACAGGCCGGGGACCCGCCGGGTTTCCAGGCTGGGGTCGAGCTCGCGGGGATCGACATGGTCGTATTCGATCGCGTAGCCGGGCTGGAGCATCGCGGCGCGCTCGAGGCCCGGGATGGTCGCGAGCAGCGCCGCCTGGACCGCGCGCGGCAGCGAAGTGGAGATGCCGTTGGGGTAGACGGTGTGGTCGTCCAGCCCCTCGGGCTCGAGAAAGATCTGGTGCCGCTCGCGCTCGGCGAAGCGCACCACCTTGTCCTCGATCGACGGGCAGTAGCGCGGGCCGCGGCTCTCGATCTGTCCCGAGTAGATCGGCGCGCGGTGCAAATTGGCGCGGATCAGGTCGTGGCTCGCCGGTGTCGTTCCGGTAATGTAACAGTCGATCTGCGGCGTCGCGATGCGCTCGGTCAGGGTCGAGAACGGCACCGGCGGGTCGTCGCCCGGCTGGCGCTCCAGCGCGGCCCAGTCGATGGTGCGGCCGTCGAGGCGCGGCGGCGTCCCGGTCTTGAGCCGGCCCAGCGCGAAACCGCAGCGGTCGAGCGTCGCCGCCAGCCCTTGCGCCGGCGCCTCGCCCACCCGGCCGGCCGGAACGCGCTCCTCGCCCATGTGGATCAGGCCGCGCAGGAACGTGCCCGTGGTCAGCACCACGCGCGGCGCCCGCAACGTCCGCCCGTCGCCGGTGACGATCCCCGCCACCGCGCCGCGCGTATCGAGCGCCAAATCCTCGACCGCCGCCTCGACGAGGTCCAGCCCCGGCACCTGCGCCAGCAGCGCCTGCATCGCCGCCTTGTAGAGGCTCCGGTCGGCCTGGGCGCGCGGGCCGCGCACCGCCGGGCCCTTGCTGCGGTTCAGGACGCGGAACTGGATGCCGGCGCGGTCGATCGCCCGCCCCATCAGCCCGTCCAGCGCGTCGATCTCGCGCACCAGATGGCCCTTGGCCAGGCCACCGATCGCCGGGTTGCACGACATCGCGCCGATCGTGTCGCGCCGGTGCGTGACCAGCGCGGTGCGCGCGCCCACGCGCGCCGCCGCCGCCGCCGCCTCGCAGCCCGCGTGCCCGCCCCCGACGACGATGACGTCATATCCGCTCATGGCGCGCAATCTAGGATCGGCCCGAGGCGGAGTCTACTCGGATTGTCCCTCTCCGGGATCGCTGCTCGGTCACGGCGCCGGCACTGTTTCACGTGAAACATCACTTGCCGATGCAGAACTCGCGGAAGATCGCGTCGAGCAGCTCCTCGACGTCGACCCGCCCGGTGATGCGCCCCACCGCGCGAGCCGCGAGCCGCACGTCCTCCGCCGTCAGCTCGGGCAGCGCCGCCGCCTCGGCCCGCTCCAGTGCCTCGACCGCCTCGGTCACCGCCGCCCGGTGCCGGGCCCGGGTCAGCGCCGGCGCCTCCGCCTGGCCGGACCACAGCGCCTCGGCCCGCGCCGCCAGCGCGGCGACCAGCCCGTCGATCCCCTCCCCGGTCCGCGCCGAGACCGCCAAGGCGTCGACGCCGCCGACACCGCCCGCCGGCGCCGGCGCCAGGTCGCATTTGTTCACCACGGCAAGGGCCCGCGCCTGGTCAACCAACGCGAGGGTGGCCGCATCGGGCGGCCGCGTGGCGTCGAACACGGCGAGGCGGAGCTGCGCCCGCCCGGCGCGCTCCAGCGAGCGCCGGATGCCCTCCCGTTCCACCGGGTCCAGCGGCGCGTCCGCCGCCTCCTCGCGCAGGCCCGCGGTATCCGCCAGCACCACCGGGAACCCGCCCAGATCGAGATGCACCTCGACGACGTCGCGTGTCGTCCCCGCGGTCTCGGCGACGATCGCCGCCTCGCGCCGCGCCAGCCGGTTCAGCAGGCTCGACTTGCCGGCGTTGGGCGCGCCGACGATGGCGACCTGGAATCCCTCGCGCAGCACCTCGCCGCGGCCGCCATCGGCCAGATGCCGCGCCATCTCCGCCCGCAGCGCCGCGAGCTCCGGCATCACGGTGGCCGCGAGATCCTCGGGCAGCTCCTCGTCGGGGAAGTCGATGTCGGCCTCCAGCCGCGCCAGCGCGGCGACCAGCCGCGCGCGCCAATCCTCATAGGTCTCGGCCAGCGCACCCAGGCTTTGACGCAGCGCCTGGCGCCGCTGGGCGGGCGTCTCCGCGTCGATCAGGTCGGCGATGCCTTCGGCGGCCGTGAGATCGATGCGGCCATTGTCGAAGGCGCGACGCGTGAACTCGCCGGGCTCCGCCGGCCGCAGCCCCTCCTGCCGCGCCAGCACCTCGAGCACGCCGTCGATCACCGCGCGCCCGCCATGGACATGCAGCTCGGCCATGTCCTCGCCTGTCTCGCTGCGCGGCCCGGGCAGCCACAGGACCAGCGCCTCGTCGACCTGCTCCCCGCTCTCGGGGTCGCGCACCCGGCCCAGGCTCGCCCGCCGCGGCGCGGGGCGCCGGCCGATCAGACGCTCGAGCGCCGCCCCGGCGCGGGGCCCCGAAACCCGGATCACCGCGATCGCAGCGCGCCCCGGCCCGCTGGACAGAGCGAAGATCGTCGCGCGCCCGGTGTCACCCATGAACGGTCCCCGGCGCCGCCCGCGCCCTCAGCGGCCCGCGCGGTCGCGCGGCAGGCGCTCGTGCGGCAGCAGCATCAGCCGCTCGACCCGCCCGCCCTCGACCAGGTGGGTCTGCAGAATCTCGTCGATATCGGCCTCGCTCGAATAGGTGTACCAAACGCCTTCGGGGTAGACGACCATGGTCGGGCCGAGCTCGCAGCGGTCCAGGCAGCCGGCGATGTTGATCCGCACGTCGCGCAGTCCCAGGGCCTTCGCGCGTGCCTTCATGTAATCGCGCAGCGGCACCGAGCCGCGCCGGGCGCAGCTGCCGCGCGGATGGCCGGGCTCGCGCTCGTTGGTGCAACAGAAGACGTGCGCCCGGTAATATGGGCGCGGGTCCCCCTTGCCTGCACTGGCCGCGGACATAGCTTTGTCTCCACCGCTTACCCGTGGTGCGCCGGTGCATCAGGTGCCATGGCCGGCACGCGAGTGTCGAGACAAAAGCGCACCGCGGACCCCCTGTCCCTGTCTCGAGCGAGGCTGTCATGTCGGAAGCCTGTTCGCCGCGCCGGCCGGAGCCTTCGGCCTCGTCGTCGGCGCCGCCCCCGCGCAATCTCCTCGGGGAGGAAACCAGCCCCTACCTGCTCCAGCACAAGGACAATCCGGTCCATTGGCGCCCCTGGGGCGAGGCCGCCTTCACCGAGGCGCGCGCGGCCGGCAAGCCGATCCTGCTCTCGGTCGGCTACGCGGCATGCCACTGGTGCCACGTCATGGCGCATGAGAGCTTCGAGGACGAGGACACCGCGGCGCGGATGAACGACCTGTTCGTCAGCGTCAAGGTCGACCGCGAGGAGCGCCCCGACGTCGACACCATCTACCAGCACGCCCTGGCGCTGTTGGGCGAGCACGGCGGCTGGCCGCTGACCATGTTCCTCACCCCTGAGGGCGAGCCCTTCTGGGGCGGCACCTACTTCCCCAAGGAGGGCCTCTACGGCCGGCCGCCCTTCCGCGCC
>CAZMTC010000128.1:0-9790 GCA_964569105.1 uncultured Alphaproteobacteria bacterium | reverse complement strand
AACTCGATGAGGGTGAAGCCCAACTCGTTCCGCCGGGCGCTCCGTTTCGTTTCACGACTGTTCTTTTTCACGACACTACCTCCTCGGCCCTCTCCGGGCGTCCGGCCCGGTCAGAACCCTGTGCTCATCTCGAGGATGGGCAGCAGAATGGACACCACCATAAAACCAACAAAAACGGCCATCATCACGATCATGGCCGGCTCCAACAGACTCACCATCGTGTCGACGGTGACCTCAACTTCGTCGTCGTAGGTATCGGCGACCTTGATGAGCATGCTCTCGATCTCGCCGCTGCGCTGGCCCAGTTCGATCATGCTCAGCATCATGGGAGGGAAAACGCCCATCTCCCGCAACGGCACGGACAAGTCGCGCCCGCGCCTGACCTGCGCCTTCACGTCGTCCATGGCGTCTTCAATGACTTTGTTCTGGACGACGGTCTTAACCACTTCGAGCGAGGTCATCATGGTCAGGCCGCTGCCCAGCATCGTCCCGAGCGTTCTCGAGAACCGACTGCTCATGAGCTTGATGTACAAATCGCTGAACAGCGGCACGCGCAGCTTGAATCGGTCCCATTGAACGCGGCCCTTCGGACTCGCGACCCACAGCCGCCACAGGATGAACAGCGCGATGACGCCGAACACGATGACGTACCAGTAGCTCATCACGAAGTTGCAGACCGTGACGAGCACCGTCGTGATGAACGGCAGCTCGCGCTCCTGCTTCTCGAACATGGCAGCGAGCCCATCGAGGCCGCCTGGCCAATGCATACCGTCGACAAGTCGGGGCGGATGTACTGCATGGTGTCGTAGATCGCGAGCCCCGACGTCACCACGCCGCCGGGCGAATTGATGTAGAGCGAGATGTCTTTCTTCGGATTCTCCGATTCGAGGAACAGAAGCTGAGCACACACCACGCTCGCCATCATGTCCTCGACCATGCCGTTGACGAATACGATCCGCTCCTTGAGCAGGCGGGAATAGATGTCGTAGGCGCGTTCCCCCCGGTTGGTCGTCTCGACGACCATCGGGATCAGCTGGTTGACGACGCGGTCGTTCATCTGCGGATCCAATCTCTGGCGTTGCAAACGCTTCCGTTCAGCCGTCCGACCTTTTGGCCGCCGGCTTCTTGGCATCCGCTGCCTTGCCGGCGGACGCCTTGGATTTGGCGGTCTTGCTCTCGGCCTTCTTCGCGGTATCGCCCTTGGCCTGCGTCTTATTGGCTGCGGCCTTCTTGCCCCGAGACTTCTTCGGCGCGGCCTTCTTCTCGCCCTGCGCCGATCCCTCCTCGGGCTCCTTGAGCAGTTCCTCGACCGGAACCTCGCGCTCGTCCACCTTGGCGAGCTCGAGAATGTAGTCGACGACCTTGGTCTCGTAGATCGGCGCGCGCAGGCTGGCCATGGCGTCCGGGTTTTTCTGGTAGAATTCGATCACCTGGCGCTCCTGGCCGGGATATTTCTGCGCCTCCATGATCAGCGCCTGATTGACCTCCTGGTCGGTCACCTCGATGTCGTTGCGCTGACCGATCTCGGACAGCAGCAGACCCAAACGCACCCGGCGCTCGGCGATGGCGCGGTAGTCCGCGCGCAACTCCTCATCAGACTTGTCTTGGTCCTCCTCGTCCAGCTCGCCGTGCTCGCGGCGCTGCTCGATCTGGCGCCAGATCTGGTCGAACTCCAGGTCGACCATCCCCTCGGGCACCTGGAAATCGTGATTGTCGGCCAGGATGTCGAGCAGCTGGCGCTTGGCGCGGTTGCGCGCGATCTGCTCGTACTGGCGGCCCAGGTCGGTGCGAATCGCCTCCTTGAGCGCGTCGAGGCTGTCCATGCCGACATGCTCAGCCAGCCCCTCGCCGACCTCCATCGGCTTCGGCTCGCGCAACTCGGTGAGCTTGACGTCGAACTCGACCTCCTTGCCCTTGAGCTCATCGTTCCCATAGTCGTCCGGGAACTTGACGGTAATGGCCTTCTCGTCGCCCGGCTTCATACCGACGACCTGCTCCTCGAAGCCCGGGATGAACGAGGCCGAGCCGAGCTCGAGGTGGTAGCCATCGGCCGTGCCGCCCTCGAAGGGTGTGCCGTCGAGCTTGCCCACGAAATCGATCACCGCGACATCGCCGTCTTTCGCCGCACGCGGCTCCTCGACGAGATCGGCGTGCTTGTGCTGCTCGGCCAAACGCTCGAGCGTATCGTCGACCTCCTTCTCGTCGATCTTAGGCTTGAGCAGCTCGAGCTCGACCTTGGACAGGTCCATCGGCTCGATCTCGGGCAGCACCTCGATCGCGATGGTGTATTCGAGGTCCCTGCCTTCCTTGTACTCGCCGACATCGATGTCGGGCTGCAGCGCAGGCTTCATGCCGCGCTCGTTGATCGCCTGGTTGGCACTGTCGGCGACCGCCTCCTGCAGCACCTCGCCCATCACCGCGTCGCCGAAGCGCTTCTTGAGGATGGTTGTCGGCACCTTGCCCGGGCGGAATCCCGGGATGCGGGCCTGGCGCCCGATTTCCTTCAATCGGCTGTCGAGCTTCGCCTCGATCTCGCTGGAATCGAGCGTGACCTTGAACTCGTGCTTGAGCCCTTCGGCGTTGGTTTCGGTGACCTGCATAGGGGGTCTCTGGGATTGGGGTCGACCGGGTCTCGGTCCGGGCACCGTATCCGGCGGGCTGGTGCGGGCGGAGGGACTCGAACCCCCACGGCATAGCCACTGGTACCTAAAACCAGCGCGTCTACCAATTCCGCCACGCCCGCACGGGCACTGCCCGGGGCGCGAGAGATATAATGGGATGGCTCCCCGAGGACAACCTCGGCGGCAAAGGCTGCGGAGCCGAAGCCGTCGCGACGATCAGCCGGCCGTGGCCGAGACCTGTGCTCGACCGGCAACGCGAGCCTCGGGCAACAGCAGCCGAGCGGTCGTCCCGTGGTCGGGGCGGCTCTCCAATTCCAGCCTGCCGCCGTGGAGCTCCGCGAGCAGGCGGGCCAGCGGCAGCCCCAAGCCGAAACGGGTATGGACACCCTCTTCCTGCCGGTGGTCTTGCCGACGGGTGTGATCCCGCTGCTCGATCGCGCCGAACGGTACGGTCACACGCTCCAGCTCCTCGCGCGACATGCCGATGCCTGTGTCTTGAACTGCGATTGAAACGCCCTGGTCCGGCCGGTGCTGTGCCTGCACCACCACCTCGCCGCCCTCGGGCGTGAAGGCGACCGCGTTCGACAGCAGCTTGGACAGCGCTTGGTCAAGTCTGACCGGATCGGCGTGTATGGTCGGAACCGCTACGCCGACATCGACCGTCAAATCCAATCCCTTGTCGGCGGCGGTTTGGCGGACCCTGGACACCACTTCGTCGATCAGGGATGCGAGATCGACCTGCTCTTCGGTCAGCGCTGCGTCGCCGGCGTCGAGCTCCGACAGGTCGAGAATCTGTTGGACGATATCGAGCAGGTGGAGCCCGCTTCCGTGGATGTCGTCGGCATAGGCCTCGTAGCGCTCGTTGCCGATAGGCCCGAACACGCGCTGCGCCATCATCTCGGAATACCCGATGATCGCGTTGAGCGGCGTTCGCAGTTCGTGGCTCATGTGGCCAAGGAACCGGGTCTTGGCGAGGTTCGCCGCGTGCGCGCGCTCCAGCGCCGTGGCCAGCCGGCGCGCCAGGCTGGAGTTCCGCAGATGCAGGGTCACCGACTCGCTGAATCCTGCGTGCAGGGCTCGCGCCATGACCCACAGCAGCACCATCCAGAAAGCGAAGAAACCTGCGATCCATGGATCGAACGCACCGTCCAGCCAGATCAACCACCAGCCGTAGGGCAGCAGCGCCGGACACGCGAAGGCGGCCAAAGCGGTGAGGTTGTTCGAGTACCCGGTCAGCGCCGCGGTGCTGAGGCCGCCGATGACGAACATCAGCGCGGGTTGCGCCAGTTGTGGCTCGAAGCCCGCGAAGAACACCACCGAGACCCCCCAGATCAGCCCGCCGATGCCCGAACCGACCGCAAAGATCACGGTCCATCGTCGCGTTTCGGAGACGCCGCGCGGCGACGCCAAATAGATCCTGGCGACCAGGAACCGCACCATCGTCCATCCGGACAGGGCGACTGCCCAGAGGACGAGCCAGAATGCCTCGGCATGGTCCCAGAGCAGCGCGACCAACAACCACGACATACCGAGGTTGGCGACCAAAAGCGGTCGCACACGGCGGAACAGCCGTCCGAGCATGTGGGCGTTGATTTCGTCGCGCGAAACCTCGCCCAGCTGCGCGAAATCCGATGCGTCGGCGCCGGCGCTGGTGGTGTCGGACATCAGGAGCTCCTACAAGGGCGCAGTCGTTGCGCCCTGCCACTGGGAGCTTCGGCGAAGCGTACTTAATGGATCATAAAAATCCGACTCGAAGGCTCGCGACCGAGGCAACGCCGGCAAAAGGTCAGCGTTCGAGGCAGGCCTGGGCGCAGGCGTCGAGAATGGCGTCGGCGTCGATGCGGTAGTGGCGGTGCAGGTCGGGAATGTCACCGGTCTGGCCGAAATGTTCGACGCCCAGCGCCTTCACACGATGACCGCGCACACCGCCGAGCCATGCCAGCGTGCCGGGATGGCCGTCGATCACCGTGACCAACGCGGCGTCGGGAGCAAGCGGCGCCAGCAGCCGCTCGACATGCGACGGGGCGTCGCCTTGGCCACGCTGGTGCGCGCGGTCGGCCGACGCCCACGCCGCGTTGAGCCGGTCGGCGGAGGTCACGGCCAGAAGGCCGGCGCCGGGGATATCCTCGACCACCGCCTCCCAGGCCTCGATCGCGTTGGGGGCCACCGCACCCTGGTAGACGATCGCCAGTTCCGATCCCGGCGCGGGCTCGCGCAGCCAGTAGCCGCCAGCGATCACGCTGCGGCGCAGCGCGGCGTCCATCTCGCGCTCGGGCTGATCGACAGGGCGCGTCGAGAGGCGCAGATAGACCGCCCCGCCCTCCTTGTCGCGCAGCCACTCGGTCTCGCTCTCGCCCGAGCCGTCGCGCTGCATGTAGTCGAACGACCAGGCCATGATCGCGTCGAGCTCGTCGACGAAGGCCGGCTCGAAGGCGGCCAGACCGTCCTGGGACATGCCGATCAGCGGCGTCGCGACCGACTGGTGCGCGCCGCCCTCCGGCGCCAGCGTCACGCCCGAGGGCGTGCCCACGACCATGAACCGCGCGTCCTGGTAGCAGGCATAATTCAGCGCATCGAGGCCGCGGCCGATGAACGGGTCGTAGAGCGTGCCCACCGGCAGCAGACGAGCGCCGAACAGGCTGTGCGCCAGGCCCATGGCGCCGAGCAGCAGGAAGAGGTTGTTCTCGGCGATGCCCAGCTCGATGTGCTGGCCGGTCCGGGTCATCTCCCAGCGCTGGGCCGAGACCACCTTCTCCTGGCGGAACACGTCGGCTGCCTCGCGCCGGTTGAAGATACCGCGCCGGTTCACCCACGGGCCCAGATTGGTCGACACGGTGACGTCGGGGCTGGTCGTGACGATGCGGTCGGCGAGCTCGCTGTCGCCCTTGGCGATCTCGTCGAGGATGCGGCCGAAGGCCATCTGGGTCGAGGTGCGCGCCTCGCGCGCCGCGCCGAAGCTGCCCGGCACCGGCGCCGCGGGCGCCGTGTAGCGCTGCGGATACTCCTGAGCGAAGGGTACCGCGTCGAGGAATTCCTGAAGCAGCTCGGGATCGAGGTCGAGTCCGGCGAAGCGGTCCCACTCCGCTCCCTCGGGCACACCCATCGAAGCCCTGAAGCCCTCCATCTGCTCCGGGTTCATCAGCCCGGCGTGGTTGTCCTTGTGCCCCGCGAAAGGCAGGCCGAAGCCCTTGATGGTGTAGGCGATGAAAGCGGTCGGCCGGTCATCGCCTTCGGCCTCCGCGAACATCGCGAGAAGTGCCGCCATGTCGTGACCGGCGAGGTTGGTCATCAGCCGGTGCAGCGCGGCGTCGTCATGGGCGTCGAACAGCGCGCGCATGCCCGGCACGTCACCGATATCGGCCAGCAAATGCTCGCGCCAAGCGGCGCCGCCCTTGTAGCACAGCGCCGAGTAGAGCGAGTTGGGGCATTCGTCGATCCACTGTCGCAGTGCGGTCCCCCCCTGCTGCGCGAAGGCGGCTTCGAGCAGCGTGCCGTACTTGGCGGTGATCACCCGCCAGCCCATCGCCTCGAAGATCTCGTCGATGCTGGTATAGAGGAACTGGTTGGCGACCGAATCGAGGCTCTGGCGGTTGTAGTCGATCACCCACCAGACATTCCGGATGTCGTGTTTCCAGCCCTCGAGCAGCGCCTCGTAGATGTTGCCCTCGTCCAGTTCGGCGTCGCCGGCCACGGCGACCATGCGCCCGGGACGGTGACCCTCGGGCAGCACGTCGCGGTAGCGCAGGTAGTCCTGCACCAACGAGGCGAAGGAGGTGAACGCCACGCCCAGTCCCACCGAGCCGGTCGAGAAGTCGACGTCGTCCCTGTCCTTGGTGCGCGAGGGATAGGATTGGGCGCCGCCGCAACCTCGGAACCGCTCCATAGCCTCGCGGTCCTGCCGGCCGAGCAGGTACTGGATGGCGTGGAAGATCGGGCTGGCGTGCGGTTTTACGGCGACCCGATCCTCCGGGCGCAGGACGCGGAAGTACAGCGCCGTCATCAGGGCGGCGACCGAGGCGCTGGAGGCCTGATGCCCCCCGACCTTCAGCCCGTCGCGGTTCTCGCGCACATGGTTGGCATGGTGGATCGTCCATGCGGCGAGCCATAGGACCTTGCGCTCGAGTGCGCTCAGCATCTCCATCGCGTCGGGCCGGTTTCCCGCCGCTACGTCGCGGCGTACAGCGTCGCTGTCGGCCATCGCACAGCCTTTCCTGGCGCTCGTGTGTCGGCTGGGGAGTATAAATGCCCGCGTCGGATGGCGCCACGATCGGAGGTACGCCTTGGCGACCGAAGCGCCGCGCCATGACACCGCCCAACCGGTGCCCAGGATCAGCGGCCCAGCCGCGACCACGAACAACGCCTTCGCGGCGGCTCCGGTTCAGGGCGCATGAGGCATGCCCGTGAGACGGGCGCCGGCACCGAGGGCACGGCGCCAAGTCCGACGATTACCGCGGACGCGGCCTTGACCGGCACCGGCACAAAAAGGCGTCGGTCAGGACATTTCGCCGGGGCGCCGACGCGCTCAGCGCGCCACGCGCTCGGGAAAAGATTCGAAAAAAGTGTCCAGCGCCAGCGCCCGTGGCCCGTCGCGGTAGATCGGCCAGTACGGCTTTTCCAGGACCACGTCGAATCGGATGTGCGGAATGCCGGAGCCGTCGGTATAGACCGAACGGACCTCCGCCGTCTCGATCATCTTGTCGGAACGGACCTTGCGATAGGCGCTGCCGGGGGTGATGTACTCGACCGCCGAGCCGCGTTGCACAAACATGCTTGAAATCGCCCGCGATTGCACTTGCATCAACGTCCTCCTGGAGCTCCCGGCCAAAGTGCCGAAATACTTTTGTCTTAAGATTCAGTAAATAACGGTTTGTGTCAAAAAGCAATGCTAACCGACCGGACACGCAGCAAAAATCGGCCGCACCCACCACCACTCAAACGCCTTGCGGGAAAGCTATCGCGCTCTGGTGGGTTCGGCCGCCGCCAGTTGCCGGTGGAGAGCGGCGAGGACAGGACGGATCAAGGCGGGCAGATCCTCGGCGATCAACCCCGGCGCTTGATCGTCGGCCGCGGCGCCGTGGATCCAGACCGCAGCGGAGGCGGCGGCAAGCGCGTCCATACCCTGCCCCATCAGGCTCAGAACCATGCCAGCGAGCACGTCGCCCGCACCGGCCGTCGCGAGCCATGCCGGCGCACTCGCATTGATCCGAACCCGGCCGTCGGGAGCCGCGATGACGGTGTCATGGCCCTTGAGCACCACGACCGCCCCGAGACGCCGTGCTGCCAAGGCTGCACGCTCGGTCTTGGCGCCCTCGAGATCGAACAGGCGGCCGAACTCGCCTTCGTGTGGGGTGACGACGCACGGTCCGCGAACAGCCCGCGCCAGGGCGTCGGCCTCACCCTCGAACACGCTCAGCGCGTCGGCGTCGAGCACGACCGGCTTGCGGGTGGCCAAGGCCATGGCGGCGATCGCGCGGGTCTCCATGGTCACGCCGCCGCCCGGGCCAACCAGGAAGCCCGCGGTGCGTCGATCCTCGAACAGCGGCCGCAGCTCGTCGGTCCGTCCATAGGGTCGGATCAGGGCACCGGGCAGGTCCAGGGCATAGAGCGATGACGCGGCTTCGGGGCAAGCGACCGAGACCATGCCGGCGCCCGCCCGCATCGCGCCACGCGCGGCCAAGCGCCCCGCCCCGGTCACGGTCCCGCCGC
This sequence comes from uncultured Alphaproteobacteria bacterium, assembly GCA_964569105.1. Taxonomy (GTDB): domain Bacteria; phylum Pseudomonadota; class Alphaproteobacteria; order CAZMTC01; family CAZMTC01; genus CAZMTC01. Next base: position 1,463 of record CAZMTC010000128.1, on the reverse strand, counting down.
CGACCACGACGACATGGCCGCGGCTGTACTTGTGATCGCCTGGCTGCGGCGCGGGCAGCTCTTCGAGCCACAGCCCCGGGCCGTTTTCCGACAGCGATGCCGCGGCGTTCTCCCCGGCGATGCCGGCGGCTGCCTCGACCGCTTCCTCGGGCAAGCCGATATCCGCGGCGAGCGTCTCGCCGCAGAGGGCGCGTCCCGGCAACAGGAGATGACCCGGCTTGCGCCGGCCGAAGGTCACCGTGAGCGCGGCACGCGGCGCGGCACCGCGGACCGCTCCGGTATCGCCGTCGATACCGCTGGGAACATCGACGGCCACCACGTCGCGACCGGTCAGGCTCTCGATCACGGTGCGCACGCGGCCCTCCAGCGGTCGGGCCAATCCGGCGCCGAACAACGCGTCGACCACCAGCGCGGCGTCGCCGACGACGTCGTCGTCCAGGGGCTCGACCGGCCCCACCCAGCGCTCGGCGTTGAGCGCGGCGTCGCCCGCGAGCTTGTCGCGGCCACCCAGGAGTGCCACCCGCACCGGCCAGCCGCGCTCCGCGAGCAGCCGGGCGACGACAAAGCCGTCGCCACCGTTGTTGCCCGGACCGCACAGCACGATGGTGGGACGCGGCGACCAGCGTGCCGCCACGGCGCGCGCGACGGCAGCGCCGGCGCGCTCCATCAGCCGCTCGCTCGGCACGCCCGCGTCCACGGCGCGCCGGTCCGCCCCGTACATCTGCCGGGTGGTGAGCAACAGCAGCTCGGATGCGGTACGGTCGTCCATCGCTTCGCTCGTCGCGATCATCGGCATCAGCGTATGCCGGCACCCGCAGCGTGCCAACCGCGCTTGACTTGCGCGCGGCGTCTGATACCCAGCGACGGATCGATTGGGCAGGAGACAGCAAATGCGGCACGCGTTGGGGAGCGCTCTGCTGATAGCGGGATTCGGCGCGGGCGCGCTGCTGTCGGCCTGCGCCACGCAGCAGGAGGAGCAGGCGTTCGGCGAGCTTTGCCGTTTCGCCAACCGCGAAAAGCCGTTCCTGGTCGCTTACTACTCGAGGCAGGCCGTGCTGGTGACCGGGGACATCGAGCCAGCCAAGTGGAAGGACGAGCAGTCGACGATCCCGTCGGCCTTGGCGCGGCCGGCCACCCCCGTCTACGAGCAGAAGCGGCGCAAGGACTGCTACAACGCGGATGAGAAGTACTGGTATCCGTGTACCGAGGTGGTCGAGGTGGACCTGTCCAAACACGGTGCCATCATTCGCGGCATGAGCCTGGACCGCGCCCGCGCCGACGCCGTGACCTTTTGCAATCGCGAGGTCCTCAAGGCCGTGCCGCAGATCGACGGCCAGACCCTGACCAGCGCCGATTATCGCTGCAAGCTCGTGGCGGCGCGGGAGTGCCCGATCGAATAGCCGTCCGTCTCAGAGCCTGTGAATGAATTGGGAAACGGTCTGCGTCGCTCCCACAGGGCCTTG
>CAZMTC010000127.1:0-9828 GCA_964569105.1 uncultured Alphaproteobacteria bacterium | reverse complement strand
GATGTTCGGCAGCGAGGCGTAGCGCGGCTCGTTGAGGCGCAGGTCGGTGGAGATCACCGCGGGCGCTTTGAGCTTGAGCGTCTGGAGGCCGCCGTCGACCTCGCGCGTCACGGTGACAGCGCCGTCGCCGAACTCGAGCTTCGAGGCGAAGGTGCCCTGCGCCCAGCCGAGCAGCGCGGCGAGCATCTGGCCCGTGGCGTTCGAGTCGTCGTCGATAGCCTGCTTGCCCAGGATCACGAGCTCCGGCTTCTCCTTCTCGACGATCGCGGCCAGAAGCTTGGCCACGGCGAGCGGCTGCAGCTCGCCCTCATGCTTGACCAGGATGCCGCGGTCGGCGCCCATCGCCAGCGCGGTGCGGATCGTCTCCTGGCTCTGCTGCGGCCCCATCGAGACGGCGACGATCTCCTCCGCCGTTCCGGCCTCCTTGAGGCGCACCGCTTCCTCGACGGCGATCTCGTCGAACGGGTTCATGGACATCTTGACGTTCTGCGTCTCGACGCCCGACCCGTCCGACTTCACCCGGATCTTGACGTTGTAGTCGATGACTCGCTTGACGGCGACAAGGACTTTCATGGCCACCCGCACAGTGCAATACCGCCGGCCGCGACGCCGACCGGCGGAGGATTCGAATGAAACCCGGCTTCCAGGCGTGTTTGTCCTTGTGTTTCCACGCCTTTTCGCAGGCGCAACATAGAGGGGCCGTATGCGGGGTGTCAACGATGCGTGGGCGCGCTCGGTGCGCCTCGCTTCACCATCCGTTAACCGTCCCTCGCTAGGCTCGGTTCAATGCCGTTCCCGACCATCGAGGGGCGTTTGCCGCACGGCTTCGGGCCCTGTTGACCGGCTTCCGCCCCCGCTATAGGCTCACGACTTCATGACCGCGCGATTCGAACTGGAGCTCGGCCTCCTCCTTATCTGCCCGGCGCGTTGAGCGCGTCGGGCCGCATGCGTTCGCCGAGTCCCGTTCACTTCCTGCCAGGATCGCGTGAGATGACCAGCCGAAGCCACCGCACCGACACGACGCCCGGAGACCGAACCCGGCGCGCCGCCCCACGGGCGGGCGCGCCGATCCCGTTCGACCTCCTCGCGCTTCGACTTACCGGCGGCCGCCGGAGCTAGGCCCGCCGGCGGCCGGGTTTTGGGCCACGCCAGGACCAGCCGAGAGCGAAGCGACATGACGGCGCCGGCCAGGCCGGCGCCGAGAGGAGAGCAAGATGAAAGTCGATCCGTCCCAGAAGTACCGGCCGTTCGAGCCCATCGACCTGCCCGACCGCCGATGGCCGGGCAACGTCATCACCGAGGCGCCGACCTGGTGCTCGGTCGATCTGCGCGACGGCAACCAGGCGCTGATCGAGCCCATGGGGCACGAGCGCAAGATGCGCATGTTCACCGCGCTGGTCGAGATGGGCTTCAAGGAGATCGAGGTCGGCTTCCCCGCCGCCTCGACCACCGACTTCGAGTTCTGCCGCCACATCATCGAGGGCGGGCTGATCCCGAAGGACGTCACCATCCAGGTGCTGACCCAGGCGCGGCCCGAGCTGATCGAGAAGACCTACGAGGCGATCCGCGGCGCGCACCGCGCCATCGTCCATCTCTACAACTCGACCTCGACGGTCCAGCGCCGGGTCGTGTTCGGCATGGACATGGACGGCATCACCAGGATCGCCACCGACGGCGCGAGGCTGGTGCGCGAGCTCGACGAGGCGATGCCCGAGACCGAGGTGGTCTACCAGTACTCGCCCGAGAGCTTCACCGGCACGGAGATCGACTACGCGATCGAGATCTGCGAGGCGGTGATGGACGTCTACGAGCCGACCCCCGAGCGGCGAATGATCCTCAACCTGCCGGCCACGGTGGAGATGGCGACGCCCAACATCTACGCCGACCAGATCGAGTACTTCATCCGCAACATGAAGAACCGCGAGAGCGCGATCATCTCGCTCCACCCGCACAACGACCGCGGCACCGGCGTGGCGGCGGCGGAGCTCGCCGTGATGGCCGGTGCCGACCGCATCGAGGGCACGCTGTTCGGCAACGGCGAGCGCACGGGCAATGTCGACATCGTCACCCTGGCGCTCAACATGTTCACCCAGGGCGTCGACCCGAAGCTCGACCTGTCGGACATCAACGAGCTCAAGATGGTCGCCGAGCACTGCAACCGGCTGCCGGTGCATCCGCGCCACCCCTATGCCGGCGAGCTGGTGTTCACCGCCTTCTCGGGGTCGCACCAGGACGCGATCAAGAAAGGGCTGTCGGCGATCCGCCAGTCCAACTCGAAGGCTTGGGAGGTGCCCTACCTGCCGATCGACCCGCAGGACGTCGGCCGGACCTACGAGGCGGTGATCCGCATCAACTCACAGTCGGGCAAGGGCGGCGTGGCCTACGTCATGGAGTCCGACTACGGACTCCAGCTGCCGCGCCGGCTCCAGATCGAGTTCCAGCGCGCGATCCAGGATATCACCGACGCCGAGGAGCGCGAGCTGCCGGTGGCGGAGATCTGGGACGCGTTCGAGCGCGAGTACCTGAACGCGACCGAGCCGTTCGCGTTCGTCGACCATTCCTCGCTGCCCGACACCAAGACGCCCGACCGGCGCATCCTGCGCGCCACCATCACGGTCGGCGGCAAGCAGGTCGAGATCGAGGGCGGCGGCACCGGGCCGATCGACGCCTTCCTCGACGCGCTCAACCGCCATTCCGGGCTGGGGCTCAAGGTGATCGACTACCATGAGCACGCAGTGGGCGGCGGCGCCGACGCCACTGCCGTGGCCTATGTCGAGGTGCAGGCGAGCGACAACACGCAGCTCTTCGGCGTGGGCATGCACAAGAACATCGTCACGGCGTCGCTGCGCGCGGTGGCGAGCGCGGCCAACCGCGCCTGCCGCATGGGGCTGGCGCAGGCCGCCGAGTAGCGCGACGCGGCGGCGGCATCGGGGGCGGCGGCGGTCCGCGGGGCCGCCGCCCTTCGCGCGCCTCGAATTGCCGCTATGGATGAGCATGGCCCTGGGGCATAATCCGGCTAGTACCCCATTCCGTGAAAGTGGGTAATAGTCGCCGCCGCACCGGTTTCTGCGCTCCATGTCCGACGCCCCGCCGCCGCGCTCCGAGCCGTCGCCCCGTTGGCGCGGCCGGCTCTCGATCTCGGTCACGCTCGCCGCCAGCATAGCGCTGATCGTGCTGCTGTCGGTCGGCACGGTGCTTGGCCTGAGCATCTGGAGCGCGCGCGAGAACACCCTTTCCCTGCTCGCCGACAAGGCCGAGCTGATCACCGAGCTGGTGGTCGGCCGAATCGAGACCCATCTGCGCCCGGCCGAGATCCAGGCGCGCATGCTCGGCGACGCGCTGGTCGAGGGCGCGTTCGGCGACGGCGCCGGTGCCAACGCGCTCGCCGCCTATCTCGACGGCGCGCTGTCGACCACGCAGCAGATCCGCTCGATCGGCTATCTCGACGACCGGATGCGGCTATTCGCCGTGCTGCGCGGCCCCGAGGGCAACCGGCTGGTGCGCGCCGACATGTCCGCCGATCCCCAGCTCTTGCGCAATATCGGCTCGCTCGAGGGGATTACCCAGCCGGTCTGGGGGCCGCCGGTGTGGCGCGACGACCTGGGCGAGACGGTGCTCAACGTGCGCTACCCGGTGCGCCGCGACGGCGCGCCGCTCGCCGTGGCCACGGCGCTGGTATCGGTGCGCGCCCTGTCGGAGTTTCTGGCCGAGCTGGACCCGCAACTCGGCGCCAACGTGTTCGTGCTCTACGACCGGGACCGGGTTCTGGCGCATCCGCTGCTGGCGGGCGGCTTCCCCGGGCTCACCGTCGACCAGCCGCTGCCCACGGTCGCCGGCTTCACCGACCCGGTGCTCAGCCGCATCTGGGACGACAAGACCCGCGAGCCGACGGTTGATCTCGGCTTCGGCACCGATCTCGAAGCCTTCTCGGTCGAGGCGTTCCGGGAGCGCTACGTGTTCCTGGTGCGCGAGGTCGAGGGGCTGGGCGCGCGGCCGATCCAGATCGGCACCTACTTCCGCGCCGACGAGGTCGGCGTCGAGCTGCAGCGGCTGCTGCGCACCGCGTTGATCGGCGCGGGTTTCGCGCTGCTCGCGGTGGTCTTCGCGCAGTGGATCGGCCGGCGCATCGCGCGGCCCATCGTGGATCTCTCGCGCAGCGCCAGCCGCGTGGGCGAGTTCGAGCTGTCCAAGGTCGACGACCTGCCCGGCTCGATGTTCCGCGAGCTCGACGACCAGGCGCGCGCCTTCAACACCATGCTGCGCGGCCTGCACTGGTTCGAGACCTACGTGCCCAAGTCGCTGGTCAAGCGCCTGGTCGGCTATGGCGAGGCGGGCGAGCTGGCTTCGGTCGAGCGCGAGGTGACGGTCATGTTCACCGACATCGCGGGCTTCACCTCCCTGTCCGCCGACCAGCCGGCGGGCGCGGTGGCTGCGTTCCTCAACCACCATTTCGCGCTGGTCGGCGCCTGCGTCGAGGCCGAGGGCGGCACCGTCGACAAGTTTATCGGCGACAGCCTGATGGCGTTCTGGAACGCGCCCGACCCGCAGGGCGACCATTCCGAGCGCGCGTGCCGCGCAGCGGCGGCGATCGCCCGTGCGGTGGTGGCGGACAACGCCGTTCGCGCCGCCCGCGGCGAGTCGCCGGTGCGCGTGCGGGTGGGGCTGCACCGCGGCCCCGTCGTGGTCGGCAACATCGGGGCGCCGGGCCGCATCAACTACACCATCGTCGGCGAGGCGGTGAATGTCGGCCAACGGCTCGAGCAGTTCGGCAAGGTCGTGGCCGGCCCGCAGGACGAGATCGTGGTGCTGGCCAGCGCCGCCGTCTGCGCCGACCTGCCCGAGGAATTCGAGCCGCGCCCCGTCTCGGTCGGGAGGCGCGTCCTGCGCGGCCTGCCCGCGCCGATCGAGGTGTTCCGGCTGGTCTGAGGGCGGGTGGGGCTCCAGCAGGTCCCGGATCGAGACGAGGTCGACCTTCGCGCCGCCGCCATGCGGCGCGCCGACGCCGTCGTCGCCGAGTTGGCGGGCGATGTCCTCGGCCTCTGCCCGGCGCTGCTCGGTCTCCGACGCGGCGGTCTGGGCGGTCTCGGGGGTTTCGGAAGTTTTGGGGGTTTCGGCGTTTTCCGCCGGCGCGGTTTCATTCGGTCCGCGGCCCACGGGCACCTCGCGCCCCTGCGCCTTGGCGGCGAGCTGTGCCTCGGTGGCGGCCTTGGTGATGGCCAGCGCCTCGTCGCGCAGTGCGGCGATCTCGGCGACGCGCGTCGTCTCCGCGGCGGATGGCGCCCGGGCGCTGTCCGCCGCGACCCCCTTCGACTCCTCTGCGCGGATCGCCTCCGCCGCTTCGTCGCTGCGCGCGGCCTGCTGGTTTTGGCTCTGTGCGAGCCGCTGTGCAGCAGCGCTCTCCGCTCCCGCAATGCGATCGATCATGTCGCGCTCCTCACGCTCGCAATCCTGTTGCGCCGTCCGTGGAGGTTAGAGGCGGCCGGGTTAACGTTTCGTCAAGTGCGGTCCGCCGCGCCGAGCGCCATGGCCACCGCCGCGGGGTTGCGCAGCGCGCCGGCCGCGCTCGCCGGGGCCGCACGCATCGCCTGCGCCACCGCGCGCGCCCGCGCCTCCATGTTCCTCAGGTCGTGGTCCGCCGACACTGCATGCCCCAGCGACGCGGCTGCGCCGTCGACTTCATTGCGCGCGTTGCGCAGCGACTCGCGCTCCCGCTCCGCTGCGTGCACGGCGGTGTCGACCATACCGACCACCTCCGGCAACCGCTCGACCTCGGTGACCTCCAGCCCGTCGAGCCGTGCCCGTACCTCTTGCATCGCGCCCACCGGCACCTGGCCCGGCCCGTCGACCGTGGCGAACAGGGGGCTGCCGCGGAAGGTGGCGTCGGCGCCGGCACCGAGGACGGCGTCGCGCAGTTCGACGAAGGCGGCGTTGACCTCGGCGCGGCCCTCGTCGTTGTCGACGCGCGTGGCCAGGTCGGCAGTGGCCTTGAGCCGCTCGACCATGCGCGGCATCTCGCCCACCGCGCGCTCGGCGAGCTGGAGCGCGGCGGCCGCCGCGCCGATCTGGGTCGCGCGCTGGCTGATTCGGGCCAGCTCGCCCAGCCGGATCATGCGCGCTTCCTCGGCGGCCAGCGGCGTATGTGCGACGCGCACCACGGGCGCACCGCTGCGCGCGCCCGTGACCTCGGTCCCGGAAGCGGCGTGCCGATGCTCGTTGCTGCCCTGGCCCGTCCGCCCTACGGGCAACGGACTCGTGACGGCACTCATGTCACCCAACCTGCGCCTGCCGCCCCGCAAGGCGATGGCGCTTGTCTCGTTGACGGCGGGCATTTTACGCCCACGACCTCGACAATGCGCCGACGCGCAACGCCGGGCAAGCACGATCGCCCGGCCTTTTCGTCAATGTCTAGCGGTACTCGAGGCGTTCGCACGGAACGCCGGAGGGTCATGCCTCCGTCCCGCCCACGGTCAGCCGGTCGACCAGCAGGGTCGGCTGGCCCACGCCCACCGGCACGCCCTGTCCGTCCTTGCCGCAGGTGCCGATGCCTCGGTCGAGCGCCATGTCGTTGCCGACCATCGTGACCCGGGTGAGCACGTCGGGCCCGTTGCCGATCAGCGTCGCGCCCTTGACCGGCGCGGTCACCCTGCCGTCCTCGATCAGGTAGGCCTCCGAAGCGGAGAACACGAACTTGCCCGAGGTGATGTCGACCTGGCCGCCGCCGAAACTGACCGCGTAGAGCCCCTTCTCGACCGAGCCGAGGATCTCCTTCGGGTCGTGGGAACCGTTGAGCATGTAGGTGTTGGTCATGCGCGGCATCGGCGCGTGGGCGTAGGACTGTCGCCGCCCGTTGCCGGTCGGCTCCATGCCCATAAGCCGGGCGTTCATGCGGTCCTGCATGTAGCCGCGCAGCACGCCGTCCTCGATCAGCGTCGTCGTGCTCGACGGCGTGCCTTCGTCGTCGATGGTGAGCGAGCCGCGCCGGTCGCCGATGGTGCCGTCGTCGACCACCGTGACCTCGGGCGAGGCGATGCGCTCGCCCAGGAGGCCCGCGAAGGCCGAGGTCTTCTTGCGGTTGAAGTCGCCCTCCAGGCCGTGGCCGATCGCCTCGTGCAGCAGGATGCCGGGCCAGCCCGGCCCCAGCACCACCGGCATCTCGCCCGCCGGCGCCGGCACCGACTCCAGGTTGACCAGCGCCTGACGCACCGCCTCGTCGACCTGGGCGTGCCATTGCGCCGGGTCGATCCAGCGGTCGAAGCCGACCCGGCCGCCGACGCCGTAGCTGCCGCTCTCCATCCGGTCGCCCTCGCCGGCCACGACCGAGACGTTGAGCCGGACCAGCGGCCGGATGTCGCCCGTGCGCGCGCCGCCCGCGCGCAGGATCTGCACCGCCTGCCACTCGCCGGTGAGGCTCACCGTCACCTGTCGCACGCGCGGATCCTTCGAGCGGGCGTAGGCGTCGATCTCGGCCAGGAGCTTGACCTTCGCCTCGAAGCCCGGCGCGCCCAGCGGGTTCTCGTCGCCGTAGAGCACGCGGTTGGTCTGCCCGGGCGCGCCGGCCATGGTGCCGCCCTTGCCGGTACGCACCGCACGGACCGTCTCGCCCGCGCGCCGGATCGCCTCCTCGGACAGCTCCGCGGCGTGGGCGTAGCCCGTGGCCTCGCCCGAGATCGCGCGCAGCCCGAAGCCCTGGTCGGTGTCGAAGTTGGCCGCGCGCAGGCGGCCGTCGTCGAACACCAGGCTCTCCGACTGCCGGTACTCGAGGAAAAGCTCGCCGTCGTCGGCGCCGTTCAGCGCGTCGCCCACCAGCGTCTCGACCCGGCTCCGGTCCATTCCGGTGCGGGAGAAGAACAGCTCGTCGGTGCGGGCCAGGTCGGTCATGTCGGTCCTTCCGGTCTCGGGTCGTGCGCGGCCGCCGCGCGTTGTCCACCCTATATGCGTTCGCGACCGGGTCCGGGCAAAGCCTCCGCGCTCTCCGCCGGCCGGCAGTTCCTGCGCTCACGCGACATAACGTCGCAAGCGCCTGCGCCGGCATCAACCAACTTCGCGATATCCCATAGTCTGCCGGTGTCCGGAGGGCCGCGAGCGGCTTGGGCGGTGGCCGGACGGGCAAGCGGATGCGACGAGGCGTCGCGCAGTGTTGTCGGTCGGCGTGGCGCTGGGCTATTTTCCGCGCCAACGACGGTCCAAGCTGGACGAGATAAACCGCTAGCGATCAGACGGGACGGACATGACGCGCATTGTGACGGGATTGGGGGCGGCCCTTGGCGCGCTCCTCGCTTCGGGTGTCGCCACGGCGGCCGACGGCGGCGCCGATCCGTGGCAGTTCGGCTTCCAGGAAGCCGTGACCCCGGTCGCGCAGCAGATCCACGACTTCCACGACCTGCTGCTCGTGATCATCGTCCTGATCACGCTGTTCGTGCTCGGGCTGCTTCTGTACGTGATGGTCCGCTTCCGCGAGAGCGCGAACCCGAACCCGTCGAAGACCACCCACAACACGCTGGTCGAGATCGTGTGGACGGTGGTCCCGGTGCTGATCCTGGTGGTGATCGCGATCCCGTCCTTCAAGCTGCTCTACTTCATGGACCGGGCCGAGGACCCCGACATGACCCTCAAGGTCACGGCGAACCAGTGGTACTGGGAGTACGAGTATCCCGATTACACCGCCGACGGTGATCCGATCGGTTTCGCCGCGTTCCTCAAGCCCGACCAGGAGATCGGCCCGGGCGAGGTGCGACTGCTCGAGACCGACAACCGCGTCGTCGTCCCGGTCGACACCACGGTCCGCGTTCTCATCACGTCGAACGACGTCATCCATTCCTGGGCCATGCCCGCCTTCGGCATCAAGACCGACGCGGTGCCGGGGCGGCTCAACGAGACCTGGTTCAAGGCCGAGAAGGAAGGCGTCTACTACGGCATGTGTTCCGAGCTGTGCGGCAAGGACCACGGCTTCATGCCGATCGCGGTCGAAGTGGTCTCCAAGCAGGCGTTCGAGACCTGGACCGGCGAGGAGCTCGCCGCGATGCGCGGCGACGACGCCGTCTCGGTCGCCGCCAACGACAAGAACGACTGAACAACAGACACTAGCTCCGCGATCAGCGGGAGGTTCGAGACATGGCTGACGCCCACGCGCACCCGACGGGTTGGAAGCGGTTCGTTTATTCGACGAACCATAAGGACATCGGCACGATGTACCTGATCTATGCGGTGCTGTTCGGCATCATCGGCATGGCGATGTCGCTGTGGTTCCGCGCCGAGCTGGCGGAGCCCGGCCTGCAGCTCATGGGCGGCGAGGTCGGGGCCGATCCGCTGACCGCCACCAAGCACTTCTACAACGTGCTGATCACCGCGCACGGCCTGATCATGATCTTCTTCATGGTCATGCCGGCGCTGATCGGCGGGTTCGGCAACTACTTCATGCCGATCATGATCGGGGCGCCGGACATGGCGTTCCCGCGCATGAACAACATCTCCTTCTGGCTGATCGTGGCCGCCTTCCTGCTGCTCATCCTGTCGCTCTTCGTGCCCGGCGCGCCCGGGTCCAACGGCTTCGGCGGCGGCTGGACGGCCTACCCGCCGCTGTCGACCAGCGGCAACCCGGGCCCGGCGATGGATTTCGCGATCCTGTCGCTGCATCTCGCCGGCGCCTCGTCGATCCTGGGCGCGATCAACTTCATCACGACGATCCTCAACATGCGCGCGCCGGGCATGACGCTGCACAAGATGCCGCTGTTCGCCTGGTCGCTGCTCGTGACCGCCTTCCTGCTCCTGCTCTCGCTGCCGGTTCTCGCGGGCGCGATCACGATGCTGCTGACCGATCGGAACTTCGGG
>CAZMTC010000126.1:0-9940 GCA_964569105.1 uncultured Alphaproteobacteria bacterium | reverse complement strand
ACATTCGCTGGATCCGCGACAATCCCGACGCGTTCGACGACGGGCTGCGCAAACGGGGCCTGGAGCCGCTGTCCGTTCGAGCTCTCGAGCTCGATGCCCGCCGGCGCGAGGCGGAGACCAAGTCGCAGGAGTTGCAGGCCACACGCAACGCCGCGTCCAAGGAGATCGGCGCGCTCAAGGCCAAGGGCGAGGACGCCCAGTCGAAGATCGCCGAGGTTGCCCGCCTCAAGGACGAGCTGGGACGGCTCGAGGACGAGGCCAAGGAAGCCGAGGCGGCGCTCGCCGACTTCCTCTCCGGCATCCCCAACACGCCGGCCGACGACGTGCCCGAGGGCGCGGACGAGGCAGCGAATGTCGAGCTGCGTCAGTGGGGCGACAAGCCCGAATTCGGCTTCGCGCCCAAGGAGCACTACGAGCTGGGCGAGGCGCTGGGCGCCATGGACTTCGAGCGCGCGGCCAAGCTCGCCGGCTCGCGCTTCGTCGTGCTGACCGGCCCGCTCGCCAGGCTCGAGCGCGCGCTGGCGCAATTCATGATCGACATCCACACCCAGGAGTTCGGCTACACCGAGGTTTACCCGCCGGTGCTGGTGCGCGACGAGGCGCTGTATGGCACCGGCCAGCTGCCGAAGTTCGCCGAGGATCTGTTCCGTACCGACGACGGCCGCTGGCTGATCCCCACTGCCGAAGTGCCGCTCACCAACCTAGTCGCCGACGAGATCGTCGACGAATCGGCGCTGCCCATGCGCTTCACCGCTCTCACCCCGTGCTTCCGCGCCGAGGCCGGGGCCGCGGGCAAGGACACGCGCGGCATGCTGCGCCAGCACCAGTTCGAGAAGGTCGAGCTGGTCTCGATCGCCCATCCCGAGCGCTCGGAGGACGAACATGAGCGCATGACCCGGTGCGCCGAGGCCATCCTCCAGCGCCTGGACATCCACTACCGCGTCATGGTGCTGTCGACCGGCGACATGGGCTTCGCCGCGCGCAAGACTTACGACATCGAGGCCTGGCTGCCGGGGCAGGGCCTCTACCGCGAGATCTCGAGCTGCTCGAATTGCGGCGAGTTCCAGGCGCGGCGCATGAAGGCCCGGTTCAAGCCGCGCGAAGGCAAGGGCAACCGCCATGTCCACACGCTCAACGGCTCGGGGCTGGCGGTCGGCCGGACATTGATCGCGCTGCTGGAGAACCACCAGCAGGCGGACGGCTCGATCGCCATGCCGGAAGCGCTGCGGCCCTATCTGGGCGGGCTGGACCGCATCGGCCCGTGATGTTCGACCCGCCCCTCGACCTCGCCAAGGCGCGCATCCTGTGCACCAACGACGACGGGATCAACGCCACCGGCCTCGCCGTGCTCGAGCGCATCGCGCTCTCGCTGTCCGACGACGTCTGGGTCGTGGCACCGGAGCAGGAACAGAGCGGCGCCGGCCATTCGCTTACCTTGCGAACGCCCTTGCGCATGCGCAAAGCGGGTGAGCGGCGGTTCGCGGTCGAGGGCACCCCCACCGACGCGGTGCTGATGGCCGTGGGCGCGGTGATGCCGGACAAACGCCCCGACCTCGTGCTCTCGGGCGTCAACCGCGGCGGCAATCTGGGCGAGGACGTGACCTATTCGGGCACCGTGTCCGCGGCGATGGAAGGCACGCTGCTCAACATCCCGTCGATCGCGCTGTCGCAGATGTATCCGATGGGCGAGCGGCCCGACTGGTCGGTGGCCGAGACCCATGCGCCGGATATCGTCCGCCGGCTGGCGACCGTGCGCTGGCCGGCCAACGTGCTGATGAACGTGAACTTCCCGGTCGGCCCGGTCGACGAGGTGGGAGGCATCGAGGTGGTGCCCACCGGCAAGCGCAAGATCGGCGACCACCTCGAAAAGCGCACCGACCCGCGCGGCTATCCGTACTACTGGCTCGGGCCCATGCGACAGGAGGAACCCCACGCCCCGGACACCGATCTGGGTGTCGTCAACGCCGGCGGCATTGCCATCACGCCGATCAGTCTCGACCTCACGCACGAGGCCACCATCGAGGTCCTCAAGGAGGTCTTTTGACAGGCCGCAGCGACAAGGCCCAGCTCATCCTCGAGCTGCGCTCCCTGGGCATCACCGACCAGGACGTGCTCAACGCCATCGAACGGGTTCCGCGGGAGGTTTTCGTGCCCGCGAGTTTGCGCACCCGCGCCTACGACAATACGGCGCTGCCCATCGCCGAGGGCCAGACGATCTCGCAGCCATTGGTCGTCGCGCACATGACCCAGGAGCTGAACGTCGAGCGCGGGCATCGCGTGCTCGAAATCGGTACCGGTTCGGGCTATCAGGCGGCGGTGTTGGCGCGCCTCGCGCGGCGCGTCTATACCATCGAGCGCATCAAGCCGCTGCTCGACGAGGCCGAGCGCCGCTTCGCGGAGATGGGCATCACCAACATCGTCACGCGACTGGGCGACGGCTATCGCGGCTGGCCCGAGGCGGCACCGTTCCCGCGCATCATGGTGACGGCCGGCGCGCGCGAGGTTCCCTCGGCGCTTGCCGATCAACTGGACGAGGGCGGCATCATGGTCATACCGGTGGGCCGACATGGCGCCGACCAGGACCTACTGCGCCTGACCCGGACCGAGGACGGCTTCGAGGAGCGCAACCTCGGCCCCGTGCGCTTCGTGCCGCTCGTGGCTGGGTAGGAGCGGCACCTCATGAGTGTGCTTAACCGATTGTTAATGCCTGGCGCGCTCAACTGAGATTGGCCGAAACTGCCCGGTCCGGCACTGTCCGGAGGGCGGCGCACGGCCGCGGGATCGGCGATTCGGAACGCCCCGGGCAGGACGGCATGATGCAGATCGAGATCGGACGCGGTGCCGGCGCTGGCTTCGTCGACATGAGCCGGTGGCGGCCGGAGATCCTGCGCGACGCGGGGCTGCTGGCGTGGGGCGTCGCCAACCTTGCAGCGGCGGCGCTCTACTGCACGCTGGGCTGGGCGGTGAGCCAGTTCTTCGCCAAGTTCGGCATCTTCCCCGCGCCCATCTGGCTGCCCGCCAGCATCGGTATCGTCGCCGCCATGATCGGCGGGGTGCGCATGGTGCCGGGCCTGTTCCTGGGCTCGCTGGTCGCCAACTACGTGTTGTTCGCGCCGCCGCTGGGCGAGGCCGTGCTGATCTCGCTGAGCAACGCGCTGGGTCCGGTGCTGGGAGCCGAGGCGCTGCGCCGGCTGCGGCCCGACGCCGGCCTGTTCAACCGCATGCGCGGCATCGCCGCATTCGTCGTCTGCGCCGTGATCCTCCACCCTGCGCTGACCGCGACCGGAGGTGCGCTGACAGTTCTGGCCTACGCGCCCTCCGGCGAGCTTGCGTTCCCCGGCCTGTGGCTGCAGTGGTGGCTGTCCGACAGCGGAGGCAGCCTGTTCTTCGCTCCGGCGCTGTTGCTGTGGCTGGGCATGGAACGCGAGGAGCTGCCCCGGAACAGCGAGGCGATGGCCCGCGACTGGACGTTCTGGACGCTTGTCGTGCTGTCGGTGGCGATGCTCGTGACGTCGCCGCCGCTCGAAGGCGCGATCCGCTGGGCCTTCCCGTTCCTGCTCGTGGTGCCGGTGTCGTGGATCGCACTGTGCGTCTCGCTGCGCGCGGCATACACTTTGATCGTCACCGTTTCTGTGATGGCGAGCGCGGGAGCGATGATCGGCTTCGGGCCGTTCCGGGAGGACGGCATCGCCAACCCGATGCAACTCGTCGGCGTCCTCGTGGTGCTGCTGGCGCTCAACGTCCTCACCATTGTCGCGCTGGCGGCCGAGCGGCGCGCGGCGGAGGCGGCGAACCGCGCCAAGTCGGCGCGCCTGGCATCGGCCACCCACGATCTGCGCACGCCGCTCAACGCCATTCTCGGCTTCTCCGACATCATGAAGCGCGAGGTGCTCGGGCCGCTCGCCACCCCGCGCTACCGCGAGTATGTCGGGCACATCCACGACAGTGGGCGGATGCTGATGGACATCATCGACAACATCCTGGACCTGTCGAAGATCGAGGCCGGGCGCCATGACGTGGCGCCCGGGATCCTGGACGCCGAGGCGGTGGCGTCCTCCTGCATCGAAATCGTGTCGCTGAAGGCGCAGGAGCGCGGCATCCGCCTATCGTTCGACGCCGAGCCGGGCATCGCGGCCTATGCCGACGAGGGCGCGCTGCGCCAGATCCTGATCAACCTGATCGCCAACGGCGTCAACTACACGCCGGCGGGCGGCGGCGTCACCGTGCGGCTCGGCATATCGGCTCAGGGCGAGACCGTGCTCTCGGTGGCCGATACCGGTGTCGGCATGACCGCCGAGGAGGTCGAGATCGCGCTGCAGCCCTTCGGCCGCATCGCCCGGGCCAACGCCGCGCCCGAGAAGGGCACGGGCCTGGGCCTGCCCATCGCCCAGCGGCTGGCGGAGCTGCATGGCGGGACGCTGACCGTCGACAGCCAGCCGGGCGTCGGCACGACGGTGCGCGTGACGCTGCCGCCGTCGCCGGCACATTTGGCCGAGCGGAGCGGCGGAATCGCCGCCGAGAGCCGGCCAAATTGAGCCGCCAGGCGTCCGTGCCCGAATCGCACGGAAATTGCCCAGAGCGCCCGATCAGTGTAAAACACGCACCGAAGTTCTTGCGGTCGGTCAAGGCGATGCGCGGAATTCCGTCCATGCCACTTGAACTCATGCGCTGGATGCGTCCGGCCGCGCTCGCGGTCCTGCTCGCGCTTGCCGCCTGCGGCGGCAGCAGCGGCCCGTCGCCGAGCGCGGACGGCACGGCGTATCACACCGTGCGCAAGGGCGACACGGTCTACGCCATCTCGCGCCGTTACGGTGCGCCGGTGCGCTCGATCATCTCGGCCAACGATCTGCGCCCGCCCTACACGATCCATGTCGGCCAGCGGCTGCGGGTCCCGGCGCCCGCGGTGCACGTTGTCTCGAAGGGGGACACGGTCTTCGGGATCTCGCGCCGCTACGGGGTCGAGATGGCCGAGCTGACGCGTGCCAACAATATCGGCCCGCCCTACACGATCCATGTCGGCCAGCGCATCGCTATTCCCGGGCGCGGAAACGGCACCCAGGTGGCATCGGCAGGTGGTGTGCCGTCGTCGACCCCGTCCACGCCGCCGCCTCCGGCCGCGGCCGGACGGTTCAAGTGGCCGCTCGAGGGCAAGGTGGTCTCGACCTTCGGCGGCAAGGACGGGGGATTGCGCAACGACGGCATCAACATCGCGGCGCCGCGCGGCGCCAAGGTGCGGGCGGCGGAGAACGGCACCGTCGCCTATGCCGGCAACGGCATCCAGGGCTACGGCAACCTGCTGCTGATCAAGCACGAGGGCGGCTACATGACCGCCTATGGGCACAACGACGCGCTCCTGGTCGAGCGCGGCCGGACCGTGCGCCAGGGCGAGGTGATCGCGCGCGTCGGCTCGACCGGTAACGTCGGCTCGCCGCAGCTCCACTTCGAGATCCGGCGCGGCAAGCGGGCGGTCGATCCCATGCCCTATCTGGGCGCGCCGCAGACGGCGCTGGCCTCGCCCGCGCTCTCGGACTAAGACTCGGTCGATGACCGTGAAGAAAATCCGGCGCCTCCTGGTGGCGAACCGGGGCGAAATCGCCATCCGCGTGTTCCGGGCGGCCACCGAGCTGGGGCTGCGCACGGTGGCGGTATACTCGAACGAGGATCGCTTCTCGCTGCACCGGTTCAAGGCCGACGAGAGCTACCGGGTCGGTGAGGGAATGACCCCGCTGGGCGCGTATCTCGACATCGACGAGATCATCCGGGTGGCCAAGCTGGCGCGCGCCGACGCCATTCATCCCGGCTACGGCTTCCTGTCCGAGAACCCTGACTTCGCCCGCGCCTGCCGTCGCGCGCGCATCGCCTTCGTCGGACCGGCGCCCGAGGTGATGGAGCGGATGGGCAACAAGATCCAGGCGCGCGCGCTGGCCGAGGAGGCCGGGGTGCCGGTGGTGCCGGCCACGGGGCCGCTGCCCGAGGATGCGGCGGAGATCGAGAAGCTGGCCGCCGGGATCGGCTATCCGCTGATGCTGAAAGCGAGCTGGGGCGGAGGCGGGCGCGGCATGCGGGTCGTGCGCGAGGCCGGTGAGTTGGCGCATCACGTGACGGCGTCGCGGCGCGAGGCCAAGGCCGCGTTCGGCAACGACGAGGTCTATCTCGAAAAGCTGGTCGAGCGCGCCCGGCACGTCGAGGTTCAGGTGCTGGGCGACCTGCATGGCAATCTCGTCCATCTGTTCGAGCGCGACTGCTCGATCCAGCGGCGCCATCAGAAAGTGGTGGAACGCGCGCCCTCACCCTATCTCGACGCGGACAAGCGCGAGGCGCTGTGCCAGGCGGCGCTCGAGCTCGCGCGCCACGCCGGCTACACCCATGCCGGCACGGTCGAGTTCCTCTACGACGCCGACACCGGCGAGTTCTTCTTCATCGAGGTCAATCCGCGCATCCAGGTCGAGCACACGGTGACCGAGGAGATCACCGGCGTCGATCTGGTCAAGGCGCAAATCCGCGTGACCGAGGGGCACCGGGTGGGCGACGAGAACGCCACCGGCGTGCCGGTCCAGGACGAGATCGAGATGTACGGCCACGCCATCCAGTGCCGCATCACGACCGAGGACCCGTCCAACAACTTCGTCCCCGACTATGGCCGGATCAGCGCCTATCGCGGCGCCACCGGCTTCGGCATCCGGCTCGACGGCGGCACCGCCTATTCGGGCGCCATCGTCACCAAGGACTACGACCCGCTGCTCGAGAAGGTGACCGCCTGGGCGCCCACGGCGCAGGAGGCCCAGCGCCGCATGGACCGTGCGCTGCGCGAGTTCCGCATCCGCGGCGTGAACACCAACCTTCAGTTCCTCGAGCACGTCGTCAACCACCCGAGCTTCCTGGCCGCCGATTACACGACGCGCTTCATCGACGAAACGCCTGAGCTGTTCGAGCTCAAGCCGCGCCGCGACCGCGCCACCCGCCTGCTCAACTTCATCGCCGACGTGATCGTCAACGGCAACGAGGAGGTGGCGGGAACACAAGGCCCCGACCGTACGCATCCACCCAAGGTGCCGGTGCTCGACGCCGAGCCGCCGCCCGACGGCACCCGCCAGGTGCTCCAGCAGATGGGACCGGCCGCCTTCGCGCGCTGGATGCTCGACCAGGAGCGGGTGCTGGTCACCGACACCACTCTGCGCGACGCGCACCAGTCATTGTTCGCCACCCGCATGCGCACGCGCGACATGGCGGCGATCGCACCGGCCTACGCCGAGTTGCTGCCCGGATTGTTCTCGATGGAGACCTGGGGCGGCGCGACCTTCGACGTCGCCATGCGCTTCCTGCGCGAGGACCCATGGGACCGGCTGCGCGAATTGCGCTTGGCGGTGCCCAACGTCCTGTTCCAGATGCTGCTGCGTGCCTCCAACGCAGTCGGCTACACCAACTATCCCGACAACGTGGTGCGCTACTTCGTCGAGCAGGCGGCGGACAACGGTATCGACCTGTTCCGAATTTTCGACTCGCTCAATTGGACCGAGAACATGAAGGTCGCCATCGACGCGGTGCTGGAGACCGGCACGCTGTGCGAGGCGGCGATCTGCTACACCGGCGACCTGACGGCCGAGGACCCGGGGCGCTACGACCTCGATTACTATCTCGCCATGGCGCGCGAGCTCGAGGCAATGGGCGCACATATCATCGGGATCAAGGACATGGCCGGGCTGCTTCGACCCGAGGCGGCGCGCACGCTGGTCGGTGCGCTCAAGCAGGAGGTGGCGGCGCCCATCCACCTGCACACCCACGATACCAGCGGCATATCGGCCGCGAGCGTACTGGCGGCGGTGGAAGCGGGCTGTGACGCGGTCGACGGCGCCATCGACGCCATGAGCGGCCTGACCTCGCAACCCAACCTGGGCTCGATCGTCTCGGCGCTCGAGCACTCGTCGCGTGCGACGGGTCTCGACCGCGGCGCGATCGGCCGGATCTCGAACTACTTCGAGACGGTCCGGAAATACTACGCCGGGTTCGAGAGCGATATCCGTTCGGGAACCTCGGGCGTCTACGTGCACGAGATGCCCGGCGGCCAGTACACCAACCTTCGCCAGCAGGCCAAGGCGCTGGGCGTAGCCGACAAGTGGGACCACGTCGCCCATACCTATGCCGCCGTGAACGCGATGTTCGGCGACATCGTCAAGGTGACGCCGTCGTCCAAGGTGGTGGGCGACATGGCGCTGATGATGGTCACCTCCGGCCTGTCGCCCGAGGAGGTAGCGGATCCCGAGCACGACATCGCCTTCCCCGAATCGGTGATCCAGTTCTTCCGCGGCGAGATGGGCCGGCCGCCGGGCGGCTTCCCCAAAGCGCTTCAGGACAAGGTGCTCAAGGGCGAGAAGCCTATCGAGGGCCGGCCCGGCGCGCATATGGAGCCCGTCGATCTCGAAGCCGCGCGCAAGGAGGCGGAGAAGAAGGTCCACCGGCATGTCACGGATGCCGAACTTGCCAGCCATCTGATGTATCCGCGCGTGTTCGAGGACTACGCCGGCCACCGGCGCGAGTTCGGCGACGTCAGCGTGTTGCCGACGCCGGTGTTCTTCTACGGCATGGAGGAGGGCGAAGAGATCGCCGTCGACCTTGAACGCGGCAAGACGCTGATCGTCCGCTTCCTGGCCTTGGGCGAGGTCGACGAGGAGGGGCGCCGCACGGTGTTCTTCGAGCTCAACGGCCAGCCGCGCACGGCCCGCGTCCAGGACAGACACGCCGCACCGGTCAAGGAGGCCCGGCGCCGGGCGGTGGACGGCAATCCCGATCACGTACCCGCCCCGCTGCCCGGCCGGGTGGTTGCGGTCACCGTCAAGGCCGGAGACGAGGTGGCAGCCGGCGACCTCCTGTGCTCGATCGAGGCGATGAAGATGGAGACCGCGATCCACGCCGAGCGCGACGGCACGGTGGCCGAGGTCTGCGCCGAGCCCGGCTCCAGTGTCGATACCAAGGACCTGCTGGTGACCTTCGCAGCGGAGGGCGGCGAGGCGTGACCGACAACGGTGAAGCGAGGGCGCTGTTCCGCCAGATGGTGGCCGAGGCCCATCATGGCGACGCCGAGGCGATCGCCGTGGTCGCCGAACGTGCGCGGCGCCACAAGGACGATCCCGAATGGGCCGGCGTGCTGGCCGAGGCCGAGCGGGTCCTGGGCCCGCTGGACCGGCTCGAGGAGCGCAAGCCGATCCATCAGTTCGAGCCCGAGGGCATCGACGAGGTCGCCGACACCGTCAGCGGCGCGCGCATCGCCGGCGGCATGTTCGTGGTCGCCGCGGTGATCGCGGTGTTGGCCTACTTCTTCTGGGACTGAAGGCTCAGTCGAGCCGCTTGCCCAGGCGGCCGGCGAGGTCCTGGATGAACTGCCAGGCGACCCGGCCAGAGCGGGCGCCCCGTGCGATCGACCATTCGTTTGCTTCGGCGTGGAGCCGATCGGCCGGAAGGTCGAGGCCGTAACGCGCGGCGTAGCCATCTACGATGGCGTAGTAGGTCGCCTGGTCGCACTGGTGGAAGCCCAGCCACAGGCCGAATCGGTCGGACAGCGACACCTTCTCTTCCACCGCCTCGGCCGGGTTGATCGCGGTCGAGCGTTCGTTTTCGATCATGTCGCGCGGCATCAGGTGCCGCCGGTTCGAGGTGGCGTAGAGGATGACGTTGTCCGGACGTCCTTCGATGCCGCCCTCCAGCACCGCCTTCAACGACTTGTACGACGCGTCGGTCCCGTCGAAGGACAGGTCGTCGCAGAAGACCACGCAGCGCCGCCGCTCGTCGCGCAGTATGGCGAGCAGGCGCGGCAGCGAAGGAATGTCCTCGCGGTGAATCTCGATCAGCGCGATGCCGGGTTGGACTTCGGCATTGACCGTCGCGTGCACCGCCTTGACCAGCGAGCTCTTGCCCATGCCGCGCGCGCCCCACAGCAGCGCGTTGT
>CAZMTC010000125.1:0-10029 GCA_964569105.1 uncultured Alphaproteobacteria bacterium | reverse complement strand
TCAAGGTCCGGACCAGCGCGTCCTGACCGACCAGCTCGTCGAAGGTCGACGGCCGGTACTTGCGGGCGAGGACCCTGTACTCGCCCCCCCCGCCCGCGGGCGGGGCAGCCTGGTCCGGGGCGGTCGCGCTGTCGTCCATCGGCCCTATCGGGGAGTGGGGCGGGTGGGAGACCGGACATGCGACCCGGGCGGAATTCGTTACGGCTGCTTCCTTCCGGACCTGACCGGGTTGGCGAAGCGCCCGTCCGCCGCCGGCCTCCCGGGGGCACTATATCAGCACGACCGCCCGGGGAGGCAAGGGCGGCAGCGGGGCCGAGGTCAGATTGCCTTGTCCGCGGCCGCGTGCCACCTTGCCGGCCATGTCGGGGAAGCCCAGAGAGCCGAATTTCTACGCCGGCGGGCGGCTGGACCGCGCCGCGCATCTGCGCCAGAACATCGAGTGGATCGCGGCCCGGCTCGAGGATCCGGACACCCGCATCGTCCCCGTCTGGCGCCAGCGCAACCTGATCGCCATCGATGCCGAGCGTGCCGAGCCGCCGCGCGGGCTGTACCTGCGTCCGGGCGAGGCGCGCGCGCTGGCCGACCGGCCCGAGACGGTCGATCCGGTGCTGCTCGGCCTCGAAGGCGAGCGCTGCTACTTCGCCCTCGACATCTCGCCGATCGAGGAGCCGCAGGCCGTTCCCGCGCTCGCCGGGCTGGGCGGCGAGTTCGTCGATCTGCGCGTGGCCGGGCCGATGATGGACCGCTCGGAGGGGGCGCTGCTCGCCTATGCCCGCGGCATCACCACCTGGCACCGCCGACACCTGTTCTGCGGCAAGTGCGGCACCGCGACCGTGGCGGCCGACGGCGGCCACATCCGGCGCTGCGCCAACGAGGACTGCGACACCACCCACTTCCCACGCACCGACCCGGCCGTGATCATGCTGGTGGTCAAGGGCGACCGTTGCGTGCTAGGCCGCCAGGCGAGGTGGCCCGCGGGCATGTACTCGACCCTGGCCGGCTTCGTCGAGCCGGGAGAGAGCTTGGAGGACGCGGTCGCGCGCGAGGTGTTCGAGGAATCGGGCATCCGGGTCGGCCGCTCGGTCTATCACTCCTCGCAGCCCTGGCCGTTCCCGGCCTCGCTGATGCTGGGCTTCCACGCCGTGGCCGAGAGCGAGGAGATCGCCTTCCCCGAGGACGAGATGGACGATGTGCGCTGGTTCGAGAAGGACGACCTGCAGGCGCACAGGGAGGGCGGCGAGTATCGCCTGCCCCGCCACGATTCGATCGCCCGGCGGCTGGTCGAGGACTGGCTCGACGGACGGGCCGAGATTTGACACGTCGCGCCACGATTGTCCGCCGGTTGCGCAACGCCCGACGTCGGATCTGATGCCTCGGACATGACCACGGTCGTTGTCAGCTTCGTCGTCTTTCTGCTGCTCTTCGCAGCGATCGGAACCCTGTCGATCCGGCGCAAGCGCCACGCAGTGGACGATTACCTGCTGGCCAGCCGCGCGGTGCATCCCTGGCTGACCGGCCTGTCCTCGGTGGTGACCAACAACTCGGGTTACATGTTCATCGGCCTGATCGGCTTCACATACGCCGAGGGCCTGTCGGCGATTTGGATCACCATCGGCTGGATCACCGGCGATCTGGCGGCGTGGTACCTGGTGCATCCGCGGCTGCGCGCCGTTTCCGAGACCTCGCCCGCGGAGACGGTGGGCGCGCTGGTGGCCGAGCCCTATGGCCGCGGCGCGCGTCTGATCGCGATTCTACTGGGCGTGGTGACGATCCTGTTCCTGGCCACGTACTCCGCGGCGCAGCTCAACGCCGGTTCGAAGGCGCTGCACGTGATGTTCGACTGGGACATCAGCGTCGGCGCACTGCTCGGCGCCGGCATCGTGCTGCTCTACAGCTATGCCGGCGGCATCCGTGCCTCGATCTGGACCGACGCGGCGCAGTCGTTGGTGATGATGGTGGCGATGGTGGCGTTGGCGGTGCTGTGCCTGATGGAGGTCGGAGGACCGGCAGGGCTGTGGGCCGGGCTGAGTGCAATCGATCCGACGCTGATCGACCCGGTGCCGACCGACCTGCGCTTCGGCTTCACCCTCTACCTTGTCGGCTGGCTGTTCGCCGGCTTCGGTTCGGTGGGCCAGCCGCACATCCTGATCCGCACCATGGCGCTGAGCGAGGCGCGGCTGATCCGTGTCGCGCGTCGGGTCTATTTCGCCTGGTACCTGCCATTCGCGACCGCGGCGGTGCTGGTGGCGCTCTCCGCGCGGGTGATCATGCCCGAGGTCGAAAGCTTCGACCCTGAGCTGGCGCTGCCCACGCTGGCCAACGATTTGATGCCCGGTGTGTTCGTGGGCGTGGTGCTGGCGGGCATCTTCGCCGCCACCATCTCGACCGCCGATTCGCAGCTTCTGACAAGCGCCGCGGCCTTCACCCAGGACATCGTACCGGGGGCCGGCCAGTCCTACTGGAAGGTCAAGCTGGGTACCGCCGGGACCACCGTCCTGGTGCTGATCGTCGTGTTCGCCGCCCCGGCCAGCGTCTTCGACCTGGTGATCATCTCGTGGTCGGCGCTGGGCGCCGGCATCGGACCGCTGATGCTGGTGAGGCTCTACGGCCGGCCGCCACCCGTGCCGGTGGCGCTGTCGATGATCGTCGCGGGCGTCGGCGTCTCGGTGGCCTGGGGCCTGCTGCTCGGCTGGACCCACGATCTCTATGAGCTGTTGCCGGCGATGGCCGCGGGCGGCGCGGTCTATGGCCTGTGGCGCCTTTGGGCTAGGCTCCGGGGCGAGACAGCGCGCGGCGTCGGGGCGGAGGACGTCGCCGCTGCCCAGGAAGACGGGACGCGAGGCTGATGTTCGACCGCATCCTCTATGCCGCGGAGATCGGCGACGGCAGGCCCCGCTCGCTCGCTCTAGTCGCCGACATCGCATTGCACCATGACGCCGAGGTGGTCGTGCTCCGCGTCGGCGAGGTTGCCGAGGAGCAGATCGCGCTGGCCAAGAAGCTCGATCCGGACTTGCAAGGTGCCAGCGAGACAGCGGAGGCCGAGGCGCGTGTGGCCGGCCGCGTCGCGGCGGGCGACGTCGCCGGAGCGCTGACCGAGGCGGGGGTGTTCGTGCGCACCATCGCGCGCAGCGGCCGGATTGCGGAAGAGGTGCTGGCCGCGGCGGAGGAGATCGACGCCGACCTCATTGTCGTCAGCAGCGCCCGCCGCACTGCGCTGGGCGCGCTGCTGACCGGCAACGTCACCGACGAGATCGTGCGCCGCTCGGTGCGCCCGGTGCTGGTGGTGCCGCAGGCCGAGCCTCATCGGCGGGAAGAACCGAAAGACGAAAAGGACAAGGGGGGCGCCCCCCCGGCCGGTGGCGTCGCCTGAGCCGTCGCGCCTACCCCTTCAACTCGCGCAGCTTCTCCTCGACGCACCTCACCTGCGGCGTGAAGTAGTGGAAGCCCGCGCAATCCCGCTTGATCGCCTCAGCCTCCTCGACGGGCAGGCCGAAATCGCCCTGGAGGAGCTCGTGGCTCTGCTTCTCCACCGCCATGCACTGCTCGAAATAGGCGGGATCCTCCGTGGTGTAGCGGTCGCAGATTTCCTGCGCCATCGGGCGAACCTCGGGCCAGGGCCGGTTCCACAGATCCTCGGCGCCACGGATCGGGTGCTGGACCACGACCAGGACGGCGACCACGACGCCGAGCAGCGCGCCGACCGCCAGCACGGCGTAGACGTACTTGCGCATCACGCCTCCAGGCGGAAGGGATGGGCTGGATAGACGCCGAGAATTTTCACCTTGGTGGAGAAGAACTGCAACTCCTCGAGCGCGCGGTCGAAAGCCTTGTGCGCCGGATGGCCCTCGGCCTCGACGTAGAAGCGCGCCACGGTGGGGTCGGAGATCGAGATGTAGCTCTCGAGTCGGATGATGTTGACGGTGTTGGTCGCGAAGCCGCCCAGCGCCTTGTAGAGCGCGGCGGGGACCGAGCGGACCTGGAATACCAGCGAGGTCAGCGTCGACGAGCTGGCCGGGTCGGGCTCGATGCGCTGGCGCGACATCAGCACGAAGCGGGTGACGTTGCCGATGCGGTCCTCGATGCGCGCGCGCAGGCTGGCGAGGCCGTAGATCTCGCCCGCGATCTCGGAGGCGACGGCGGCCACGGTCGGGTCGCCGAGCTCCGCCACCTCGCGTGCCGCCCCGGCGGTATCGGCGGCGGGCTCGGCGCGCAGGCCCAGCTCGCGAACGATCTCGCGGCATTGGGCCAGTGCCTGGGGGTGCGACACAACGGTGCGCAGTCCCTCGAGCGTCGCGCCCTCGACCGCCAGCAGGTGGTGGTGGACGGGCAGGAAGTGCTCGCCGACGATGTAGAGGTTCGATTCGGGCAGCAGCCGGTGGATGTCGGCCACGCGGCCGCCGAGCGCGTTCTCGATCGGGATCATGCCGAGCGCGGCGCGGCCGTTCTCGACTGCGGCGAAGGCGTCCTCGAAGGTGTCGCAGGCCAGCGGCTCATGCTCGGGCAGCACGTCGCGGCAGGCGAGCTGGGAATAGGCGCCGGGGCGGCCCTGGAAGGCCACGACCTTGGGCCCCGCTCCCGTGGAGGCGGCGCCGGCGGCGCGCGCGCCCGCCGTGTGGCGGCCGAAAGCGAGCCATTCGGGTTCCGAGCCGAGCAGCCGCGCCAACGGCTCGACCTGGGCCCAGCCGGGCTCGCTCTCGCCCGCCTCCCAGCGCGCCACGGTCGACTGGTCGACGCCCATCGAGGCCGCCACCGAAGCCTGGGTCAGCTTGGTGGCCCGGCGGGCCTGGCGAATGCGCTCTCCGATGCTCATGCGCATCAACTAACAGAGTAAAATGCGCCAATCAAGATTTTATGCGTATAATGCATAAATCAGCTGACTAGCAGCTGGCGCGCGTGCTCCAGGTCCTCCGGGGTGTCCACGCCCAGCGGTACCGCGTCGACCACGGCACAGTCGATGCGCATGCCGGCCGCCAGCGCGCGCAGCTGCTCGAGCCGCTCGCGCCGCTCGAGCGCCCCCTCGGGCAGCGCCACGAACCGCTCCAGCGCCTCGCGACGGTAGGCGTAGAGGCCGATATGGTGAAACAGCGGCCCGTCCCCCGCCGGCACCGTCGCGCGCGAGAAATAGAGCGCGCGTCCGCACCTCCCGCCGGGCGGCAACGCGAGCACCGCCTTGACTACATTGGGGTTGGTACGCTCGGACGCCTCGACGATTTCGGCGGCGATGGTCCCGATGTCGGCGTCGCCCGCGGCGTCGAGCGCGGCGCGCACGGATGCGGGCTCGATGGTCGGCAGGTCGCCCTGGACATTGACCACCGCGTCGTGCCGGCCCTCCGGGTCGATCTCGGCGACCGCGCGCAGCACCCGGTCGGAGCCGGAGGGCAGGTCCGGATCGGTCATCACCGCGCGGCCGCCCACGGCCTCGATCGCCTCGGCAACCGCGCGCTCCGCGCACGCCACCACCACCGGGCCGATGTCGGCCTCCACCGCGCGGCGCCAGACATGAACGATCATCGGTGCCCCGGCGATGTCGGCCAGCGGCTTGTCGGGCAGCCGGGTCGACGCCATGCGGGCTGGGATGGCGACGATGGGGTTGCGGGGTCCGGACATGGCGCCGCTCCTTACACGATTTCCGCCTCTCGGGCACCTTCGAGGTCGGCCGGCAAATTGGGGATGCAGCCGTGCGACATTATGCCGCGCGGCGCCGGGACGCGACGCGCGGGGGTGACGTACGGCCCGGCCCCGCCTTATAAGACCGCCGCCGGAACCGGGTCGCGGCGTGCCGCGCGGTCCGGCCCAGAAATCCAGGACAACCGGCCCGAGTGCGCGGCGTTGCACCCGTCGCGCTCCGGCCGGTAAAGTCCCGGCTGCGCGGACCGAAGGGGAATATCGATGGACGGCTTCGAGCTGAACAAGATCGCTGGCGCGATTCTGGTGACGGCCCTGACCGTGACCGTCATCGGCCATGTGGGCGACATCCTGATCCCCACCGAGGCGGCCGATCACGGCGAGGGCGCGTCGCAGATGGCCGCCGTCCCCTCGGGCGCCGGTGCCGCCAAGCCCGAGAAGACGGAAGAGCCGCTGCCGGTCCGCTTGGCGCAGGCTACCGTGGAGGAGGGCGAAGGCGTCGCCCGGCGCTGCGTGGCGTGCCACTCCTTCGAGGAGGGCGGAGCCAACAAGGTGGGCCCCAACCTCCACGGCGTCGTCGGGAGCGCGCGCGGTGCGGTCGAAGGCTTCAACTACTCCTCGGGCTTCGGCGAGCTGGAGGGCGAGTGGACCTATGCCCGGCTGGACGAGTTCCTGACCAATCCCAAGGACGTGGTCCCCGGCACCAAGATGTCCTTCAGGCTGACCGACGCGCAGGACCGCGCGCACGTCATCGCCTACCTCAAGTCGATCTCGCCGGGCGCGCCGCCGTTCCCGGAACCGCAACCGCAGCAGGCCGCGGCCGAGGGCGAGCAGGCCACCGACGGCGCCGAAGGAGGCGAGGCCACCGGGGACGAGCAGGCCGCGGAGGCCGAGCAGGCGGCGGAAGAAGGCGAGACGCAGGCCGCCGAGGCCGAGGTTGAGGCCGAGCCCGAGCCCGCCGCAGATCCCATGATGCAGGCCTTTGCCGAGGCCAGCGCGCAAGATGGCGAGAGCGTCGCCCGCCGCTGCCAGGCCTGCCACAGCTTCGAGGAGGGCGGTCCGAACAAGGTGGGCCCCAACCTCCACGGCATCGTCGGACGGGAACGCGGCTCGGTCGAGAATTTCGGTCGCTACTCCCAGGGGCTGAAGGAGATGGGCGGCCAGTGGGACTACGCCTCGCTGTTCGAGTATCTCGAGAACCCCGGCGACTACGTCGAGGGGTCCAGGATGCCGTTCAAGCTCACGGATCCCGGGGACCGCGCCGACGTCATCGCCTATCTCAAGTCGATCTCGCCCGGCGCGCCGCCGCTGCCCGGCCAGTCAGAGTAGCGCAATGGCGGCGGCGGATACCTGCCCCGCCGAGTTCCTCGACATCGCCGCGCGCATGGCCGACGCGGCGGGCGATGTGGTGCGGCCCTGTTTTCGCGCCGGGATCGCGGTCGACGACAAGCCCGACGACAGCCCGGTGACGGTCGCCGACCGCGACGCCGAGGCGGCGATGCGCGCGGTTCTCGCCGAAGCCGTGCCCGGCCACGGCGTCTATGGCGAGGAGCACGGCGTCGAACGCCTCGACGCCGAGTTCGTCTGGGTGCTCGACCCGATCGACGGCACCAAGTCCTTCGTCTCGGGCGTGCCACTGTTCGGCACGCTGATCGCGCTGATGCAGGGCGGCGAGCCGATCCTGGGCGTGATCGACCAGCCGGTGCTGCGCGAGCGCTGGGTCGGCGCCCTCGGCCGCGGCACCACGCTCAACGGCAGCCCCGCCCGCACCCGGCCCTGCGCCGAGCTGCACCGGGCGATCCTGTTCTCGACCACGCCCGACATGTTCCCCGGCGCCGACATGGACGCCTACGACCGGGTGCGCCGCGCCGTGCGCATCCAGCGTTTCGGCGGCGACTGCTATGCCGCCGGGCTGCTCGCCTCGGGCCACATCGACCTGCATATCGAGGGCTCGATGCAGCCCTACGACTACCTGGCGCTGGTGCCGGTGATCGAGCAGGCCGGCGGCACGATGACCGACTGGCAGGGCAACCGCCTCGGCCTCGACAGCGACGGCCGCACGCTGGGCGCGGGCGACGCGCGGGCGCACGCCGCCGCGCTCGAATTGTTGAATGGCTGAGCCCGAGCGCAGCTTTCTGGGGCCGGGCAGTTGGGATAGACTGCGCCGCCCGGTCGACCCAGGAGCCTCCATGCGGCGCATCGCCCTCGCCCTCGCCATCCTGCTCGCCGCGCCCGCCGCGCCGGCCGAGGACGGAGCGGCGCCGGGCCGCCACGGCATCGCCATGCATGGCGACCTGAAGTACGGGCCGGATTTCACCCATTTCGACTACGCCAATCCCGACGCGCCCAAGGGCGGCACGCTCGAGATGTCGGGCTCGGGCACCTTCGACACGCTCAACCCGTTCATCCGCAAGGGCGTGCCGGCGGCGATGGCCAACTCGTTGCCCTACGACACGCTGATGGTCCACGCCCAGGACGAGCCGTTCAGCCTCTACGGGCTGGTCGCCGAGCGCATCGAGACCCCGCCCGACCGGTCCTGGGTGATCTTCCACCTCAACCCGAAGGCGCGCTTCAACGACGGCGCGCCGATCACCGCCGCCGACGTCGTGTTCTCGTTCAACGTCCTGCGCGAGAAGGGCCAGCCCTTTTTCGCCGCTTACTGGGCCTCGGTGGAGAAGGCGGAGGCGCTCGATCGGCGCAGGGTCCGGTTCTCGTTCGAGGCCGGGCGCGAGAACCGCGAGTTGCCTCTGATCCTGGCCGAGCTGCCGGTGCTGCCGGAGCATTACTGGCGCGAGCGCGATTTCGCGCAGGTCACGCTCGACCCGCCGCTGGGCTCCGGCCCCTACCGCGTCGCCGAGGTGGTGCCCGGCCGGTCGATCGCCTACGAGCGGGTCGAGGACTACTGGGCCAGGGACCTGCCCGCGGTGCGCGGCACATACAATTTCGACCGCATCGAGGTGGAGTACTACCGCGACCGCACCGTGGCGCGCGAGGCGTTCAAGGCCGGCGAGTTCGACTACTGGGTCGAGAACCAGGCCAAGGCCTGGGCCACCGCGTTCGACATCCCGGCGGTCGCGCGCGGGGACGTCCAGAAGATCACCGTGGACCGGGACGTGCCCGCCGGCATGCAGGCCTTCGTCTTCAACCTGCGAAAGCCGGTGTTCCAGGACAAGCGCGTGCGCAAGGCGATCGGCTACGCCTTCGACTTCGAGTGGACCAACCACAACCTGTTCTTCGGCCAGTACACGCGTACGGACAGCTTCTTCGACAATTCAGAACTCGCCGCCGAGGGACTGCCCAGCGAGGCGGAGCTGGCGATCCTCGAGCCCTACCGCGACGAACTCCCCGAGGAGGTGTTCACCGAGGACTACGAGCCACCGGTCTATGAGGGCGACGGCTCGATCCGCCCGGGCCAGCGCAAGGCGATGGCACTGCTCGCCGACGCCGGCTACGTCGTGCGCGACATGGAGCTGGTGCACGCGGAAACCGGGCGCGGCATCGCTTTCGAGATCATGCTGGTGTCGCCCGAGTTCGAGCGCATCGTGCTGCCCTTCGCGCGCAATCTCCGCGCGCGCCTGGGCATCGACGCCACCGTGCGGCTGGTCGACGCGGCGCAGTATCAGAACCGGCTGCGCGACTTCGACTTCGACGTCGCCGTGGGCGGCTGGGGCCAGTCGCTCTCGCCGGGCAACGAGCAGCGCGGCTACTGGACCTCCGCGGCCGCCGACATCCCGGGCTCGCGCAACTATGCCGGGCTCGAGGACCCGGTGGTCGACGCGCTGGTCGACCAGGTGATCGCCGCGCCCGACCGCGAGGCGCTGGTCAACCGCACCCGCGCGCTCGACCGCGTCCTGCTGTGGCACGAATTCGTCATCCCCAACTGGCACATCCCCTATGAGCGGCTGCTGTTCTGGAACAAGTTCGGCCGGCCGGAGGTGACGCCGCTGCGCGGCCACCAGCTCATGGCCTGGTGGGTCGACCCGGCCAAGGAGGAATCGCTGCGCACCGGCCAGCAGGCCGGCGGGGACGGGGGCGAATAGTCCGATGACCGCCTACATCATCCGCCGGCTCCTGCTCATCGTCCCGACGCTGTTCGGGATCATGCTGATCAACTTCCTGGTCATCCAGGCCGCGCCCGGCGGGCCGGTCGAGCAGCTCATCGCGCAGATGCAGCAGCAGGACGTGGGCATCGCCGAGCGCCTGGGCGCCGGCGAAGGCGGCGAGGTCGGGGTCGGCACCAGCGAGGGCGAGACGCGCGGCGCGCGCGGCATCGACCCGGAGCTAATCGACAAATGGAAAGCCGAGCTCGGCCTCGACAAGCCGCTGCACGTCCAGTTCGTCGACATGATGGGCAACTACGTCACCTTCGATTTCGGCGAGAGCTTCTTCAAGGGCCGCGACGTG
>CAZMTC010000124.1:4849-10099 GCA_964569105.1 uncultured Alphaproteobacteria bacterium | reverse complement strand
AAGCCTTCGATCGCGCCGCGCAGACCATTTCCCAATTCATTCACAGGCTCTCAGTGCAGACGGGCCAGATAGGCCTCGATCGCGGCCGCCGCCTCGGGCTCGTCCAGGGTCGGCGCGTGGCCGACACCGGGCACGGTCACGGTGGCGATGCGCGGCAAGGCGCGTCCCATGCGCTCAAAGGTGTCCTCGGCTAGGACGTCGGAGCGCTCGCCGCGGAATGCGAGTACGGGGATATCGCGCAATGCGCGGAAATAGTTCCACAGATCGGGCGGCGGCCCTGCCCGCTCGAGCGCCTTGGCGATGTCGGTGTCCCAATCGTAGTGCAGCATCCCGTCCTCACCCTCGCGGAAAGTGCCCCGGGCAAGGTCGCGCCAACCCTCTTCCGAAGAGATCGACAGGTTCGGGAACATCGACTCGAGCGTCGCCACGGCCTCGTCCCAATCACGCTGCGGCCGGTCCTTGCCGATATAGTCGAGGATCCGGTCCAGGCCCGAGCGGTCGAGGTCGGGTCCGGCGTCGTTCAGGATCGCACCGGCGACCGCCATCGGCGCCGCCACCGACATGCCCATCGACAGCAGCGCGCCCATCGATGTGCCGACGAACACGGCGCGATCGATCCCGGTCGCGGCGAGAAGATGCTTGATGTCGTTGATGTAGGTGGTGGGCACGTAATGGCGCCAGTCGGGATCGTACTCCGACCGGCCGCGGCCGCGGTAGTCGGGACAGATCACCCGGTGCCGGCGCGCGTGGCGACGCGCGAAGGCGTCGAAATCGTGGCTGTTGCGGGTCAGACCGGTGAGGCAGACCAGCGGCAGCGTATCCCGCTGCCACGCGCCGTAATCGCGATAGTAGAGACGGAGCCCGTCCTGCGCGGTGTAGACGTGCTCGTCGTAGGAGTCGGCGGTCATCGGCGGCGCATGCGGAGGCGGTGGCGGGGTCGGCGCAGCCTAGAGCGTTTCGCCCGAGCGGGAAAGCGCTGCGCCGCTCAGCAGACCGCTTCGGCCGCCACGGGCGGATCTGGGCACTCGCCGGCCTCCGCGGTGGCGGTGGGCAGAAGGTTCCAGTGCGTGCGCGGGTCGGTCGCGGCCACCATCGGGTCGCCCGCGAGCGTGCGATAGACCTGCATGCTTTCGAGCACCCGCTGGACGTAATTGCGGGTCTCGCCGTAAGGAATGGCCTCGATCCAGTCGATCAGGTCGACCGACGGGTCGCGCGGGTCGCCGTAGATCTCGATCCATCGGTCGACCCGATGGGGCCCGGCGTTGTAGGCGGCGAGGGCCATCGGCGCCATGCCGTCGTAGCGCTCGAGCATTTGCCGCAGATAGGCGGTGCCCAGTTGGATGTTGTAGTCCGAGTCGGACGTCAGCCGGCCGCGCGAGTAGCCCAGTCCGAGCGAGCGTGCGACGCGTTTGGCGGTGGCGGGCATCAGCTGCATGAAGCCGCGCGCGCCCGCCGGGCTGATCGCGCCGGCGTTAAACTCGCTCTCCTGCCGGATCAAGCCGCGCACCGCGGCGCGGTCGATGTCGATCTCGGCCAGCGGCACGTCGGGGAACGCGGCGCCGACCAGGAGGATGCCCATGCGCGCGGCATCCTTGCCCGCGCGCACCGCGACGTTGGGCTGACCCAGCTCTAGGGCCGTCTCCGCGGCCAACTGCAGTTCGGCGGCGTTCTCCGACGACAGGCGCAGTGCGGTCAGGAAATAGTAAGTCAGGTCGTCGCGCCCGGCCTGCGCCGTGATGCGCGCGGCCTGCGCCAGTTCCCGCGCAGCGAGGCTGGCGCGCAACTCCTCCTCGATCGCCGGCCGGGGCGCCAGCTCGACGGCCGGGGTATCGAGGCGCGCGGCGGCCGCCTGGCCGTAGTAGGCGGTGCCGTGGCGCGCGGCTTCGGCGTACCACTGGTCGGCCCAGCCCTGGTTGCCCATCGCCTCGGCGGCGCGTGCCAGCCAGTAGGCGCCGCGCGACTGGCTGATCGGAGTGCCGGAGGAGACGAACACGCGGTTGAAATGAAGCAAGGCGGTCTCGGGGTCGTCGAGCTGGCGCAGCGCGATCCACCCCGCCGTCCACTCGGCCTCGACGAAGTCGGCTCCGTCCGCGACCCGATGGTCGCGCGCCAGCGCATAGGCGGTTTGGGGGTCGTGCTCCTCGAACAGCATGCGCCGTGCCATGATGTGCCGCTCGCGCCACCACCGTGCGGCGTGGGCCGGGTCGGCCGGCGCCATCGACAGGACATTGATCGCCTCGTCGTTGCGGTCGTTCTTCCGGTGCCAGCGCGCCTCGGCGTAGAGCAGGCCGGGGTCTTGGCGCCGGTCGTCGGGCACGGCGGCGAACAGCCTGTCGGCGGCGTTGCGGCCGGGGCCGGTGCCGCGCAGGAGCTGGACCCTCGCCTCGAGTAGGGGCTTGGCGCCCGGAGGCAGTGGGTACTCGCCGATCAGGCGCGTCGCGGTGTTGGTGTGCTCCTTCCACAGGAAGGTGTCCACCCGCGCCATGTGGTCGGCGGGCTCGAGCCACTGGCCGAAGCGCTTGAAGAACCGCTTCTCGTCGCGCGCGGAAACGTCGTCCGATGCCCAGGTGCGGCGGGCCAGCGCCTGCGCCTCCTCGACCCGGCCGACCTCATCGAGCGCTGCGATGTGCCGCTCGATCCCCTCGAGCGAACGGGGCGAATAGGTCTCGAACCAGTCCAGAACTTCTTGCGGCGGCAGGTCGTTCGGCATCGCGGCTTCGGCCCGCTCGAGCAGGATGAAGGTCCACGGCCAATCCGGGTTGTCGCGGAGGAACCCGCCGATCTCCTCGAAGCTGGCACCGGACTCGTCCTTGGTCATGAGGCGCCAGTCGACGATCTTGCGCGCCAGCGGGTCCGCGATCCGGCCCATGATACGCCGCGCGTCGGCGTAGTCGCGAGCGTCGGCTGCCGCGAGCGCGTCCTGGGTGGCCTCGCCGTCGGCCTGGTCGAAGGCCTGCGCAGGCGCAGCGGCGGCCAGCCCCGCGATCGCCACGAGCAGCGTCAGAATAGGGCGAATCATGCCCCTCGGTCCCCAAATTGGAGCGGATCAGGTCACTCTAGCAAAATCGTTGCGTTTGTTTAATGGTCAAAACGCCGTTGGGGTGCCTTGCTGCGTGAAAATTGCATGTCTATGCTCGCCTAAATCGGCCACCGGGCGTGGCGCGATTCAATCTGGAGAGGGCTCATGTTCAAGGGTTCCATCGTGGCCCTGATCACGCCGTTCAAGGACGGCGCGATCGACGAGCGGGCGTTTCAGGATCTGGTCGAGTGGCAGATCGGCCAGGGGACCGAGGGCTTGGTGCCGGTGGGCACCACGGGCGAGTCCCCGACGCTGACCCATGACGAGCACAAGCGGGTCGTGGAGCTGTGCGTCGAGGCGGCGGGTGGCCGCGTGCCGGTGATCGCCGGCACGGGATCGAACTCGACCGCCGAGGCGATCGATTTCGCCAAGCACGCCAAGGCCGCGGGCGCCGACGGCCAGCTCCTGGTCACGCCCTACTACAACAAGCCCACCCAGGAGGGCATGTACCGGCACTTCAAGGCGGTGCACGACGCGGCCGAGCTGCCGATCGTCATCTACAACATCCCGCCGCGCTGCATGGTCGACATGTCGGTCGAGACGATGGCGCGCCTTGCCGAGCTGCCCAACATCGTGGGCGTCAAGGACGCGACCAACGACCTCGGGCGGCCCTTGCGCACGCGCCTGACCTGCGGCCCCGACTTCGCGATCCTCTCGGGCGAGGACATCACCGCGCTGGCGCTGCTCGCGCAGAGCGGCGACGGCTGCATCTCGGTCACCGCGAACGTGGCGCCACGCATGTGCGCCGATCTGCACGCGGCCTGGCGCAAGGGCGACTTCGAGACCGCGCGCCGGATCAACGAGGCAATGACCCCGCTGCACGACGCGCTGTTCTGCGAGACCAACCCGGGCCCGGTCAAGTACGCGGCCAGCCTGCTCGGCCTGTGCGGCGCCGAGGCGCGGCTGCCGATCTGCGAGATCGCCGAGGGCTCGAAGGCGCGGGTCGAGGCTGTGATGCGCGATCTTGGCCTGCTCGAGAAGGCCAAGGCGGCGTCGGTAGCCTGACCCCGGCAAGACCAAGCTCTCCATGGCGAAACGGACGGATGACGGGCGCCGCGTCGCGGCCCAGAACCGCAAGGCGCGCCACGACTACTTCATCGAGGAGGTGGTCGAGGCCGGGCTCATGCTCGTGGGCTCGGAGGTGAAGTCGCTGCGCGCGGGCCGGGCCAGCATCATGGACGCCCACGCCGGCGAGCGCGGGGGCGAGATGTGGCTGCTCAACGCCTACATCCCCGAATACCAGGCGGCCAACAAGCACACCGGCCACGACCCGCACCGGCCGCGCAAGCTGCTCCTGCACAAGCGCGAGACCGACAGGCTCCTGGGCGCCACCAAGGAGAAGGGGATGACGCTGGTGCCGCTCGACATCCACTTCAACCGCCGCGGCATCGCCAAGTGCGACATCGCGGTGGCGCGCGGCAAGAAGCAGTACGACAAGCGCGAGACCAAGAAGGAGCGCGACTGGCAACGCCAGAAGGCGCGCCTGATCCGCGAGAAGGGTTAGCGCATCGCCGCTCGTGCGGCTGCGCTCACCGCAGCTCGGAACATCTCGGGTGTCAGCCGGCCCGTGTTCGTGTTGTAGCGGGAGCAGTGGTAGCTGTCGACGAGGCGCAGGCCCCCGGGCAGGGCGTGCTCGGCGGCGTGGGCGAATTTGTGGTCGGCGCGGCGCACGCCGAGTGCGGACAGGACGGAGGTATGGGCCACCGCGCCCAGCGCCAGGACCGCGTGCAACGCCGGCATGGCCGCGATCTCCGCGGCCAGGAAATCGCGGCAGTTGGCGATCTCGGGCCCGGTGGGCTTGTTCTGGGGCGGCGCGCAGCGCACGGCGTTGGTGATGCGGCAGCCGTCGAGCGCGAGCCCGTCGTCGGCCGCGGCGCCGTAGTCGCCGCGCGCCAGGCCGGCCGCGATCAGAGTGGGATAGAGCAGGTCGCCGGCATAGTCGCCGGTGAAGGGGCGGCCGGTGCGGTTGGCGCCGCGCAGCCCCGGCGCCAGCCCGACCACCAGCAACGGCGCGTCGAGCGGCCCGAGCGAGGGCACCGGCGCATTGTGCCAGTCGGGGAACTGTCGGCGGTTCTCGGCGCGGAACCCGGCCAGGCGCGGGCAGCGCGCGCAGTCGTGCTGCGGCTCCATGCTCGGCACTATGCGGGGATTCCGCCTTGGCGGAAACACGG
>CAZMTC010000124.1:244-4839 GCA_964569105.1 uncultured Alphaproteobacteria bacterium | reverse complement strand
GCGCCGGCCCGGCTGGGCGAACCGGCGCCGCCGAAACCGAAGACCGCTCAGACCGGCTCGTACTCGTCCTCGTCCT
Source organism: uncultured Alphaproteobacteria bacterium (assembly GCA_964569105.1). Lineage (GTDB taxonomy): Bacteria > Pseudomonadota > Alphaproteobacteria > CAZMTC01 > CAZMTC01 > CAZMTC01. The sequence continues at coordinate 4,763 of CAZMTC010000124.1, read as the reverse complement.
CGCCGAGCGGCAGGTCGTAATCCTCGTCCTCTTCGTCCCTGGCGCGGCCGCCACCGTGGACGCGCTCGATCTCGGGCGCGAGATCCTGCAGCTCGATGAACATGTCGGCCTGGCGACGCAGCTCGTCGGCCACCATCGGCGGCTGCGAGCGGATGGTGGAGACCACCGAGACGCGCACGCCCTTGCGTTGCACCGCCTCGACCAGACGGCGGAAGTCGCCGTCGCCAGAGAACAGGATCGCATGGTCGATGTGCTCCGCCATGTCCATCACGTCGATGGCGAGCTCGATGTCCATGTTGCCCTTGATCTTGCGCCGGCCCTGGCTGTCGGTGAACTCCTTGGTCGGCTTGGTGACCATGGTGTAGCCGTTGTAGTCGAGCCAGTCGACCAACGGACGGATCGGGGAATACTCCTGGTCGTCGACCAGGGCGGTGTAATAGAAGGCGCGGATCAGGCGGCCGTGCTCCGCGAACAGCTCGCGCAGGCGCTTGTAATCGATGTCGAACCCGAGCGCGCGCGCGGCGGCGTACAGGTTGGAGCCGTCGATGAACATGGCGACTCTTTCCTGCGGGTAGATATCGAGATTAACGGTCATCATCTATCTTCTCTGGGTTAATGTTGGGCGGATCGCTACAACGGCCCTTGTCCTTCGCAGCGCCCCCTCGGGACGCAAAGCCGTTACGACTACTTGATTATTGCGTCCTACCTAAGCCCTTGGCCGACGGTGCGCAAGCCGTAGCACCGGGCGGAAAACGATTTCGGTGACCGCGGATGATCCTGATCGCGCTCGGCGCCAACCTGCCCAGCCCCGCCGGGCCGCCTCGCGCTACCTGCGAGGCTGCCGTAGCGGTCCTGGCCGAGCACGGCGTCGCCGTCGTCGCCCGCTCGCCGTGGTACGCCACGGCACCGGTGCCGCCTTCGGCCCAGCCTTGGTTCGTCAACGGCGTCATCCGAGTGCGCACGCGGCTGGGCCCGTGCGAACTGCTGGACTTGCTGCACCGCATCGAGCGCGCCTTCGGCCGGCGCCGCACGGTGCGCAACGCAGCCCGTCCGCTTGATCTCGACCTGTTGGCCTACGGCCGGCGCGCCGCGCCGCGCGGCCGGCCACAACTGCCCCATCCGCGCATGGCCGAGCGCGCCTTCGTGCTCCTGCCGTTGCGCGACGTGGCGCCGGCGTGGCGCGATCCGACCACGGACGAGCGTGTCGACACCCTGATCGCGCGCCTGCCCCGCAGCGGCGGGATATATCGGATGGGCCGGTCGAGCGGTTCCCAACTGCCGCGGAAGGCCTTGCGTCATCTTGTTTTTCGCAGCGCAGCGAAATATATTCACGGGTCAACCACAGGCCCCGGTCGAGGCGAGACGAGATGGCGCGAGTAACCGTAGAAGATTGTGTCGACAAGGTACCCAACAGGTTCGATCTGGTGATGTATGCGTCGCAACGCGCGCGCGACATTGCCAACGGCAGCCGTGAAACGGTGAGCCGAGACAACGACAAGAACCCGGTCGTCGCGCTGCGCGAGATCGCGGTGGAGACGCTGGAGCTCGAAGAACTCCGGGAATCGCTGGTGCGCAGCCTGCAAAAGCACCAGCCCTTCGACGACGATATCGCCGAGGAGGAGGAGATGTCGGTCCCCGCGCTGCAGGGTGAGGCCGGTGCCGAGGCGCTCGACGCCGCGATCGACACCCGTCAGACCGCGGCCGATGCCGAGGAGTCGGACGACGCAGAGGACGCCGAGGAAGGCGCCGAAGGCGAGGAGAGCGCCGACGAAGAGGTGTCCGACACCGAGGAGTCCGACACCGAGGAGTCCGATCGGGAGCAATGACCGCGTGCCCCCGCAGGGTCCAATCGGGAACTCGGCGATGTCGGAGAGCTGAACGGGTTGCATTTGGCGGCCCCGGACGGGCGGCCCGGTCATGATGCGCCAATACGAGCTGGTCGAACGCGTCAAGGCATACGAGCCGGGCGCGGACGAGGGCCTTCTCAACCGCGCCTATGTCTTCGCGATGCAGGCGCACGGAACCCAGACGCGCGCCTCGGGCGACCCCTATTTCTCCCATCCCATCGAGGTCGCGGGCATCTTGACCCGCTACCGCCTGGATGCAGCCTCGATCGCCACCGCGCTGCTGCACGACACGATCGAGGACACGGCGACGACACGCGAGGAAATCGAGGCGCTGTTCGGCGCCGAGATCGCGGGTCTGGTCGACGGCGTCACCAAGCTCTCGCGCATCGAGATGCAGTCGGATGAGAGCCGGCAGGCGGAGAACTTCCGCAAGCTGGTCCTCGCAATGTCGAAGGATTTGCGCGTGCTGCTGGTCAAGCTGGCCGACCGGCTGCACAACATGCGCACGCTGCATTTCATCGACAAGCCGGAGAAACGCAAGCGCATCGCGCGCGAAACGATGGACATCTACGCGCCGCTGGCGCAGCGCATCGGCATGCGCGACGTGCAGGAGGACCTCGAGGACCTCGCCTTCGCCGAGCTCAACCCCGACGCGCGCCAGTCGATCCTCAACCGGCTCGAATTCCTGCGCAAGCAGGGGGGCGATCTGATCGGGCGCGTGATCTCGGAGCTCGAAAGCCTGCTGGCCGAGGAGGGTATCGAGGCCGAGGTCAAGGGTCGCGAGAAAACTCCATTCTCGATTTTCCGCAAGATGCAGCGCCAGAACGTGGCATTCGAGCAGCTCTCGGACCTGATGGCGTTCCGTATCGTGGTGGACGACGTGGCCGCGTGCTACAGCGCGCTGGGCACGATCCATTCGCGCTACTCCGTCGTGCCGGGGCGGTTCAAGGACTACATCTCGGTGCCCAAGCCCAATGGCTACCAGTCGCTGCATACCGGCGTGTTCGGCCCGGAGCATCAGCGAATCGAGGTGCAAATTCGCACCCGACAGATGAACGAGGTCTGCGAGCACGGCGTCGCCGCCCACTGGCACTACAAGCAGGGCACGGGCGGCCAGGACGGCACGCAATACCGCTGGCTGCGCGAACTGCTCGATGTTCTCGAGCACGCCGCAGGGCCCGAAGAGTTCCTCGAGCACACCCGGCTCGAGATGTTCAAGGATCAGGTCTTCGCGTTCACGCCGAAGGGCGACCTGCACGCCCTGCCGCGCGGCGCGACGCCGGTCGACTTCGCCTACGCGATCCACACCGAGGTCGGCAACCGCACGGTCGGCGCCAAGGTCAACGGCCGCATGGCACCGCTGCGCACCGAACTGCGCAACGGCGATCAGGTCGAGATCATCACCGCCAAGAACGGCAGGCCGTCGCCGGAATGGGAGCGCTTCGTCGCGACCGGCAAGGCGCGCGCCTGCATCCGCCGTTTCATTCGGGCCTCGGAGCGCGACCAGTACATCGAGCTGGGCAGGTCGATCCTCGAGAAGGCGTTTCGCGCCGAGGGCCAGGAGATGACGCACAAGGCGCTCGAGGGCGTGATCGGCAGGTTCAAGTGCGACGCCGTCGAGGATCTGTTCGCCGGCGTGGGCGAGGGCCGCCATACCGGGCGCGAGATCGTGCACGCCGTTTTCCCGCCAGCCAAACCTAGCCGGAAGCCCAAGGTGGCCGCGACTCGCCGGGCGCGGAGCCGCCGCGCGAAGGACAAGGCCAATGGCTCGATCGACATTCGCGGGCTCATTCCGGGAATGGCGGTACACTTTGCCGGTTGCTGCCATCCGATACCGGGGGACCGCATCGTCGGGCTCGTGACCACCGGTAAAGGGATCACCATTCACACGATCGACTGCGAAGCGCTCGAGGCTTTTGTCGACGAGCCCGAACGCTGGCTCGATGTGGCATGGGAGCACGACGCGGCCGAGACGCACCACGTCGGTCGCCTCAACGTGATTCTGCTCAACGAGCCCGGCAGCCTCGGCAACCTGTCGACGATCATCGGCAAGAACGAGGGCAACATCTCGAACCTCAAGATCACCAATCGCACCACCGACTTCTTCGACATGCTGATCGACATCGAGGTTCGGGACGTGCGACACCTCTCGAACATTATTGCCGCGCTGCGCGCGGCGCCGATGATCAACTCGGTCGAGAGGGCACGGCATTGAGCGTGGAGCGGCGTCCCTTGCGGCTGGGGGTCAACATCGACCACGTGGCGACCATCCGCAATGCGCGCGGCGGCCGCCATCCGGACCCGGTGCGCGCGGCGCGCTTCGCCGCGGGCGCCGGCGCGGATGGTATCACCGCGCATCTGCGCGAGGACCGACGCCACATCTCCGATGCCGACATCGAAGCGCTGCTTTCGGCGCAGATCGATTTGCCGCTCAACCTGGAAATGGCGGCGACCGAGGAAATGCTGGCCGTCGCCCTGCGCCACCGTCCGCACGCCGCATGCGTCGTTCCCGAAAAGCGCCAGGAATTGACAACCGAGGGCGGTCTCGACGCCGCCGGACACATCGAGGAATTGCGCGGCTATGTCCGCGCGCTGGCCGAGGCGGGCATCCGCGCCTCGCTGTTCGTCGATCCCGAAGAGCGTCAGCTCGAGGCCGCCGTCGAGCTGGGTGC
>CAZMTC010000124.1:0-234 GCA_964569105.1 uncultured Alphaproteobacteria bacterium | reverse complement strand
CTCGGTGCCCCTGTCGTCGAGCTGCACACTGGCGCCTATTGCGACGCCGGCGGCGAGGCGCGCGAGGTCGAGTTGGGGCGAGTCCGCCGTGCCGCGGCGCACGCCGAGGCGCTGGGCCTGGAATGCCATGCGGGGCACGGCCTGTCCTTCGAGACGGTGGGCGGCGTGGCGGCGATCCCGACGATCGTCGAGCTCAACATCGGCCACTTCCTGATCGGCGAGGCGATCTTCGGC
>CAZMTC010000123.1:0-10110 GCA_964569105.1 uncultured Alphaproteobacteria bacterium | reverse complement strand
TGCGAGGCCGCGGGTCTCGTCTTCATCGGGCCGCCGGCGAGCGCGATCAAGGCGATGGGATCGAAGAGCGCCGCCAAGGAGATCATGGAGAAGGCGGGCGTGCCGCTGGTGCCCGGCTATCACGGCCGCGACCAGGGGCTGGGCGTGCTGGGCAAGGCGGCGGAGGAGATCGGCTATCCGGTGCTGATCAAGGCTTCGGCCGGCGGCGGCGGCAAGGGCATGCGCGTGGTCGAGAAGGTCGAGGAGTTCTCCGACCAGTTGCTTGCCGCCAAGCGCGAGGCGCAGGCGGCGTTCGGCGACGACAAGGTGCTGATCGAGAAGTACCTGACCCGGCCGCGGCATATCGAGGTGCAGGTCTTTGCCGACCAGAAGGGCAACTGCGTACACCTGTTCGAGCGCGACTGCTCGGTCCAGCGGCGGCACCAGAAGGTGCTCGAGGAGGCGCCGGCGCCGAAGCTCGACGCCAAGCGGCGCAAGGCGATGGGCGAGGCGGCGGTCAAGGCGGCGGAGGCGATCGGCTATGTCGGGGCGGGCACGGTCGAGTTCATCGTCGACGAGGACGGCAGCTTCTTCTTCATGGAGATGAACACCCGTTTGCAGGTCGAGCACCCGGTGACCGAGATGGTGACCGGGGAGGATTTGGTGGAGTGGCAGCTCCGGGTCGCGGCGGGCGAGAAGCTGCCGCGCACGCAGAAGGATCTGAGCCTGACAGGACACGCCTTCGAGGCGCGGCTCTACGCCGAGGACCCGCGCAAGAACTTCCTGCCGGCGACCGGGCGGCTCGCCCATCTGCGCTTCCCGGCGGAGGACGCGCACACCCGCGTCGACACGGGCGTGCGTGCGGGCGACGAGGTGTCGATCCACTACGACCCGATGATCGCCAAGATCGTCGCCTGGGACAGCGACCGGCGCCGGGCGCTGGCGCGGCTGCGCGCGGCGCTGGCGGCGACCGAGGCGGTGGGGGTGACGACCAACCGCGACTTCCTGCTCGCCGTCGCCGGGCACGAGGCCTTCGCCGAGGGCGAGGTGCATACGGGCTTCATCGGCCAGCACGAGGCCGACTTGATCCCGGCGCCGGGCAAGGCGTCCGACACGGTGCTGGCGCTCGCCGCGCTGGCGCAGGAGCGGGCGCTGGCGCAGGCGGCCGAGGCGCGCGCGGCGGCGTCGCTCGACCCGCATTCGCCGTGGCACCGCACCGACGGCTGGCGGCTCAACGACGACGCCCAGCGCACCGTGCGCTTCCGCGACGGCGGGGCGGAGGTGACGCTCGCGGTGCACTACCGGAGCGACGGTGGCTACGGCATCGGGCTGCCCGGTGGCGCCACGGTCGAGGCCCGCGGTGACCTCGAGCCCGACGGAACGCTTTACGCCGAGCTCGACGGGCGGCGGCTGCGCGCGACCATCGTGCGCCACGGCGCGGCGCTGGTGGTCTTCGCCCACGGCGACAGCCACCGGCTGGAGACGGTCGACCCGCTGGCCGAGGCGGAGGACGAGGACGCGGTGGGCGGACAGCTCACCGCGCCGATGCCGGGCAAGATCCTCGAGGTGCTGGTCGAGTCGGGCGCCAAGGTCGACCGCGGCGCGCCGCTGGTCGTCATGGAGGCGATGAAGATGGAGCATACCATCGCCGCGCCCGCCGCCGGCACGGTGTCCGAGATCTTCTTCGCGGCCGGTGAGCAGGTCGACGAGGGCGCGGAACTGATCGCTTTCGAGGCGGGGTAATATGCGAATTCGCATCGAATTATGATATTATTCGGTGCGAAAGGAGCGCTGGAATGGTGAACCTGTCCGAGGACATACGCCCGCTGACCGAATTCAAGCGAGACGCTGCGCGGCTGATCGAACAGATGAAGAAGACCGGCCGGCCGCTGGTCCTGACGCGCAACGGCAAGGCGTCGGTGGTGGCGATGAGCGTGGCGACCTACGAGATGATGCTGCACCAGCTCGAATGGGTCGACAGCGTGGCCGCGATCCAGCGCGGGATCGATGCAGTGGAGCGGGGCGACATGCGACCCGCCGAAGAGGTCTTCGACGAGCTTCGGCGCAAGCATGGCCTATCGCGTTGAGGTATCCGAGCCTGCGGAGAGGGACCTCCGGGATGCGCTGGCCTATCTGACCGAGCGATCGCCCGATGGGGCCGTGCGATGGATGGATGCGATGGAACGGGGGATCGAAAGCCTGCGGCACTTGCCGGAACGCTGGCCGGTCGCAGCTGAAAATGACCGGGTTGATCGGTTCACGGTGAGACAGCTTGTCGTTGGCAGGCGCCGCGGACGGTACCGCGTGTTGTTCGCCGTCGAGAAGCCGGACCGAGTGTTGGTGCTTCGCGTGCAGCACGGGGCGCAGGACGCAGTGAAGCTGGAAGACGAAGACTGGGACCTGAGTTCATGACCTTCCCCGAGCGTGTCACGATCATGGATGTGGGCCCGCGCGACGGGCTGCAGAACGAGACGCAGGCGCTGGAGCCGGCGACCAAGATCGCGCTGGTCGAGAAGCTGGCTGCGGCGGGCGTGCCGATCGTCGAGGCGGGGGCGTTCGTGTCGCCCAAATGGGTGCCGCAGATGGCGGGCAGCGAGGCGGTGTTCGCGGGCATCGAGCGGCGCGCGGGCACGCGCTACGCCGGGCTGGTGCCCAACATGAAGGGCTACGAGCGGGCGCGGGAGGCGGGCGCCGACGTGGTCGGCGTGATCGCGGCGGCGTCGGAGACCTTCTCGCAGCGCAACACCAACTGCTCGATCGAGGAGAGCTTCGAGCGCATGGCGCCGGTGGTCGAGGCAGCGGCGGCCGACGGCGTGCCGGTGCGCGGCTACATGTCCTGCGCGCTGGGCTGCCCCTACGAGGGCGAGATCGACCCGGGCAGGGTGGTGGCGCTGAGCGAGCGGCTGATCGCGCTGGGCTGCGGGGCCGTGTTCCTGAGCGACACCATCGGGGTGGGCACGCCGGCCAAGGCGCAGGCGCTGTTCGAGCGCGCCGCCGAGCGCGTCCCGCGCGAGAGGATCGGGCTGCATTTCCACGACACCTACGGCCAGGCGCTGGCCAACCTGCTGGCCTGCCTGGAGAAGGGGGCCGTGCTGATCGACAGCTCGGTCGCCGGGCTGGGCGGGTGCCCCTACGCGCCGGGCGCGGCGGGCAATGTGGCGACCGAGGACGTGGTCTACATGCTCGACGGGCTGGGCATCGAGACCGGCATCGACCTCGACGCGCTGGCGGCCGCCGGACGCTTCATCTCGGACGAGCTGGGGCGGCCTCCGGCCTCGCGCGTGGCGCGCGCGCTGGCGGCCAAGGCCGGGCGGGCGGCGGCGGAGTAGGCGGCGAGCGGCCGGATGACCCGCCCCATACCCAACATCCTCGCGGCGCTGGCCGTCGCCGCGGCGGCGGTGCTCGTGCTGATGCCGCCGCCCGAGGGGCTGCCGCGCGAGGCGACGCAGGCGGCGGGGCTGTGCCTGGGCGCGATCGGGCTGTGGGCGACGGGCGCGCTGCCCGAGTACCTGACCTCTGTGATCTTCCTCCTCCTCGCCATCGTGCTCGCGGTGGCGGGACCCGAGGTGGTGTTCTCCGGCTTCGGCGCTTCGGCGTGGTGGCTGGTGTTCGGCGGGCTGGTGATCGGCATCGCGGTCAAGAAGACCGGGCTGGGCGAGCGCCTCGCGCGGTCGCTGCTGCGTGTTTTCGGCGGGTCGTATCTGCGGGTGCTGATCGGCATCGCCGTGGTCGCGACGGTGATGAACTTCCTGATCCCGTCGACCATGGTGCGCGTGGTCATGCTGGTGCCCCTGGTGGCGCTGATGGCCGGGCGCATGGGCTACGCCGAGGGCAGCGGCGCGCGCAACGGGCTGATCCTGGCCACGGCGCTGCTCAGCTTCTCGCCCGGCGCGGCGATCCTGCCTTCGATCGTGGTCAACATGGTTTGGGCCGGCACGGTCGAGAGCCTGTTCGGCCAGACCGTGACCTACGGCCGCTACTTCGTGCTGCATTTCCCAGTGATCGGTGCGGTCAAGACGGTGCTGATCGTGGCGACGGTCTGGCTGATGTTCCGTGCGCCGGCCGAGCATGAGGGCGAGATCTCGGGCGGCGGCGACGTCACCGGCGCGGAGCGCCAGCTCGCCCTGGTGCTGGCCCTGGCCCTGGCGCTGTGGGTGACCGACTTCTGGCACGGCGTCAGCCCGGCCTGGGTGGCGACCGGCGCGGCGGTGCTGCTGCTGCTGCCGCGCGTGGGGCTGCTGACCCACGAGGATTTCGAGGGCGGGCTCAAGGTCGCGCCGCTGCTGTTCGTGGCCGCGGTCCTGGGGCTGGGCCGGATCGTCGCGGAGACGGGGCTGGGCGGGGCGATGGGCGGCGTGCTGCTGGACGTGTTCGCCTTCGAGCAGGGGCGACCGTTCCTCAACTTTTACCAGCTCACCGCGCTCTATACGGTGACGGGCATGGTCACGACCATCCCGGGCATGCCCGCGGTGGTCAGCCCGCTGGCGCCCGAGATCGCCGCGGCGACCGGGCTGCCGCTCATGACCGTGCTGGACATGGAGGTGGTGGCGTTTTCGACCCTGATACTGCCCTATCAAATCCCGCCCATGGTGGTGGCCATGCAACTCGGCGGAGTGCGCGCGGTCGACGGCGCGCGGCTGACGCTGGCCGTCGCCGCGGTTACGCTAGTCGCGGTCAATCCGCTGATTTTCGTGTACTGGCAGGCGCTCGGCATGTTCGGCTGAGGGTCGTCTCCAGCCCTTTCGACCGGACCCGGGCACGCCTCCGGTTGCTTGGCCTTTGCGATCGATTCCGTCCGAGACGGAACCGCGCTAAGCTGTTTTGAGCGGTCAGCCTCGGGGGAGCGCCATGCTCGATCGGCGGAGCGTCCATGTTATCGCGGTGCTGTCGCTGATCGGGCTCACGGTCGGCGCCGCGGCCGCGCTCGCCGCCATCGGCTTCGTCGAAGCGCTGCTCGCACTCAACGACATCCTGCTCGTCTCCGCCTATGCCCGCGTCGAGTACGAAGGGCGCGCGCTGCTTTTGGCCGGGGCGACGCTGGCCGCGCCGACGCTCGGCGGGCTGGCCGTGGGGCTGATCGTCACGCGGGTCGTGCGCGAGCGCCGCGGGCTGGGACCGCCCGACGCGATCCTGGCGGTGCAGACGCGTCAGCCACCGCCGGGGCTGCGCAGCGGATTGGGCTCGACCGCGGCGGCGCTGGTGTCGTTGGGCTGCGGCGCCTCGGTCGGGCAGTACGGACCGCTGGTCTATCTGGGCACGATGATCGGGGCGCTGGCCGGCCGGCTGGAGACGGGTATCCGCGATCTCCAGGGCATCGCCGTGGCCTGCGGCGTGGCGGCGGCCATCGCCACCGCCTTCAATGCGCCCATCGCCGGGCTGGTCTTCGCGCATGAGGTGATTCTGCGTCACTACTCGCTGCGCGCCTTCGCGCCGGTCGCGGTGGCCGCGGCCACCGGGTACGTGATGGCCAACGTGGTGTTCGACCGCGCGCCCCTGTTTCGGGTCGACTTCGCCGGCGTGGAACACGGCCACGAGTTCCTGCTGTTCGCGTTCGAGGGCGTGCTGGCCGCGTTCTTGGCTGCGGGCTTCATGGCGCTGGTTCTGGCGACGGGCCGCGCGGCCGCGCGACTGCGTGCGCCAGCGGCACTGAAGCCCGCGGCGGCGGGGCTGGTGTGGGGCCTGGTGGCCTTGGAAGTCCCAGAGGTGCTGGGCATCGGGCAGGAGACGCTGCGCTTTGCCACCATCGAGGGCGCATTCGGCACCGGCGAGCTGGCGCTGCTGGTCGCAGCCAAGATCGCCGTGACCGCGCTGTGCATCGGCTTCGGCTTCGTGGGCGGGGTATTCAGCCCGGCGTTGCTGATCGGCATCCTGGCCGGCGCGCTGTTCGGGACGGTGGCGCCCGGGCTGCTGCCGCTGCCGGATTCGGGAATCGTGCCCTATGCGATCTGCGGCATGATGGCAGTGACCAGCCCGGTGATCGGCGCGCCCCTGACCACTATTCTCATCGTGTTCGAGCTGACGCGGAACTACGACTTGACCATCGCGGCGATGGTCGCGGTGGTGTTCTCGAACCTGGTGGCCTACCGCGCCTTCGGCCGGTCGCTGTTCGACCTGCAGCTGCGCAACCGCGACTTCGACCTCTCGCTGGGTCGCGACCAGGCGATCCTGGGACACCGGCCGGTGGCCGATTTCATGAGCCACGACTACATCGCGCTGCGCCCCGACGACCGTGTGGAAACGCTGCTCGAGCGGCTGAGCCACGCGGCGCGGGCAGAGGCGGTGCTGACCGACGCGGCGGGGCGCTATCGCGGGCTGGTGCGGTTGCAGGACGCGCTGGGGCAGACGGCGGAGATGGCGCTCGCGGAGGTCGCACACACCGGCGGAGTGGTGTTCGACGAGAATACCACGCTGTGGGACGCGATGGAGCGGATGCGCGATTTCATCGGCGAGGCGGTGCCGCTGGTGGGCGCGGACGGGAGGCTGTTGGGCGTGGTGCCCGAGGGGGCGGTGATCGGCGGCTACATGGAGGCGGTGCACGATCTGCGCCGCGAGGAGAATGCGGCGACCTGAGCGCAGACTGATCGGCGGCGTGTTGCTGGCGCTGTGCTGGGGCGCGGCGGCGGCCGAGGACGATCCGCTGACCGTCGTCACCTGGGGCGGCGCCTACGAGGCGGCGCAGCGCGCGGCGATCTTCGAGCCCTTCACCGCGGCCACGGGCATCGAGCTCGAGATCGTGCGCTACGACGGCGGGCTCGACGTGCTGCGCGCCGAGGTCGCGCGCGGGGGAGCGCCCGAATGGGACGTGGTCGACATGATCCGGTCCGACGCCCGGGCAGCATGCCGCGAAGGGCTGCTCGAGCCATTCGACCCGGCGATCCTCGCACCGGCGCCCGACGGCACGCCGGCGGAAGAGGATTTCATCGAGGGCGCGTTCGGCGAATGCTTCGTCACGCAGCTCGTTTTCGCCACCGTGATCGCCTATGACGACCGGGCGTTCCCGGGCGAGAAGCCCGACAGCATCGACGACGTCTTCGACCTCGACCGCTTTCCCGGCAAACGGGCACTGCGCCGTGCGCCGGTGGGCATGCTCGACTGGGCGCTGCGATCCTACGGCGTGCCGCGCGCACAGATCTACGACCTGCTGAGCACCGAGCGCGGCCTGCGCCTGGCCTTCAAACGGCTCGGCGCCATTCGCGACCAATTGGAGTGGTGGACCGGCGGCGCAGAGCCGGTGGAGATGCTGACCTCGGGGCGGGTGGTGATGGCCAGCGGCTACAATGGGCGGTTCTTCCACGCGCAGGCGGTCGAGGGCGCGCCGATCTCGGTGATCTGGGACAGCGCCTTGCTGGAGCACAATACATGGGCGATCGCCAGGGGCACGCAGGATCGGGAGCGCGCGGAGGCCTTCGTGGCCTTCGCCACCCGCTCCGAGGCGCTGGGGGCGGTCGCCAACCGCATCTCCTACGGTCCCGCCCGGCGCTCGGCCCAGCGGCGCGTGGGGCTGCACGTCTACACCGGGATCCCCATGGAGCCGCACATGCCGACCGCACCGCGCCATCTGAGCCGTGCGCTGGTCAAGGACTACGCCTGGTACGCCCGGACCGAGACGCTGCGATGGCGGCGTTTCGAGGCTTGGCTGGAGCAGGGACCGGCCGGGGACCACGGCGAGGCGGCGACCGAATAGCAACGCGTTGCGTTACGCACCGCCCGGAACCTATGTTTTGGACGAGTATCTCCCGCGGTGCTTAGCCCGGACCATTCAGGAGTTCTTGTGTAAGGTATGACGGTTCATCTGCTCAAGCTCGCGGTCGGCGCCGAATCCGTGGACAGCATGGCGCGCTGGCAGGCGCAGCGCCTGTCGGAAACCGGGCGGCTGTTCCACCGTACCCGCAACTACCCGCGCCGCGCCGACGAGGTCCTGTACGGCGGCTCGCTGTACTGGATCATCAAGGGCTTTGTGCGCGTGCGTCAGCGCATCACCCATTTGGAGCGCGCGACCGATGGCGAAGGCCGGCCGTGCTGCCTGATCCACCTCGAACCCGAGCTGGTGCGCACCGAGCTCCAGCCGCGTCGGCCTCATCAGGGCTGGCGCTATCTCGCCCCCGAGGACGCCCCTCACGACGCGCGGGGCGGCCTGGCCGAGGGCGATGACGATGAGCCGCCGCCCGAGATGGCGGCGGAGTTGCGGGAGCTGGGACTGCTGTAGGAGTTGTCACACGGGCCTCGCGGGGAACGCACCGGGCTTCGGCCCTATACTCCGCGAAAATGCTCCGCCAGTGTCCACAGGCCGATCGCGACAAAGCCTGTGCCGGCGATCAGCTTGACGGGGATGAACTCGATAAAACGTGCGCCGACGGTGCCGAAGATCACGGCGAGCGCCGTGGAGGCGACCAGTGCCAGCGAGGCGGCGGCGAAGACGGCCCAGGGCGGGGCATCGCGCTCGGCGGCGAAAAGCAGGGTGGCGAGCTGGGTCTTGTCGCCCAGCTCGGCGATGAAGATGGCGACGAAAACGGCGGCGAGCTTGGCCATGAGCACGCTCCGGGCTGGGGTTCGGCGCCGATTTAGCGCGTTTGCGCAAAGCGGCCAAGACGGGCGCGATTTCGCCCGCTGTCCGGTTGGCCCGGCGGGGCATGGGCTCTATGCTCCGCAATCATGCCGATGCCACCGATGATCTTCGAAAATTTGCCGTCGGAGCCCGACGAGCTGCGTCGGCGGTTCTCCGACCTCTACCGCGCCGACGAGACCACGGTCGTGAAGGCGCGCCTCGACCAGGCCGCGCTGGACGCGGACGCCCAGGCCCGCGTCGAGGCCCGCGCCCGCGAGTTGGTCGCCGAGACGCGCCGCCGCTCGCTCGGCCATGGCGGGCTCGACACCTTCATGCAGGAGTACGACCTGTCGAGCGAGGAGGGCATCGTGCTGATGTGCCTCGCCGAGGCGCTTCTGCGGATCCCCGACGCCGAGACCCAGGACCGGCTGATCCACGACAAGATCGGTTCGGCGCAGTGGGAGCGGCATCTGGGCACCTCGGACAACTGGTTCGTCAACGCCTCGACCTGGGCGCTGATGCTGACCGGGCGGATCCTGAACCTCGAGGACGATCCGTCGGAGGCGCTGGGCTCGGCGCTGGGCCGGCTGATCGCGCGCTCGGGCGAGCCGTTCATCCGCCAGGCGCTGCTCCAGGGCATGCGAATCATGGGCCGGCAGTTCGTCATGGGCCGGACCATCGGCGAGGCGCTGGAGCGCGCACGTGACTCCGAGCGCGAGGGCTACCGTTATTCGTACGACATGCTGGGTGAGGCGGCGCGGACCATGGCCGACGCCGACCGGTACTATGAAGCCTACGAGCAGGCTATCGCTGCGATCGGCGCGGCGGCGAACGGGCGCGGGCCGATCGAGGCGCCGGGCATCTCGGTCAAGCTCTCGGCGCTGCACCCGCGCTACGAGTTCGCCCAGGCCGACCGGGTGATGGACGAGATCGCGCCGCGCCTGAAGGCGCTGGCGCAGCACGCCGCCAAGCTGGGCATCGGGCTCACGGTGGACGCCGAGGAGGCCGACCGGCTCGACGTCTCGCTCGACGTCATCGAGGCGGTATCGGGCGACCCGTCGCTCAAGGGCTGGGACGGCTTCGGCCTCGCGGTCCAGGCCTACCAGAAGCGCGCCATGCCGCTGCTCGACTGGCTCGCCGATCTGGGCAAGCGCGACGGACGGCGCTTCATGGTGCGGCTGGTGAAGGGCGCCTATTGGGACACTGAGATCAAGCGCGCGCAGGAGCGCGGGCTGGACGGCTATCCGGTGTTCACGCGCAAGGAGGCGACCGACGTGTCCTATGTCGCCTGCGCGCGGCGCCTGCTGGCCGACGACGCGGCGTTCTATCCGCAGTTCGCCACCCACAACGCGCTCACGCTGGCTACCGTGCTGGAGCTGGCGGGAAACCGGTCGGACTACGAGTTCCAGCGCCTCCACGGCATGGGCGAGGAGCTGTACGACCAGATCGTCGACGGCGGCAACGGGGCGCCGGGGCTGCTCTGCCGGGTCTACGCGCCGGTGGGCAGCCACGAGGATCTGCTGCCCTACCTGGTGCGGCGGTTGCTCGAGAACGGCGCCAACACCTCGTTCGTCAACCGGATCGTC
>CAZMTC010000122.1:0-10245 GCA_964569105.1 uncultured Alphaproteobacteria bacterium | reverse complement strand
GCACGGCTCGTCCATCAGGATCACCTCGGGCTTCACCGCGATGGCGCGCGCGATGCACAGCCGCTGCTGCTGGCCGCCGGAGAGGCCGGTGCCCGACTCGGTCAGCCGGTCGCGCACCTCGCCCAGGAGTCCGGCCTTGTCGAGGCTGGAAAACACGAGCTCGTCGAGCTCGTCGCGGTTGTTGGCGTAGCCGTGAATGCGCGGGCCATAGGCGACGTTATCGTAGATCGACTTGGGGAACGGGTTGGGCTTCTGGAACACCATGCCCACGCGCGCACGCAGGTGCACGACGTCGACCTTGGGGGCGTAGATATCCTCGCCGTCGAGCTCGATCCGGCCGGTCACGCGGCAGCCGTCGATGATGTCGTTCATGCGGTTGAGGCAGCGCAGATAGGTCGTCTTGCCGCAGCCCGAGGGGCCGATCAGGGCGGTGATCTCGTTGCGCCCGATGTCGAGGCTGACCTCGCGCAGCGCCTGGGCCTCGCCATAGAAAACGTTGACGCCCTGCGTCTTCATCTTGGGCGAGCGAACGCCGGCGCCGTGCACGACGGGTTGCCCGACGGGCGCCGTTTGAGCGTTGTGCTGTGCCGTATCCACTGCGTCCTCCACGGATTACCAGCGGCGCTGCAGCTTCTGCCGCAGCAAGACCGCCGTGAGGTTCATGATCACCAGGAAGCCGATCAGGACCACGATCGCGGCCGAGGTCTTGGCCACAAAGCCGCGTTCGGGGCTGTCGGCCCAGATGAAGATCTGGGTCGGCAGCGCGGTCGCGGGGTCCATCAGCCCGCCGGGCTCCGAGGTGATGAAGGCGTTCATGCCGATCAAAAGAAGCGGCGCGGTCTCGCCCAGCGCCTGCGCCAGGCCGATGATCGTGCCCGTCAGGATGCCGGGCATGGCAAGCGGGATGACATGCTGCATCACCACCTGCTGACGCGACGCGCCCAGGCCCAGCGCACCCTCGCGGATCGACGGCGGCACCGCCTTGAGTGCGGCACGGGTGGCGATGATGATGGTCGGCAGCGTCATCAGCGCCAGCACCATGCCGCCGACCAGCGGCGCCGAGCGCGGCAGCCCGAAGAAATTGAGGAACACCGCCAGTCCGAGCAGGCCGAACACCACCGAGGGCACGGCGGCCAGGTTGTTGATGTTGACCTCGACCAGGTCGGTGAAGCGGTTCTTGGGTGCGAACTCCTCGAGATAGACCGCGGCGGCGATGCCGATCGGGAAGCTGAGCAGGAAACAGATCAGAAGCGCATAGGCCGAGCCGACCAGCGCGCCCTTCAGGCCGGCCAGTTCGGGGAAGCGGCTGTCGGGCGAGAACAGCAGGTCCCAGTTGAACGGTGTCGAAAGGCCCCCTTGGGCGGCCAGGGCGTCGTAGGCGGCGAGCTGGACGTCGGTGACCTTGCGCTGGTCCTGCGGCACGTCGCGCGGCGTCACCCCTTTGTGGAGCTGGTCGACGGGGTCCGAGACCGGAGCGGTGAACTCGATCGTCCGTCCGATCAGGTCCGGGTTGGCGACGACCCGGTCGCGCAGCATGTACTGCGCGCCGTTGCTGAGCATATTGGCCACCGCCCTCTCGTCCTCGGCGACGATGCGTGCCGGGACGAGGTCGAGGAAGGCGTCGCGGGCCAGCGCCCGGTAGTCGCCCCGCTCGGGCGCTTCTGCCGAAACCGCGGCGGGGTCGATGAAGATATCGTAGGTGACCCGGGTCTGGACGAAGGCCGACGCGCCGGCCGAGATCAGCGAGACGAACAGCACGCCCAGCATGGCCACGGCCAGCCCGATCGCGGTCAGGCCGTAAATCTGCAGCCGGATGTTGGCCCAGCGTCGCCGGCGCAGCCGGCGCGCGGCCCGGCCGGTGTTCTCCGCCTCCAGCGAGATCGGCGCCATGCGTACCGTGTCGGTGTGGTTGGCCATCGCGAGCCGCCTATTCGTAGCGTTCGCGGTATTTCTGGACCACGCGCAGGGCCGCGGCGTTCAGCGCCAGCGTGACCACGAACAGCACCAGGCCCAGCGCGAAGGCGGCGAGCGTCTTGGGATTGTCGAACGAGGTGTCGCCGATCAGGAGCGTGATGATCTGGACCGTCACCGTGGTCACCGCCTCGAACGGATTGGCGGTCAGCGAGGCGATCAGCCCCGCCGCCATGACCACGATCATCGTCTCGCCGATCGCGCGCGACGTCGCCAGCAGCATGCCGCCGACGATGCCGGGCAGCGCGGCGGGCAGCAGTACCGTGGTGATGGTCTCGGCCTTGGTGGCGCCCAGCCCGTAGGCACCGTCGCGCATCGTCTGCGGCACCGCGCGGATCGCGTCGTCGGACAGCGACGAGACGAAGGGGATGATCATGATGCCCATGACGCCGCCGGCGGCTATCGCGCTGTTCGGCGCCACGTCGAGCCCGAGACCGGCGCCGAACTGCCGCAGCGCCGGCGCCACGACCAGGACGGCGAAGAAGCCGTAGACCACGGTCGGAATGCCCGCCAGGATTTCCATCAGCGGCTTTACGGTGTCGCGAAAGCGCTGTCCGGCGTATTCCGAAAGGTAGATCGCGCTGAACAGGCCGATCGGCGCCGCCACCAGCATGGCGAGGCCGGCGATCAGCAACGTGCCGGTGAACACCGGGATGGCGCCGAACGCGCCTTCGCCCGCCACCTGGCCTTCGCGCAGCGGAATTTGCGGCTCCCAGTTGGTGCCGAAGAAGAACTCGTACCAGGGCACACGGTCGAAGAAGCGCAGCGCCTCGAACAGCAGCGAGAGCACGATGCCCAGCGTGGTCAGGATCGCCAGGATGGCGCACACGATCATGATGACGTTGGCGATCCGCTCGACCCGCTGGCGGGCGCGGAACTCGGGCGACACCTTGCGGTAGGTGGCCACCGCGGCGATTGCCGCCACGCCCGAGACGGCGCCGAGCATGAGCCAGTTCCCGGCCGCGCGCCACTGCTGATACTGCTCGGCTGCCGCGACCACGGCCGGGTCGGGCGTGCCGAACACCTGGCCGCCGAGCAGCGACTTGATCTTGCTGAGCAGCAGATCGGCCCGGCCCGACCCGATCTGTTGCAACAGCTCGTCCGACACGGTGGCGACGATCAGCCGGTCGAGGATCGGCTCCTGCAGCGCGACCCAGACCAGCGCCAGCAGGATCGACGGGATGCCGACCCACAGCGCGACGAAGGTGGCATAGTAGCTGGGCAGGGAATGAAAGCGGATGTCGCTCCGTACGGCCGTGGTCGTCACGGCGCGGCGGGTGAGCAGATAGCCGCCCGCGGCGATGGCGATCACGATCAGGAGCGCGGTCTCGAACATCCCTTGTTCCCTTCCGGGCGCCCGGGCGGGGAACCGCCCCAAGCGCACGTCGGCGTCAACGAAACGGACAAACGAAGAAGGAGCGAGGGGGCGGCCGCGACCGCCCTCTCGAAAGGCGCCTAGTTGGTGTAGCGGGTCATGCCCTCGCCGTTGAGCACGGCGTCCTGAACCTGCTCGCGGCGCTCGTCCGACAGCGGCACCAGGCCGCGCTCGGTCAGATAGCCGCCCGGGGCCATGGCGTCCTCGGAGACGTACTCCGCGAGGAACTCCTCGAGGCCGGGAATGGCGCCGCGATGGGCGTTCTTGACATAGAAGAACAGCGGCCGGGCGATCGGATAGCTGCCGTCCGCGATGGTCTCATCGCTCGGGGCGATGCCGTTGACCGGTACGGGCTTGAGGTTGTCCTGATTCTCGAACAGGAACGAATAGCCGAAGATGCCCAGCGCCTCGGGGTCCGCGTTGAGCCGTTGGACGATCAGGTTGTCGTTCTCGCCGGCCTCGATGAAGGGGCCATCCTGGCGCATGCGGCTGCACTTGGTGTTCTTATCGTCCTTGCTCAGCCCCTCGGCTTCGGGGAAGGCCTCGCAGCCGTCGTGCATCGCCAGCTCGACGAACGCGTCGCGGGTGCCGGAGGTCGGCGGCGGGCCGTAGATCTGGATATCCATGTCCGGCAGGCTGGCGTCGATCTGCTTCCAGTTGGTGTAGGGATTGGCCACCCATTCGCCGTCCTGCGGCACTTCGGCGGCCAGGGCCATGAAGACCTGCTTCTCCGACAGGTCCATGTCGGGACCCTTGCGCGCGTTCGCGATCGTCAGGCCGTCATAGCCGAGCAGCGCTTCGCTGACGTCGGTGACGCCGTTCTCGGCGCACAAATCCCATTCCGACTGCTTCATCGCGCGCGAGGCGCCGGTGAGGTCCGGGTGGTCGACGCCGACGCCCTGGCAGAAGATCTTCATGCCGCCGCCGGTACCGGTCGATTCGACGACGGGCGCCGAATACTGGGTCTTGTTGCCGAATGCCTCCGCCACCGCCTGCGTGTAGGGGAACACCGTCGAAGAACCGACGATGCGGATCTGGTCGCGCGCCTCCGCGGAGCCGGCGACCGCCGTGACCGTGAGCACGGCCAAGGCAACGCTTTTTTTCAGCACAGTAATGCCTCCGTTCACATCTGATTCGGGAGCGAGCTGGGGCGCATACCCAGGCCGGTCTCGATCGCGCCGGCGATCCGGACACTACTGACGGGCCGCGTTAGATTTACTACAGTGATGTTACACTTTGATGACGCCGCCCGCGCTCCGGACGGCCAACGCAAAGCGTCCGGCGCGCGTCGCACCGGGATGTTCATATCGATATCGTAATGGTTTCGGAAGGCGGCGCGACGGCGCCCGGGGCGGCATCACTCGTCCTGCTTGAACACCCGCGTGCCGCCGCGACGGCGCTGCTCGGAGTCCCAGACGTCGGTCGACACCACCGTCAGCTCTCCGTCCTCGCCCGAGAACAGACCGGGCCCCTCCATCATGGCGTCGGCGCCCTCGTCGACCTCGCCGGCCGGCTCCCAGGCGTTCTGGAAGGTTTCGCCGCAACCGGCCAGGGCCACGCTCGCGATCGCGACGAGGAGCAGTTTCGATGTCATATCCGACCTCCTGGTGACGGGCGCCGAGCCCCGGCAAGGCGATGTATCAGAATGAGAGGCCCCGCACCATCGCATTCGCGGGCGGTCGAGGCCCGGGCCGCGGCCCGGGCCTCGCCGCTTGCGTTCCGGCCGGCGGCCCGCGCTAGAACTTGATGCGCGCGCCGACCAGGGCGGCGGTCACCGGCTCCAATCCGGTGATCGGCGCGCCCGTCGGGTCGGTAGCCCCGGCGTTGACCTCAAGCTCGTAGCGGCGGATGCCCGCGTATAGCTCGGTGGCCGCCTTGTCGATCTTCTGGACCAGACCGATGCCGTAGACCTGACCGAAATTGTCGTGCCGGCCGCCGACGGCGATGCCGTCGTCGTCGACATACTCGCCGTACTCGAGCGAGATCGCCGTGGCGCCCATCGACCATATGTCGCCCTTCCAGCCGCCCTTGACGTACCAGAAGGACGGCCCGGGCGTGTTGTCGTTGCTGCCGGTGAACGAGATCTTGCCCTGGGAGTAGTGCACGTTCAGGCCGGTCGGGTCGTGCAGGAGGCCGACCGAGCCGCCGATATAGTTCTGGTTGACGGTCGACGCGCCCCGGTCCTGATCGCCGTTGGCATAGCCGATCGCGGCCTTGATCTTGGTGTCCCAGATCTTGCCGCCGTAGCGCAGCGCCACGTCGATCGACTCGTCGTCGCTGCCCGGCTCGACGCCGTGCGACCCGATGAGCTGGAAGCCCACGAACTTCGGCGTCTCGTAGCGCACGACGCTCATCCGGTCCGCGTTGCCGCCCGCGCCGTCGAAATTGTCGAAGCTGGCGTTGATATTGATACCGGTGTTCACGCCGGTGGCGCTGTTGGTGAAGCTGACGCCGCCCGCGAAGTCCTCGGCCTCCGAGTTGATGATCACCGAGGTGCCCGACAGGTCCTGCTCGTTGATGCCGTCGGTGGCGACCGACTCCTGACCGATGGTGAGCTCGCCGAAGGTCTTGGAGGCGAAAGCGATGTAGGCCTTGCGCGCGCCGAAGCCGCCCGCGCTGCCGGTGGTCTCCTGAATGCCGAGGCCACCCGGGTCGGAGGCCGACGAGTTGACCTCGAGCTGCACCTCGATCCGGCTCTTGATGGTCAAATCGTCGTCGACCTTGCCGGCGGCGTCGAAGCGGATGCGGGTCGAGCTGTTGTCGTTGTCGACATGGCTGACGAACCCGGTCTCGCCGTCGTTGCCCAGCAGGACCGCGCGGTTCACCTGGCCCGAAATCTTGAGCGTGACGTCGTCGCCGCCGCGCTCGACCATCTTGAACGGCTTCTGCGGCGCCTGGGAGGCGACCGCGTCGATCTGCTTCTGCACCTCCTCCAGCTGGTTCTTCATGATCCTGTTCTCGGTCTCCAGCGCCTGTATCTTGGCCTGGAGCTCGGCACTGGTCTGCGCCTGCGCGGGAGCGCCGAGCGACAGCACCACGGCCAGCGCCGTGCCGCCGAGCAGCGACGCCCGGGCGGCGGTGCGCACGCCCATCTCCGTGCGACTGGTCATCTACCCCTCCATAAGACGTGATTGAAGGACGAGAGACGCGGCCCCCGCCCGCATGATCCGACTCGGTGCGGCCGGCGGACGCGTATCCGCACGGACATCGCCTGCCGGCCGCGGGCAACCTACGGCCGGGTCCGAGACACCAAGGCGACAGTTCGATGAAACTTGGGTTTCCGGAATATGACCGAACAATGACTCGGCCACAGTCGCCCGGGGAGCAGCGCGGCGCGGCAGGGCCACGCGGACGCGCGGCCCATCCGTCGGATCCCCTCAGATACGGACCGCCTTCAGCCCGACGCCGCGCGCTCGGCCGCAACGCCCTCGGCGGGGAACCGCACGGTGAAGGTGGAGCCGACGCCGAGCTCGCTTTCCACCGACAGCGAGCCGCGGTGGCGGTTGACGATGTGCTTGACGATGGCGAGGCCGAGGCCGGTGCCGCCGAGTTCGCGCGAGCGCGCCTTGTCGACGCGGTAGAACCGCTCGGTCAGCCGCGGCAGATGTTCGGGCGGAATCCCCTCGCCCTCGTCCTCGACCGACAGCGCGGCCCACCGGTCGGCATCGCGAAAGACGCGGACGCGGATCGTGCCGCCGGCACGGCCGTACTTGATCGCGTTGTCGAGCAGGTTCTGCGCCACCTGGGTGATCTGGTCGGCGTCGCCGGGCACTTCGACCGCCGGGCCGTCGGGAAGGTCGACCTCGATGGTCATCGACTTCTTCGCGGCCTTGAGCTGCAGCATCTCGGCCGAGCTGCGCAGGATGGTGCCGAGGTCGGCGCTGCCCTCGGGCGTGTCGTGCTCGTACAGCTCGATGCGCGAAAGCGACATCAGGTCGTCGACCAGGCGCGACAGGCGGGTGGCCTGGTCGTGCATGATGCCCAGGAAGCGGTCGCGCGCCTCGGGGTCGTCGCGCGCGGAGCCGCGCAGCGTCTCGACGAAGCCGATCAGGGTCGAGAGCGGCGTGCGCAGCTCGTGCGAGGCGTTGGCGACGAAGTCGGCGCGCGCCTGTTCCGAGCGCTTGAGCGTGGTCACGTCGTGCAGCGCGATGGCCACGACCACACCGTGCGGCGTCGGCTCGGGCAGTGCCCGGACGCTGGCGAGCAGCGAACGGGGCCGTGAGCCGGGCAGCTCGAACTCGACCTCTTGTGCTTCGCCGCGCCGCGTCGCCGCGCGCGCCGCGGCCAGGAGCGAAGGCTCGCGCAGCACGGTGGCGAGGCTGCGGCCCTCGATCTCGTCGCCCAGCAGGCGCCGGGCCGCGATGTTGGCGGAGACCACGGTGGTCTGGTCGTCGAGCAGGAGCAGCGGGTCGGGCAGGCTGTCGAGGATGCGCTCGGCGGCCTCGGACACCGTTTGCGCCTGCTCGGTGCGCTGGGCCATCGCGGTCCACAGCCGCGCGGCGACCTCGACCAGGTCGGCGGCCGACTTGGCGCGCAGCGCGGGCGGCGGCGCATCGTTGCGCCGGGCCAGCTCGAGCAGATAGGCGCGCACGGCGAACAGGTCGCCGAGCCAGACGCGCACCACCAGCGCCGTGCCCGCCGTCGTGAAGATCCCGGCGAGCACCGCCCAGCCGGGGTCGAGCCCGCCGAACCAGACCAGCGCCGCAAGCGCCGCGAGGGTCGGCGCCGCCAGCAGCGCGGTGGTGCGGATCAGGTGTCCGGCGGGCACGCCGGAGTGGATCATGGTCTTCCCGCTCGGCAAGTGGTGCGGTGGGTCCGGGGTCCATAAGAAGGTGGACCGCCCGGCGCAGGCAAGGACAAACGGCGGCGCGGGCGGCGCCGTCCGCTCACGAACCGCACTATTTCTTCGCACCGGCGGCGAGCATCGCCTCGTGCGCGGCCAGCGCGGCGAGGTTGACCACGTCGGACACGTTGGCGCCGAGCTGCACGATCTGCACCGGCTTGGCGAGGCCGTGCAGGAGCGGCCCGATCACGGTCGAGCCGCCGAGCTGGCCGAGCAGCTTCGAGGCGATGTTGGCCGAATGCAGGTCCGGCATGACCAGCACGTTGGCCGGGCCCGACAGGCGCGAGAAGGGATAGAGCCGCTCGCGCAGCTCGGGATTGAGCGCGACGTCGGGCGGCATCTCGCCGTCATACTCGAAATCGACCTTGCGCGAATCGAGCATCTCGACCGCCTCGCGGATGCGCTCGGTGCTCTCGCGCAGCGGGTTGCCGAAGGTCGAGAAGGACAGCAGCGCGACGCGCGGCTCGTGTCCCATGCGTCGCGCCACCTCGGCCGCCTGGCTCGAGATGTCGGCCAGCTCGACCGCCGTGGGCGCCTCGTGGACCGAGGTGTCGGCCATGAACACGGTGCGGCCGCGCGCCACCACGATGGTGACGCCGAAGACGCGCGCGCCGGGCCGGGCGTCGATTACCCGGCGCACCTCGTCGTAGGACACGGCGAAGCGACGCGTGAGCCCGGTGATCATGGCGTCGGCGTCGCCTTCCGCGACCATCGAGGCGGCGAAGACGTTGCGGTCCTGGTTCACCATGCGCTGGCAGTCGCGGTACAGCGCGCCGCGGCGCTGCAGGCGCTCGTAGAGCATTTCGGTGTAGCGCCGGTTGTGCTTGGACAGGCGCGCATTGTGGATCTCGATGCCGTCGAGCCCGGACAGACCGATCGCCGCCGCGGTCTCGTGAATGCGGTCCTCGCGCCCGATCAGGATCGGATGGCCGTAGCCCGAGTTGTGGAAGATCGCCGCGGCGCGGATCGTGCGTTCCTCCTCGCCCTCGGCGAACACCACGCGGTGCTGGTCCTGGCTGACCGCGTCGAAGATGCTCTGCAGGCTCGCCGTGGTCGGGTCGAGACGGGTCGACAGCTCGCGGCGGTAGCCGTCGATATCCTCGATCGGCTTGCGCGCGACGCCGCTGTCGATCGCCGCCTTGGCCACCGCCGGCGGCACCGCCGAGATCAGTCGCGGATCGAAGGTCGAGGGGATGATGTAGTCCGGACCGTAGCGCAGCTCGCGCCCGGCATAGGCGGCGCCGACCTCGTCCGGCACGTCCTCGCGGGCGAGCGCGGCGAGCGCCTCGGCGGCGGCGATCTTCATCGGATCGTTGATGGTCGAGGCGCGCACGTCGAGCGCGCCGCGGAAGATGAACGGAAAGCCCAGGACGTTGTTGACCTGGTTGGGGTAGTCCGACCGGCCGGTGGCCATGATCGCGTCGTCGCGCACGGCGCGCACGTCCTCTGGATCGATCTCGGGGTCGGGGTTGGCGAGCGCGAAGATAATCGGCCGCGCCGCCATCGAGGCGATCATGTCGGAGGTGAAGGCACCCTTGACCGACAGGCCGATGGCGATGTCGGCGTCCTTCATGGCATCGGCCAGCGTCCGGTCTTCGGTCTTGATCGCATGGGCCGACTTCCACTGGTTCATGCCGTCCTCGCGGCCCTGGTGGATCACCCCCTTGGTGTCGCACATGACCACATGGTCGTGTGGCACGCCCATCGCCTTGACCAGCTCGACGCAGGCGATCGCTGAGGCGCCGGCGCCGTTGACCACGATCTTGCTCTCCTCGAGCTTGCGGCCGCTGAGATCGGCGGCGTTGATCAGCCCGGCGGCGGTGATGATCGCGGTGCCGTGCTGGTCGTCGTGGAACACCGGGATGTCCATCAGCTCGCGCAGCCGCTGCTCGATGATGAAGCACTCCGGCGCCTTGATGTCCTCGAGATTGATGCCGCCGAAGGTCGCGCCCAGGAAGCGCACGCAGTTGACGAATTCGTCGACGTCCTCGGTCGAGACCTCGAGGTCCATGGCGTCGACGTCGGCGAAGCGCTTGAACAGGACCGCCTTGCCTTC
>CAZMTC010000121.1:0-10253 GCA_964569105.1 uncultured Alphaproteobacteria bacterium | reverse complement strand
CTCAAGCTGCGCGACGCCTACGTCGCGCGTCTCCTCGACCTGTTCGACGTCCTGCGCATGGCGCTGCGGCCCATTTGAGGCTGCGAACGCAATGGGGGCGCCGCGGACATCCCGCGGCGCCCCGCTCCGCCGACTACGGCCGGCAGACGTAGTAGCAGTTCTGCACGTCGTGCTCGAGCTCGTGCACCTCGACCGAGCCGAAGCCGGCCTCGGCGAGCATCCGTTCGGCGGTCTCGCGGCCCCACACGGCGCCCAGCCCGGCACCGCCCTGGGCCAGCGAGACAGTCATGCAGTGCAGGCACGAGATGGTGTAGAGCAGCGTGCCGATCGGATGATCCATGTTGTTGTGGACGTGGCACGAGGCTTTGATGTCCTGGGCCAGATACACCCCGCCCGACCGGAGCGAGCGGCGGATGCCCGCCAGCAGCTCGGCCGGCTTGGCCTGGTCGTGCACCGCGTCGAAGGTGGTGACCAGGTCGAAGGCCTCGGGCTCGGCCGTGCCGTCGAAGTCGCTCAGGTCGCGCTGGACGAAGCGGACGTTGGCGTTGCCCTGCGCCTTAGCCTCCGCGGTGGCGTAGGCGACCGCCTCTTCCGACAGGTCGTAGCCGGTGAAGTGGCTGTTGGGGAACCACGAGGCCATCTGGTTGAGCGCCTTGCCCCGGCCGCAGCCGGCGTCGAGCACGTCGATGCCCGCCTCAAGGCGCTCGACCAGCCTCGGCACCAGCGGCAGGATGTGCTCGCGCAGCACCGGCAGGACGCTCAGGCCGCTGTCCTCGGCCATGACCTCGTGGAAGCGCGGGTAGCGCTCGTAGGGCACGCCGCCGCCCTTGCGGAAGCATTCCACGATGTCGTCCTCGACCGCGCCGAGCACCGGGATGTACTGGGCGAACACCGCCATGTTGTCCGACGCCGCGGCGCGGGTCAGGAAGGCCGCGTGCTCGGCCGGCAGGACATAGGTCCCCGCCGCCGGGTCGTGATCCACGATGCCGCTCGTGACCATGGCGCCCAGCCACTCGCGCACATAGCGCTCGCTCAGCCCCGCGGCGCGCGCGATCTCCTCGCTGGTCGCGGGCGCCATGCCCGCCATGGTGTCGAACAGTCCCGTGCGGTGGCCGATGGAGACCATCAGCACGGCGGCGGCGTTGTTCAGCGCCCCCGTGAACCGCTCCTCGAATGCGGCCGCCCGATCCTGATCGAAGGCCGGCGCGACCTCGTGTGCAACTGCGCTCATCGTCTTCTCCTTCGTCGTCTGGTGGTTGACCCAGATCCCATGGTCGCTGGGGCCATGCTGCCGCCCCGGCATTAAACCGACTAGTTGGTATTAATATCGGGAGACGGCACCTGTCAACGGCAATCGACCGGGTCTCCGGCTTGCGCCCGTCGAACTCCCTCAATATGTTTACATGCGGGACGCAGCGGATGCCCGTCTGCGACCGCTCTTTAACCGACCGTCCGGTTCAGGTATGTGACCGGCGTCACGCCAGCCAAGGAAAGATAATGCCGCGCGACGGCACCGCGACCCGAACCCGGATCATGGACGCCGCCGAGGCGATCGTGCTCGCCAACGGCTTCTCGGCCACCACCGTCGACCGGGTGATCGACCGCGCCGGCGTCACCAAGGGCTCGTTCTTCTACCATTTCGACAGCAAGGCGGCGCTCGGCCGCGCGCTGGTCGAGCGCTTCGCGCGCCTCGACCTCGAGCATCTCGAGCACTACATGGAGCGCGCCGAGCGCCTGGCCTCGGACCCGCTGCAGCAGATGCTGGTGTTCATCGGCCTCTACCGCGAGGAGATGGCGGCGCTGGCCGAGCCCTACCCCGGCTGCCTCTACGCCGCCTACGTCCAGGAAGCCGGCCTGTTCGAGTCCGAGACGCTGGCCGTGATCTCCGACACCGTGCTCGTCTGGCGCCGCCGGCTGCGCGCCAAGTTCGAGGAGATCGCCGCGCGCCACCCTCCGCGGTCCGAGGTCGACTTCGACAGCCTCGCCGACATGCTCACCGTGCTGTTCGAGGGCTCGTTCATCGTCTCCAAGATCCTGGCCGACCCGCGGACCGTAGCCCAGCAACTCGACCACTACCGCGCCTATCTCGAGCTGCTGTTCGGGACGGAGGGGGCATAGGCGTTACCGCGGCGGGCGCCCTCAGGCGCCGAGCGCCGTTTCTACCCCACCGCCTCGACCGCCGTATCCTCGGGCGCCGCGCGGCCGGCGCGTTTCTCCTCGACGGCGGCCCGCGCCAGCTTCTGCGCCGCCTCCTCGGCCGGCACGCCGTCGCGCTCGGCGAGGTCGATCACCCGCGCCACCGTCTCGGCGATGGCGTCGAGCCGCTCGCGCACCTCCTCGGGCCCGCGCCCCAGGAAGTGCGCGGTGGCACCGATGGCGCCGCCGGCGTTGGCGACGTAGTCGGGCACGAACAGGATGCCGCGGTCGTGCAGCGCGCGCGCTTGGCGCGGCTCGGCGAGCTGGTTGTTGGCGCCGCCGCACACCACCTTGGCCTTGATCGCCGGGATCGTGGCGTCGTTCAGCACCCCGCCCAGCGCGCACGGCGCCAGCACGTCGGCCTCCGCCGCCAGGACCGCGTCGGCCGGCAAGACGGAGCCGCCATACTCGTCTGCCAGCGCCCGCGCCGCGTCCTCGCGGATGTCGGCGAAGACCAGCTTCGCGCCCTTCTCGGCCAGGTACTTGGCCATCCACTTGCCGACATTGCCGGCGCCCTGGATCGCCACCGTGGCGCCGTCGAGCTCGCGCCCCAGCGCCCGGCGCACCGCCGCCTCGGCCGCGACCGCCAGGCCGTAGCCGGTGGTCGGCGAGGTGTCGCCGGTGGTGTCGGGCCGGCCGCCGACATGCTCGGTCGCGCGATGGATCACCGCCATGTCCTCCGGCGTGGTGCCGACGTCCTCGCCGCAGATGTAGCGCCCGCCGAGGCTGTCCACCGCCCGCCCATAGGCCTCGAGCAGCGCCTCGGTCTTGTCGCACGCGGGGTCGCCCAGGATCACCGACTTGCCGCCGCCGAAGGGCAGCCCGGCGAGCGCCATCTTCCAGGTCATCGCCTTGGACAGCCTTAGCACGTCGGTCACCGCCTCGGCGTCGTGCGCGTAGGGGTAGAAGCGCAGCCCCCCGCCCGACGGCCCCGCCACGGTCGAGTGTACCGCAATGATCGCGCGCAGCCCGGTCGCCGCGTCGGCGAAGAACGCCACCTGCTCGTGGCCCTCGTATTCCGGATGGTCGAAGACGGTCATGTGTCGGCTCCCTCCTCGCTGCGCCCCGGCCGCCCTTATACGTCTCGCCCCGCCCGCGATGCGAGCCCCTCTACTCCCTCCCCCGCACCCGTCTCCTCACAGGATCCGGTCGAGCCAATCCCCCGTCGCCACCGCGCCCCACACCCCGGCCGCGGTCACGGCCAGCGAGACCAGCGCCGCGCCCAGCGCGAGGGCGAGCAGCACCCCGTCCTCCTCCAGATACGCGAAGGCGATCAACATGATGGTGACGAGTGGCAGGATGTGCGCGAAAGGCACCGGCGACGCCGCCGAGACGCCGAGCAGCAGGATCGCCACCCCCAGCACCCGCTTGGTCGCCTGGAACGGCGTGCGCCAGCGCGGCCGGATCAGCCGCTCGAGCCCGCGCAGCGCCGGCGAGATCCGCCGCACCATGCCGGCCAGCCGGTCGGTGCCGATCTCGCGCCGGGCGACGAAACCGGGCAGCTTGGGCCGCGACAGCCCCATGACCATCTGGACCGCGGGGATCGCGATCAGCACGGCGAAGATCGTCGAGGCCGCGGGCACCAGCCCGATCAGCGCCATCAGCAGCATCACCACGCCGAACGACCGCTCGCCCAGATGCACGACCAGCCAGTCGAGCGACACCCGCTCCCCCGGCGCCGCCGCCACCAGCGCGCGCAGCACCTCGGAGGTCGGCACGTGCGGCGCCGCCAGCGGCGCGGCGCCCTCCGCGTCCACCTGGGCCGCGCCCGCCGACGCCTCCGCTCCCCCGGACCCGTCGCCGTCCAGTCGATCCTCCATGGTCACCGCGTTCCGTCCATTCGACCGCGCCGCACCGGCGCACCCACCCGATCGCCGCCCGCACCGCGGCACCGTGGAAGCCATTAGGGCCCTCCCGCCCCTCGCGTCAACCGCGCGGCGGCGATAACGCCATGCCGCGGCGGCCCCCACTCACACCGATATCGTCGCGAGCCCGCGCAGCGAGCCCTTACCCTGAGGAGCCGCCGCGAGGCGGCGTCTCGAAGAGGGCGATCCAGGCGATGGCTCCGCCGGCACACCCCCTGGATGGCCGCGTCGGCTTGGCGGCCTCCTCGCAACGACGACGGGGAGGCACGCACACCGGCACCCCCTCCCCCCGCAGGGCTTTGGGCGGAACCGTGGCGCCCACGGCGCCGCGTAAGCCCGACCGAAGGGATGGGGAGGGGGTATCGCGAAAAAGCCCCGCCCCTCAGGCCGCCGCCCAGTCCTCCGTCCGCAGCCCCGGCACGCGCGCGAACTCGCCGGTGTCGGCTGTCACCAGGAGCGCCGCCCGCCGGCGCGCCTGCGCCGCGATCAGCACGTCGTAGGGTCCGATCGGCGTGCCCGCCGCCTCCAGCTCCGCGCGGATCGCGCCGGCCTCCTCGGCGTCTTCGGGCTCGAACGTCCAGGGCGTCACGTCCAGCGTCAGGAAGGTGCGGAGGATGGCGGCGTTGGCGGGCGGCCGGGCGCTCTTGGCGATCCCATGCCACAGCTCGAACAGGACGACGGCCGGTATGCCGACGACGACGCCCGCGGCGACGGCCGCCTCGAGCCGCCGCCGGGCCTCGGGCCGGCGCCCGCTGATGGCGGCGATGACGGCGTTGGTGTCGAGGCAGACGGTCAATCGAACGCCACGTCGCGGCCGTGCGGCATCGGCGGCTGCTCGGGCCGGCCCTCGGGCAGGAAGCCCTCGCCGCCCAGCCGGTCGATCTCGGCGAAGATCGCCCGCACGTCCTCGACGCTCCGCTCCATGGGCTCCAGCAGCACGCCGCGCCCCAGCCGGCGCACGCGCACCTCGTTGCCCGGAAGGCGGAACGCCTTGGGCAGGCGCACGGCCTGGCTGCGGCCGTGCTTGAACAGCTTCGCGGTCCCGGTCTCGCCCATGACACACCCTCGAACGGCCAATGATAGATACCAGCAATATATATCAAGCGCCGGGGCACCCACAAGGCCAGCCTTGGGGGCGGGCGCGCACACCGCCCACTCACACCGCCGCCATCGCGAGGCCGCGAAGCGGGCCCTCGCCCTGAGGAGCCGCCCCGCGAGGCGGCGTCTCGACGGGGGCGATCCAGGCGATGGCTCCACCGGCACACCATCTGGGTTGCCGCGTCGGCCCGAGCAAAAGGATGGGACGGCGCGCCCCACGGGAAAGCCCCGCGCCCCTACCGCACCGCCGCCACGCACTCCAACTCGATCCGCGCGCCCAGCGCCAGGCCCTTCACGGCGACGGTCGAGCGCGCCGGCCGGTGATCGCCCATGACTTCGGCGTAGGCCGCGTTCATGGCGGCGAACTCGTTCATGTCGGCGATGAACACCAGTACCTTGGCGATGGTGTCCTTCGCGCCGCCCGCGGCCTCGACATTGGCGATCAGGTGCCCCAGCGCGGCCTTGGTCTCGGGCCCGATGCCGCCCTCGACCAGTCGCATCTCCCCCGCGACGTTGCCCAGCGAGCCCGAGGCGAAGATCAGCTCCCCCACCCGCACCGCCGCGCAGAACGGCATCTCCTGGGGCACCGACGCGGTCTCGACGATCTCGAGCTTCGGCATGGCGGGGTCTCCTTCCGTTGGTTGCGTGGTTGCGTGGCCGCGCAGTCTCCCCCATCCCGCCGCAGGGGGCCAGGCGATACTCGCCGCCGGGCTGCGTCCGTAGCGCCCGCGCCGACAGGTTGCTAGTCTCTGCGCGTGGTTCCCGCGCGCGGACTGGCGGAGGCGTATCGGCGATGCCCCAGGACGGCGACGACGGTGTCCGCCGGCCGGACGACCCCTACCCCGATGCCGGCGACGTCGAGGTCTCCAACTTCCGGTACTTCGACGTGCTCCATCTCGTGCGCCATCCCAAGGCGCCGCCCGATCTCGAATCCCGCGCCAAGTGGCAGGTCTCGCGCGACTACCGCGTCCAGTTCGACGTCGCCGCCGGCGGCGAGAGCTGGCGCCAGGAGCTGACCGTGCCGCGCGGCCTGTTCAACGACCTCTCCTCGGTGCCCCGGGCGCTGTGGTCGCTGATCGGCCCGATCGGGCCGCACCTCGAGGCCAGCATCGTCCACGACTATCTCTACATGGCGTGGACCGACCACCGCGCCGCGCCGCGCCGGTCCGACCGCGACTTCGCCGACGCCGTGTTCCTCGCCGCCATGCGCGCCGCCACCGACCAGAAGCGCTGGCGCCGCTGGGCGATCCACAAGGCGGTCCGCACCTTCGGCTGGTGCACCTTCAAGGACAAGGACTACAAGCTCGCCGACAAGCTCGCCGAGTGGCGGGAATACCTCGACGCCGCCGAGGCGGGGGAGGCCGGCGAGGGCTGAGCCCGCGCCGGCGAAGGTGCCGTTGGGGTAGGATGGGGAGATGAAGGGATGACGGCGCGCCTCTCGCCCCCAACCCAATGACCTCATCCTGAGTAGGCCCCGCAGGGGCCGTATCGAAGGGCGAGGTCACCCGGGCTCGGTGCTGGCGGCAAGAGAATGGCCGCGCGGTGCGCCCGCGCCGCCGCCCCCCACCACTGTCATCCCGAGTGCAGCGAAGCGCCCGCGGCGACCCAGGCGTTGCCTCAGCCACGCCGCGCGTCGGGATGCCGGCTGGTGTGGAAGACGCCGTGAATCTCGACGGCATCTTCGCGCTCCACGACCGCGTACACGACGACATAGGGCAGTCTTCGCACCTTCAGCTCCCGCGTGCCTTCAATCGGCGACTGCGGCGCCGAATAGGGGAAGAGCTCGAGCCGCCGGGTGGCCGCGATGATGCGCCGAACCGTGCGCGTCGCGGCGGCGGCATCGTGCTGCGCGATGAATGCGTGGATCTCGGCCAGATGCGCCTCGGCGGCGCGCGACCAGCGCCGTCTCACGCACCGTACTTGCGGTAAAGCGCCTCGACTTCCTCTTCGCTCAGGAAGTCGCGCTCGCGCATCGACCGGCGCACCTCGTCGGCCTGCGCGTCGGTGAGCCAGGTCGAGCCGGCCGGTCGCTCCGCCATGTCCAGGAGCATCTCGGCGATCTCATCCTGCCGCTCGGCGGGCAGCCGGCGGAGCTTTTCGAAGGCGGTTTCGAGGGACTTGGTCATCCCGTCAGGATACCCCCGGTCGGCGGCAAGAGAAAGGCCGCGCGACGCGCCCCGGCGCCACCGCTCCACCGCTGTCATCGCGAGCCCGCGCAGCGGGCGCGGCCATCCACATATTCCGCCTGGGTCCCGTGCACGCCGCACCTCGCGACGTTCCTCATGGAACCGATCTTAGATTGGGCAATTTGTTCAGCGCGGTATGTCGATCCAACCATTCTCGTTGGCGTTGAAATCAACGGCAATCGCCTGAAGGTGATCAACCAAGTGCGGGTGGACCTCAGGAACTATGCCGTCCCAATTACCGCGCCGACAGGTGTCGCAAATCGACACTTTCCACTCGCGTATCCAGCGACCATGGTAGGCGCCTGGACCGAACTGGAACTGCCCTTTGCATAAGAAGCATTGTTCCATGTGTTTATACTGCATCCTCTGTACGCTCCTTAAGCATTCCCCGGTCACTGCCGAGCGCGGCAGTCGCAGAATCGACCGAGGTTGCCAATCTGCTCTCTGCGGTTGCAGCGCGCCATTGAGCATCAGTGCTCGGAGGTTACGCTTTTCACCCCGTGGTCAACTCAGTCCCCGTAAATCCTTAGCCCGGTGCCGTACGGGTTGGAGGGGCTATCCGGCGAAAACCGATTCCCCGCACCATAAGGATTGTTAATGCTGTCGGGGGAGAAACGGCTTCCATATCGTCCATATGGATTCGAGATCGATTCGGGATCGAACGGATTGGCGCTCAGCCTGCCACGGTAGTTTCCCTGGCGATCGAATAGGCGAGGTGCATTCGTTGCGTATGGATTGGTGGCCGATCTAGGGCTGAAGGGGCTGCCATAGGGCCCATATGGGTTTGTAACGCTATTTGGACTGAAAGGATTTCCCGCGCCGTATGGGTTGGCAATCGAATTCGGGTTGTAGGGATTGGAGCTAAGATTGCCAAGATCGTCTTGAGCCACGACAGGCGTATTCCAGACGAGACCCCCAACAACCACAGCGAGAGAGAGACGTTGCTTGTCCATCAGGTGGCCCTCCTTAGGGTCCAGGGCAGCTATCGTACACTTCGTCGCTTACCGAGGGTAGCAAATTTCCGGGTGCTATGCCGGTCGAGAGTCCCTCCATCCGAGATCCACCCGCGTGGCGGCCTCCTGCAGCATCGCCTCGTGCTCCGGCGTCAAGCCACATTCTCCAGTGTGATTCGAAATGAAGTGCAGCATGAGCGCCGCGGCGAAGTTCTGCTGATCGTCCGGCAGCGCGCGGATTTTCTCGAGCGCGGCTTCGAGGGACTTGGTCATGGCGTCAGGATACCCCGGTCGGCGGCAAGAGAAAGGCCGCGCGGCGCGCGCCCGGCGCCGCCCCGCACCGCTGTCATCGCGAGCCCGCGAAGCGGGCGCGGCGATCCAGCGAATCGCTGCGCTTGCCCCGACGCCTCCGATAACGGTACAAATGACGAACAAGACTCGCTTGGCTCTACACGATATGGTAGGCTGCCTGCCAGCGGCCACTTGATGTGGCACAAGGATCGCTGTTCGAGCAGTTGAAGGACAAACGATGACTTATCGATACGGCCTTGGGGCGCGCCTCCTGTCAGGTGAAGGCCTTTTGGCGCCCCAAAAATCGCCGCCTCCCCTCGAGGATCGGCGGAAACGCGCCGCCTGGGAGAAGGCCCATCCTGTCACTGGATTTGATCCGAACCTAACTCGAAAGGACGCGTTCGGGTGGTGGATCGAGTGGGCCGCCCACGGTGACCGCGAATCGGCATTTGGTTGGGAGATTGACCACAGTCACCCGACGGCTCTCGGCGGAGGCGATGGCCTGAGCAACCTTAGAGCTCTCCATTGGCGCAACAATGCCCGCCTTGGTGGACTGCTCCGTAGCGCTCTTCGGTGACCAATCCGCAACTGCGAGGTGCCGCCAGGATTCAACGGAAGGATGCCGGGATGGATGCCCAGAAGTACGGCCGCTCGGTCACGCTGCTTTGCCCGACCTGCGGCGGGGATCAGTTCGAATTTGAGGGAAGCGACGAAACCGTCGAATCAGCCCGCTGCGCGTCCTGTGGCCGCGAGTTCTCCAAGGACGAGCTGATGGGGGAAAACAGCGAAAACATCAACGAGCATGTAAAGGAGATAGGCCGGGAGATCGCCCGGGACTTCGCGAAAGAGATGCGGGACACCCTGAAAAAGACATTCCGTGGTAGCAGGCACATTAAGTTCAAATAAGGGGCAGCGGTGGAATTCAGCGACGTCACCGCCTTGATTGCGCTACTGGTTTCCCTCGGGGCGGCCGGCGTCACGTTCTGGTTCTATCGGCGCCAACTGGCGCTGATCGATACCCAGGAACAGCTTAACCGGCGCCTTCTCGAGAAAGGCGAAGCGGAGGCTATCGAAGCGCGCCAAGCCGATGTCGGCGCGAAACTGATTAAATTGGGTAACAACAAATGCCGCGTGAAGGTCTTCAACCGGGGGAAGGCCGCGGCGCGAAACGTCGAAATCGAGTTCCCGGACGGCAACGACATGATCCCTGACCAGGAAATCCGCGACAAGTTTCCTATGGAAGTTCTGGAACAGCACGATTCGGTTGAGCTGATGGCGGCCATTCATATGCGGACCCCACGCAAACAGGCTATGCTGCTGAAATGGACAGACGACTATTCGGATAGCAACGAAAAGACCAGCTATCTAACATTGTGACGCTGGAAGCGACACATAGGCCATTGAGCTGGCATTCCGACGCCAACTGCACTTCGGAATGGGCGGTCTGGATCGGAAGTCGGATTTTTAAACTGAGGCACTACCCACGCCCTCGACCGGCCGCATCTCCCCCACGACGTTGCCCAGCGAGCCCGATGCGAAGATCAGCTCCCCCACCCGCACCGCGGCGCAGAACGGCATCTCCTCGGGCACCGACGCGGTCTCGACGATCTCCGGCTTCGGCATGGCGTGCTTGCTCCCGTTGGTTGGCGAGGGGCGGAGTGTGG
>CAZMTC010000120.1:0-10321 GCA_964569105.1 uncultured Alphaproteobacteria bacterium | reverse complement strand
GGCCGCACGTAGTAGCCCTTGTTGAAGCCCTCGGGCCGGCCGGTGCCGCCGGCGACCAGCTGGGCGCCCTCGTCGATGCCCTTCTGGATAAGGTCCTGGATCTTGCTGAACTGCGCCTCGGAGACGACCGGGCCCATGCGGGTGTTCTCGTCCATGGGGTCGCCGATCTTCGACGCCTCGGCCGCCGCCTTGGCGATCTCGGCCGCCTCGTCGTGCAGCTTTGCCGGGACCAGCATGCGGGTGGGCGCGTCGCAGGACTGGCCGGTGTTGACGAAGCAGCCCATCACGCCGCCCTTCACCGCCTTCTGCAGATCGGCGCTCTCGAGGATGATGTTGGCCGACTTGCCGCCCAGCTCCTGCGCCACGCGCTTGACCGTGTCCGCCGCCGACTTGGCCACCTGGACGCCGGCGCGGGTCGAGCCGGTGAACGACACCATGTCGATGCCCTCATGCGCCGAGATCGCCGACCCAACGCCCGCGCCGTCGCCGTTGACCAGGTTGAACACGCCCTTGGGCACGCCCGCCTCGTCGAGGATCTCGGCCAGCAGCATGGCGTTGAGCGGCGCCACCTCGGAGGGCTTGATGACCATCGTGCAGCCCGCCGCCAGCGCCGGCGCCACCTTGCAGGTGACCTGGTTCATCGGCCAGTTCCACGGCGTGATGAAGCCGCACACGCCGATCGGCTCGCGCATGATGTGGGTCGTGCCCCAGTCCTCCTCGAAGGTGAAGCTCTCCAGCACCTTCTTGGCGGCCTTGAAGTGGCCCACGCCGGTGCCGGCCTGCGCGGCCTTGGACAGCCAGATCGGCGCGCCCATCTCGGTCGAGATGGTCTCCGCCATCTCGTCGTAGCGCTTCTTGTAGACCTCGAGGATCGCGTCGATCAGCTCGGCGCGCTCCTTGACCGAGCTGCGCGACCAGCTGCCGAACGCCGCCTGCGCGGCGCTCACCGCCTTGTCGACATCCGCGGCCGTGCCGAGCGAGATCTTTGCGCACGGTTCCTCGGTCGCGGGATTGATCACGTCCAGCGTCTTCGCCTGGGCCGGGTCGGTCCACGCGCCGTCGATGTAAAACTGAAGCCGCTCCTGCACGGTCTCGCCTCCTCGTTCGGGATGATCTCGGCGGCGCCGCGCTCGGGCGCCTTTGGCGAGAGACTTGCGGCGCGCCCCCCGCCTGTCAACCGCGCCCCGCGCATGGCGCCTCCGATTGATCGCGGCGGGAGCATCCGCTTTAGTCTGCGGAACAACCATACACGGGAGGAACCATGGGCGTGCTCGACGGCAAGGTGGCGCTGGTGACCGGCGCCGGGCGCGGCGTGGGGCGCGATATCGCGCTCCTGATGGCGGCCGAGGGTGCCAGGGTGCTGGTCAACGATCTGGGCGGCGCCGCCGACGGCGCGGGTGCCGACGCCGCTCCGGCGCAGCAGGTGGTCGACGAGATCGAGGCGGCCGGCGGCACGGCGCTCGCCAACTACGGCTCGGTCGCCGACTTCGAGGCCGCCCAGGAGATGGTCGACCAAGCCTACGAGGAGCTCGGCGGCCTCGACATCGTGGTCAACAACGCCGGCATCCTGCGCGATGTCATCTTCCACAAGATGACCGAGGCCGACTGGGACGCGGTGATCGCCGTGCACCTGAAAGGCAGCTTCGCCGTCGCCCGCGCCGCCGCCCCGGTCTTTCGCGGGCAGGAGCGCGGCGCCTACATCCACATGACCTCGACATCCGGGCTGGTCGGCAATGTCGGACAGGCCAACTACGCCGCCGCCAAGCTCGGCATCGTCGGCCTGTCCAAGTCGATCGCGATGGACATGGCGCGGTTCAACGTGCGCTCCAACTGCATCTCGCCCTTTGCCTGGAGCCGCCTCATCGGCACCATCCCCACCGACACGCCCGAGCAGCAGGCGCGGGTCGAGAAGATCAAGTCGATGACCCCGGCCAAGATCGCGCCGGTCGCCGTGGCGCTCGCCTCCGACCGGGCCACGGACGTCTCCGGCCAGATCTTCGCCGTGCGCGGCAACGAGATCTTCCTGATGAGCCAGTCGCGCCCGCTGCGCGGCATGCAGCGGTCCGAGGGCTGGACGGCCGAGAGCGTGCTCGACCACGCCATCCCGGCGATGCGCGCGGACTTCTACCCGCTCGCCGCCTCGGCCGACGTGTTCTCCTGGGATCCCGTTTGATGTTCACTCGGCTTCGCCGAGGCTGCGCCGGCCCACTCCCCCACCCGGCCGCCCAATACCAGGATACTGTCGTTGGGCGGCCGGGTGGGGGAGTGGGCCGGCGCAGCGACCACCGAGAAAGAGGGAAACCGTGACCATCGACCGCGACAAGCTGCTCGACTGGCCGTTCGAGGAGGTCGAGCACGCCTACACCGAACGCGACACCATCCTCTACGCGCTGGGCATCGGCCTGGGCCAGGACCCGATGGACGAGGACCAGCTCCGCTTCGTGTTCGAGGAGCCCGCGCTGACCGCCGTGCCGACGATGGCGACGGTGCTGGCCTATCCCGGCTTCTGGCTGCGCGACCCGGAATCGGGCGTCGACTGGGTCAAGGTGCTGCACGGCGAGCAGGGCACCATCATCCACAAGCCGCTGCCGCCCGCCGCCACCGTCACCGCCACCACCAAGGTCACCGAGGTGATCGACAAGGGTGAGGGCCGCGGCGCGCTGATCTACATGACCCGCACCATCCGCGAGACGGCGGGCGGCGACGACCTGGCGACCGTCACCGCCACCGTGTTCGCGCGCGGCGACGGCGGGTTCGGCGGCCCCTCGGGCCCTGCGCCCGAGCCGCACCCGCTGCCCGAGCGCGAGCCGGACATCGTCTGCGACCTGCCGACCGCGCCCAACCAGGCGCTGATCTATCGCCTGTCGGGCGACTACAACCCGCTCCACGCCAGCCCGCCGGTCGCGCGCGACGCGGGGTTCGAGCGGCCGATCCTGCATGGCCTGTCGACCTATGGGGTGGCCGGCTACGCGATCCTGAAGTCCTGCTGCGGCTACGACGCCGTGCGCCTGCGCCGGCTCGACGTGCGCTTCTCCGCCCCCGTCTACCCCGGCGAGACCATCCGCACCGAGGTCTGGGACGAGGGCGGCGGCGCCTTCGGCTTCCGCTCCTCGGCGGTCGAGCGCGAGACGGTGGTGCTCAACAACGGCTACGCCGAGGTGGCGTGATGGACTTCGAGATCCCCGCCGACATCCGCGCCAAGCTCGACGAGCTCGACGCCTTCATCGCGGCGGAGATCGAGCCGCTGGAGCAGCAGGATGACAACATCCGCTTCTTCGACCACCGGCGCGAGCACGCGCGTACCGACTGGGACGCGGGCGGCCTGCCGAAGCCGGAGTGGGAGGATCTGCTGGCCGAGATGCGCCGGCGCGCCGATGCCGCCGGCCATTACCGCTACGCCCTGCCGCCCGAGTTCGGCGGCGCCGGCGCCGGCAACCTCGCCATGGCCATCGTGCGCGAGCATCTGGCGGCCAAGGGCCTGGGCCTGCACAACGATCTGCAGGGCGAGAACTCGATCGTCGGCAACCTGCCCATCGTGCTGATGTTCAAGGATTTCGGCACGCAAGAGCAGATCGAGCGCTACGTCGAGCCCGCGATTACCGGCGAGCACGTCTTCTCCTTCGGCCTGACCGAGCCCGAGCACGGCTCCGACGCCACCTGGATGGAAACCACGGCCCGGCCCCAGACGCGCGACGGCGCGCCGGGTTGGGTCGTGAACGGCGAGAAGCTGTGGACCACCGGCTTCCATGTCGCCGGCTCGGTCCTGGTCTTTGCGCGCACGGACGGCAAGCCCGGCGACGCGCGCGGCATCACCTGCCTGATCGTGCCCACCGACGCTCCCGGCATCCGGGCCACCGAGTATCTCTGGACCTTCAACATGCCCACCGACCACCCCCATGTCGCGATCGAGGGCGTCTGGGTGCCCGAGGACGCGGTGCTGGGCGCGCCCGGAAAGGGGCTGATCGTGGCGCAGCATTTCGTCCACGAGAACCGCATCCGGCAGGCGGCGAGCTCGCTGGGCGCGGCGCAGTACTGCATCGACCGGGCGGTCGAGCACGCCAACGCCCGCAAGCCCTTCGGCAGGCCGCTCGCCGCCAACCAGGGCATCCAGTTCCCGCTGGTCGAACTGGCCTCCGAGGCCGAGATGCTGCGCGCGCTGATCCACAAGACGGCGTGGGCGATGGACCGGATGCCCAAGGTCGAGGTCGCCCGGCGCCTGTCCGACAAGGTCGCC
This sequence comes from uncultured Alphaproteobacteria bacterium, assembly GCA_964569105.1. GTDB lineage: Bacteria > Pseudomonadota > Alphaproteobacteria > CAZMTC01 > CAZMTC01 > CAZMTC01. The sequence continues at coordinate 6,087 of CAZMTC010000120.1, read as the reverse complement.
ATGTGCAACTACCGGGCGAACCGGCTGGTGTGCGAGGCGGCCGACCGGGCGATGCAGGTCCATGGCGGCATGGGCTATTCGCGCCACATGCCGTTCGAGCACATCTACCGCCACCACCGCCGCTACCGCATCACCGAGGGCGCCGAGGAGATCCAGATGCGCAAGGTCGCCGGGCACCTGTTCGGGTTCATCAAAGGGTGATGGGGGGCTGCGGTCAGGTAGTGACCGTCACACCCTCCCCCCTCGAGGGGGAGGGTCGGGGTGGGGGGATCAAACGAAGAGTGCGCGCCTGTGGCGCGACATATTCGTTTACCCCTCCCCCTTCCCCCTCCCTCGAGGGCAGGGGAAAGATATGACCGCCCCCACCGAGCCAGCCCTCCTCGCCGCCGTCCACCGCGCGCTGCCCGAGGCGGCGGAGATCGCCGACCTCGCCCGCGTCACCGGTGGCGCCAACAAGGAGACCTGGGCCTTCGACGCCGTGGCTGGCGGCCAGCGGGTGCCGCTGATCCTGCGCCGCCTCGCGGGCGATTCCCCGGATACGGTCGGCGGCACCACGCTGCCGCCCGAGGCCGAGGCGCGGGTGCAGGCGGAGGCGCACCGGCTCGGGGCGCTGGCGCCCGAGGTGCTGACCGTGCTGGAGGCGGGTGACGGTCTCGGCCGCGGCTACGTCATGCGCCGGGTCGAGGGCGAAGCGCTGCCGCCGCGCATCGCCAGGGACCCGGCCTTCGACGGGATGCGCGACGGCCTGGCCGCGCGCGCCGGCGATCTGCTCGGCCGGCTCCAGGCCGCCGACGCTGCGGCGCTGGCCGACGCCCTGCCGCGGGTGCCGCCGTCCGCGCAGTTCGCGCGCTATCGCCGCATCCACGACGGCTTCGGCGAGCCGCACCCGGTGTTCGCGCTCGCCTTCCGTTGGCTCGCCGAGCGCATGCCCACCGACCCGCCGGAGCCGAAACTGGTTCATGGCGACTTCCGCTTCGGCAATCTGCTGGTCGACCCGGACCCCGGGCAGCTCTGGGCGCTCGACTGGGAGCTCGCCCATCTGGGCGACCCGCACGAGGATCTGGGTTGGCTGTGCGTGCCGTCCTGGCGCTTCGGCCGGCTCGACCGGCCCGCGGGCGGCTTCGGCTCGCGCGGGGAGTTCCACGCCGCCTTCGCCGTGCACGCCGGCCCTGTGGACGCCGAGCGCGCGCGCTGGTGGGAGGTGTTCGGCGCGCTCAAATGGGGCGTCATGTGCCAGATGATGGCCGACGACTATCTCTCGGGCCGCGTCCCCACCGTCGAGCGCGCGGCCATCGGCCGCCGGGTCTCCGAGACCGAGCTCGACCTGCTCGACTACATCGAGGGGAGGATGGAGTGATGTTCGACCGTCCCGCTGCGCCCGAGCTGCTCGCCGCCGTCGAGAGCCATCTGCGCCAGGAGGTCGGCCCCGAGCTCTCGGGCGCCGACGCCTTCTACCTCAAGGTCGCCGCGAACGTGGTCGCTATCGTGCGCCGCGAACTGGAGCAGGGGCCGCAGGCCGACGCCGCCGAGCACGAGAGCCTGCGCGCGCTCACCGGCGAAGACGGCGACCTCGAGCGGCTCAACCGCGCGCTGGCCCACGCAATCGACGCGGGCGAGATCGATACCGACGACCCGGCGCTGCTGCGCCACCTGCGCGCCACGGCGATGGTCAAGCTGGCCGTGGACAACCCCCGCTACGCCAGCTACCTCAGGGCGCTGGACGGCGACACGGACTGAGGAGACGCGTGCAATGGAACGCATCACCGGCGGCGAGGCGATCGTTCGGTCGCTGGCCGCGCACGGTGTCGACACGGTGTTCGGGCTGCCCGGCGTGCAGCTCTACGGCCTGTTCGACGCGCTGCACAAGGCGTCGAACGAGATCCGCACGGTCAACGCGCGGCACGAGCAGGGCACGGCCTACATGGCGCTGGGCTACGCCCAGTCGACCGGCCGGCCCGGCGTCTACGCCGTGGTGCCGGGGCCGGGCGTGCTCAACACCACCGCCGCGCTGTCCACCGCCTATGCCGCCAACGCCCAGGTGCTGTGCGTCACCGGCGAGATCCCCTCGGGCTGGCTCGGCCGCGGCCGCGGCCACCTGCACGAGATCCCGGACCAGAAGGGCGTGCTCGACCGCCTGACCCGCTGGACCGGCCACATCGACCACGCCGCCCAGGCGCCGCGCACGGTGGCCGAGGCGTTCCGGCGCATGGCCTCGGGCCGGCCGGGTCCGGCCGCTGTGCAGATGCCCTGGGACGTGATGTCGAAGAAGGACTCGGTGGAGCTCACCGGCCCCGTCCCCGCCGACCCGCCGCCGCCGCTCGACGCCGATGCGATCGAGGCCGCGGCCGACGCCATCGCCAGGGCGAAGCGGCCGATGATCTGGGTCGGCTCGGGCGCGCTGGGCGCGCGCGAGCAGGTGCGCCGCCTCGCCGGGCTGATCGGCGCGCCGGTCGCCAGCCTGCGCGGCGGCCGCGGCATCGTGCCCGCCGACGATCCGCGCTGGGCCGACATCGCCGCGGCGTGGGAGCTGTGGCCGGACACCGACTGCCTGATCGCCCTCGGCACACGGCTCGAGACCGTCACCATGCGCTGGCCCGAGCGCGACGTGCCGCTGATGCGTATCGACATCGACCCGCGCGAGCATGTCCGCCTGCGCCCGACCGTCGGCATCACCGCCGACAGCGCCGACGCGCTCGACGCCCTGATCCCCGCGCTTGAGGCCAAGGATGCCAGGCCGCGGGTGCCCGAGGCGGACATCGCCAGGGCGCGCGACACGGCGGCTGCCGCCTACGCCAAGGTCCAGCCCCAGGTCGATTACCTCGCCGCCATCCGCGACGCACTGCCGCGCGACGGCTTCTTCGTCGAGGAGCTGTGCCAGGCCGGCTATGCCTCGTGGTACGCGCTGCCGATCTACGAGCCGCGCACCTTCATCCGCTGCGGCTACCAGGGCACGCTCGGCTTCGGCTACGCCACCGCGCTGGGCGTCAAGGTCGGCAACCCGGACAGGGCGGTGGTTGCCGTCGCCGGCGACGGCGGCTTCATGTTCCAGGTCCAGGAGCTGGCGACCGCCGTGCTGCACGGCATCGGCGTCGTGGCCGTGGTGTTCAACAACAATGCCTACGGCAATGTGAGGCGTGACCAGGAGACCCAGCTCAAGGGCCGCGTCATCGGCTCCGAGCTGCGCAACCCGGACTTCGTCGCGCTCGCCAGATCCTTCGGCGCCGACGGCTACCGGGCCGAGAGCCCCGAGGCGCTGCGCACCACGCTCGAGGCCGCCATCGCCGCCGACCGTCCGGCGCTGATCGAGGTGCCGGTCGCGGACGAAGTGTCGCCCTGGGAGTTCATCATCCGCCGCTCGCTCACGGAGTGACACATGTCCGGTCCGCTTTCAGGCATCCGCATCCTCGATCTCTCGGCCGTCGTCTCCGGCCCCTTCGCGACCATGATTCTGGCCGACCAGGGCGCCGAGGTGATCAAGGTCGAGCCGTCCCGGGGCGACTTCACCCGTGCCGCGGGCAACCGGCGCGGCGGCCATTCGGCCGTGTTCCTCAACAACAACCGCAACAAGCGCTCGGTGGTCCTCGACCTCAAGGACCCGCGCGGGGTCGAGGCGGTCAAGCGAATCGCCGCCACGACCGACGCGGTGGTCCAGAACTTCCGTCCCGGCGTGGTCGAACGCATGGGCGTGGGCGAGGCCGATTTGCGCGCGGTCAAGCCCGACCTGGTCTACGTCTCGATCTCCGGCTTCGGTGAGAACGGCCCCTACGCTCAGAAGCCGGTCTACGACCCGCTCGTCCAGGCGCTCTCGGGCCTGACCACGATCCAGGCAGGCTCCGACGAGGCGCGCCCGCGCCTGATCCGCACCATCCTGCCCGACAAGCTCACCGCCGTGACCGCGGCGCAGGCGATCACCGCCGCGCTGCTGCACAAGGCGCGTACCGGCGAGGGCCAGCACGTCCGCCTGTCGATGCTCGACAGCGTGCTCGCCTTCCTGTGGGCCTCCGACATGGCCAGCCAGACCTATGTCGGCGACGAGTTCCCGCAGGAGAAGGCGGCCAGCTTCATCGACCTGATCTACGAGACCGCCGACGGCTACATGTCGGTCGCCGTGATGACCGACGCGCAGTGGGAGGCGGCGTGCCATGCCTTCGGCAAGCCCGAATGGCTCGACGACGAGCGCTTCAGGACCACCGAGCTGCGCGACGTCAACATCGACGCCCGGCTCGAGCTCACCCAGTCGGTGCTCAAGACCAGGACCACGCAGGAATGGCTCGACATCCTCGAGCCCGCCGGCGTCCCCTGCGCGCCGGTGCTCAAGCGCGGCGAGGTGATCCGCCACCCGCAGGTCGCGGCCAACGAAAGCGTGATCGAGTACGACCACCCCGCCGCCGGCCGGCTGCGCCAGGCTCGCGCCGCCGCCCGTTTCGAGCGCACGCCCGCCGAGGTCCGCGCGGGTGCCCCCGCCTTGGGCGAGCACACCGATGCGGTACTCCGCGAGGCCGGTTACGGCGCCGACGAGATCGCCGCGCTGCGTGCAGCGGGGGTCGCGGGGGGCTGAGGCTTCGCCAGGGCAACCGACGACCGGCCGGTGCCGTTTCCGTCCTGGCCAGAACCGCTGTAGATTGGGCCGACAGGTTCAACCCGCGCCCGAACGGTTCGCCGTGTCATGAGCTACACCTACGAGCACCCCCATCCCGCCGTCACCACCGACGTCGTGGTGTTCACGGTGCGGATCGGGCGGCTCAAGGTTCTGCTGGTCCGGCGCGCGGGCCCGCCCTTCGAAGGCGAGTGGGCGCTGCCAGGGGGCTTCGTCGGCATCGAAGAGGGGCTCGACGCCGCGGCGCGCCGCGAGCTGATGGAGGAAACCGGGCTGCACACGCCGCACCTGCAGCAGTTCCACGCCTTCGGCGCACCGGATCGCGACCCGCGCGAGCGGGTCATCTCGATCGCCTACTTGCTGGTGCTGCCCCCCGGCGTGGCCGAGCCCAAGGGCGGCAGCGACGCGCGCGAGGCGCGCTGGCACGACACGGCGGAGTTGCCCAAGCTCGCCTTCGACCACGGTGCGATCGTCGACATGGCGCTGCGCAAGCTGGTCGCGGGACTGGACGATCCCGGCTTCGCCTTCGACGCCCTGCCGCAGTCCTTCACCCTGGCCGAGCTGCGCGCGGTGCACGAGGCGGCGCTGGGCCACGCGGTCGACGACCGCCGCTTCCGCGCGCGCATGCTCGCCTCCGGCCTGATCGAGGGCCTGCCCAAGGCCGCCCCAGACGGCGCCCGGCTCTACTGCGCCCGGCACCGCGAGCCGGTCGCCCACGCGCGGTGAGCGCGCCCGCTCCAGGCCAGCGGCCGCCCGTCCTGTCCAGGGTCGAGCGCTTCACGGTGGGCGGCGTGCTGGGCCGGGCGGTGGAGATCCTGGCCCGCAACGCCCTGCCTTTCGGCGGCCTCGCGCTCGCGATCACGGGGCTCGTCTTCCTGGTCGAACTGCCCTCGGTCGGCGACCCGCAGGCCGAGACCGGCCTGGGGGTCCTGGTGCTCGACATGCTCGCCTCCAACCTGCTCACCGCCGTGCTGATCTACGGCACGGTGCAGGAACTGCGCGGCCGGCACGCCACGGTGGCCGATGTCGTGGTGGGCGGCGTGCGCGCGCTGTGGCCGGTGGTGCTGCTCGCGATCATCGTCTTTCTCGGCACCACCTTCGGCCTTGCGCTGTTCATCGTGCCGGGGCTGATCCTGATGACACTGTGGTGGGTCGCCATACCGGTCGCCGTGATCGAGCGGCCCGGCGTGCTCGGCTCGCTCGGCCGCTCGTCCAACCTGACCGCCGGCTATCGCTGGCACATCTTCGCGATCATCCTGATCCTGCTCGTGGCCCAGCACGCGATCGACCTGGGCATCGGCGCCGGGCTCGCCGCGCTGGGCTCGCCCGTCGCCGGCTCCGTCGCGCAATGGATCGCCGCCGCCGCCTTCATCGCCCTGCGCGCCACCGTCGTCGCCGTCGGCTACTACCACCTGCGCGTGATCAAGGAAGGCGCCGACATCGAGGAGATCGCCGCCGTGTTCGATTGACCGCGCGTGGCCGTCAATAGC
>CAZMTC010000119.1:0-10364 GCA_964569105.1 uncultured Alphaproteobacteria bacterium | reverse complement strand
AGGCGTCGCGCAGCTTGAGGCGGGCATCGGCGCCGCGGAGCTGGGCCTCGAGGGTGTCGACGAGTTTCGTGAGACGCCGGTCGTGCAGGCCGAGCGCGGTCTGCGCCGGATCGGTGACCACGCCCGCGAAGGCCGACAGCACCGCGGCGGCGGCCATGACGCCGCCGGTGACGCCGGCGACCAGCCACAGCGAGGGATGCGCCGGGAACGCGGCGTACCACAGCCCGCCGGCCCAGCTCCCCAGCGGGAACTGGCTCACCGCCGCCTGCTGCGCCATCGCGCCCGCCGCCACCGGGCCGAGCGACCAGGCGCCCGGCGTGAACTGGTGCCAGGCCATGGCGCCGGCGGCGACGCCGACCAGATTGGTGGCGATCTCGGCCGCGGCGACGCGAGAGCCGGTGTAGTCGGCCAGCGCCGTCTCGAGCCGGCGACGCAGCGCCGGGTCGTCGGAGCGCGCGCGCAGCGCGGCGGCGGCCCGGTCGAGCGCGGCGGCCACGGCCGGATCGGTGAGCAGTGCCTCGGCCAGCGCGTCGCGCTCGGACCGGCGGCCGCGCTGGGCGAAGGGCAACTCAAGCAGCTCGGTCCACAGCCGCCACTCGACCTCGCGCGCCACCGCGGTCTCGAGAAACAGCCGCCGGCCGGCCAGCCAGTCGCCCGCCCGGCGCAGCCGCGTCCGCCTGAGCCCCGCCGCCGCCAGCGACACGCCCAGCGCGGGCACGGCCAGGCCGACATTGACCGGCGCGCGGACCACGTCCCAGCCCAGCGCATGGCGGTGCAGCGCAAGCGAGCCGCGCAGTCCGAATTGCCGGCGCACGAAGGGTCGCACCCGCATGCGCCGCTCGGCCGCGAAGCGCGCCACCGCGCGGTCGTAGGCTGCCTCGGCGGCGTCGCGGCCGAAGGGCACCAGGGCGGCGGAGGCGGGTGCATCGGACATGGCGCGATGCTATCAGAGCGGACGGGCGTGGGGGAGCGGGGTGCCGCGCGGTTCATTGGTGCGTCCCTTGCGACGGCCCCTGCGGGGCCTCCTCGGGGAGAGGAAGGTTGGAGAGCTGTCGCAACGCCGGTGTCGCGGGAAGCACCCAGTTCATCTCTTCCCGAGGAGCGGCCGCAGGCCGCGTCGCGCGGGACGCACCGGCGGCGCCCCCGTGTCGCGAGGGAAAACGAACGAGGTCGAGATGCGCAGGCGGTTCGAGGGCGAGCAGTATTTCGAGGATTTCGTGGCGGGCGACGTCTACGTCACCGAGCCCGTCGATGTGACCGAGGCGGAGATCCTGGAGTTCGCGCGGCGGTACGACCCGCAGCCCTTCCATCTCGACCGCGACGCCGCCAAGCGCGGACCGTTCGGCGAGCTGGTCGCCTCGGGCTGGCATACCGCGGCGCTGACCTTCGGGCACCTCATCCGCTCGGGCTTCCTGCGCGGCGGCGGCTGGGGCGCGGGCGCGATCGAGGGGCTCAAATGGAAGCGCACCGTGCGGCCGGGCGACCGGCTGACCGTCGAGGCACGGGTCCGGGACACCCGGCCGTCGGCCTCGCGGCCCGACCGCGGCTACGTCACCATCGAGGTCGCGGTGCTCAACCAGGACGGCGAGGAGGTGCTCGTCTACACGGTGCCGGAGATCCTCAAGCGGCGCGACGCGGGGTAGGAGGCTTCACGCCGGCGCCCGCGCCACCATGTGGAAGATGTGCCAGTGCTTGGCCTCGCCGCGCGGGGTGACGCTGTCCTCCTCCTCGACCTCGAACAACTCGACCGTCAGCCCGTCGAGGCGGGCGCGGGCCTCGGCCTCGGTGTGGACGGTCAGGCCCGATCCGGCCCAGCTGTCGCGGTCGCCGTAGAGCTGGCCGGCGAAGCGGCCGGCAGGGGCGAGCGAGCTGACGAGGCGGGCCCAGAATTCGTCGAAACGGTCGGGTACCACCTTGGGCAGGCAAAAGCTGGCGTTGACCAGGTCGGCCGCCGGCCAAGCCGCGTCCTCCATGACGGCGGTCAGCACCTCGAGCCGCTCGGCGCCGTGCAGAGCCTGCAGCGCCTCGGCCGCTTCCGGCGCGGGGTCGACGGCGAGCACGCGCCAGCCGCGGCGTAGCAGCTCCACCGCGTCGCGCCCGCCGCCCGCGCCCAAATCGACGGCGAAGCCGGGCGGCCGGCCCTCGGCGTCGCGGTTGGCGAGCGCGGTCAGCAGGGTGCGCCGGGGCGGGCGGCCCTCCGTCCTGGTGTAGTAGGCGGCCCAATCTGCGGCGTTCACACCATTGTGTCCGTGCACGGGTTCAAATTAGCCGAAGTCTTACAAGGTCATGGGTGCAAACGGAATCCGGAGTATTCAGCGGACACCGAAACAAGGAGGACGCCATGAACCGGATCCTTGCAGGCTTCGCCGCCGGGCTCGCCGCCACGGTGGTGCTGTCGATCCTCATGATCCTGAAGTCCGCGGCAGGGTTACTGCCGCAGATGAATGCCATCGGGATGTTGACCCAGATGGGGCAGAGCTATCTGTCGCTACCCGCCGATCCCGCCGTGGGCTGGGTCGCCCACGCGATCATCGGTGTGGTTGCTTGGGGTGGTTTGTTCGCGTTGCTGGCTGACAAGCTGCCCGGCCCGATGTGGGCACGCGGCATGCTGTTCTCGGTCGGCGCCTGGCTGCTGATGATGGTCGTCGTCATGCCGCTGGCGGGCGCAGGGCTGTTCGCAGCCGGTATCGGTCCGGCGGCCGCGGTGGCCACGCTCGTGCTGCACCTGATCTTCGGTGCGGTGCTGGGCGGCGTGTTCGACCGGCTGGCCGAGACCACCGGCCATGGCCGGCACTCTACGCAGACCAGCGAGGGCCGCGCCTGAGCGGTGCCTGCGCCCCCTCGCAAAGCGGGGCCGTGTCCGGGCCAGCCGGGCGCGGCCCTATTTTTCGAGCACGTAGTCGCCCACCACCACGGCGTCGAGGCCGGTGGTGTGGAGCATCACGATGGCGTCCTCGGCCGAGTGGATGATCGGCTTGCCCATGATGTTAAACGAGGTGTTGAGCACCAGCGGCACCCCGGTTTCCTTGTGGAAGGCGTCGACCAGCGCTTGGAAGCGGGGGTTCCATTCCGCGCGCACCGTCTGCAGGCGGCCGGTGCCGTCGGCGTGGACTACGCCGGGGACGCGGTCGCGGACCTCGGGGCGGAAGCGCAGGGTGCGCTCCATGTAAGGGCTTTCCTGGTAGTCCGCGAACCAGTCGGGCCCGTGCTCGGCCAGGATCGAGGGGGCGAATGGGCGGAAGGGCTCGCGCAGCTTGACCTTGGCATTGACCCGGTCCTTGGCGTCGGCGGGGCGCGCGTCGGCCAGGATCGAGCGATTGCCCAGCGCGCGCGGGCCGAACTCGGCGCGCCCCTGCGCCCAGCCGATCACCTTGCCGTCGGCCAGCATCCGCGCCGCTTCTTCGGCCACCGCACCCCCCGGCATGTGGCGCACATTGACGCCGTTCGCGTTGCCCTCGATGACGCGCTCGACCGGCGCCTCGGACATGGGCGTGCCCAGATAGGGCGAGGCGAAGCCCGGCTCCGGGCGCCAGTCGGGATGGTCCTCGGCATAGGCGAGCAGGGCGGCGCCCAGCGCGTTGCCGTCGTCGGCCGGCGCCGAGGGAACGTAGAGCCTCTCGAACCCGGTGCGGCCGACGATCTGCCCGTTGAACGAGGAGTTGAGCGCGCATCCGCCGGCGTAGGCGAGATTGGACGATCCGCCGTTGTCCGCGAGTTCGCCCAGCACGGCGGTGGCCATGTCGATAAAGCCGATCTGCGCGGCGCGAGCCAGGTTGGCGTTGTTCAGCGGGTTTGCATCGGCCGCGGCCTTCAGCGCCTCCACCGTCTCGCGGATCACCGAGGCCTTGGCGAAGGTGACGCGGTTGGCCTCGATCGTGTAGAGGCGGCGCACCAGATCGATCAGCTTCGGGTCGTCCTCGCCATAGGGAGCCAGGCCCATGACCTTCCACTCCTCGCCGCGCACCTGGTCGAAGCCACAGATCTCGGTCATCAGGCCGTAGTAGTAGCCGATGCTCTCCCAGCCGCGGTGCTCGCGGATGTCTTCGATGGCGCCGTCCTTGTACCGATAGAGCGCCATCGAGCCCCACTCGCCGAAGCCGTCGATCACGGCGCAGGACGCCTCGGCAAAGGGGGCGGTGAAGCACGCATAGGCGGCGTGGCAGCGGTGGTGGCCATATCGGCGCAGCGTCATCCGAGTATGGCCGAACGCTTCCTTGAGGCCCAGAAACGTGCCGATACCCGCCGCCTGTTGGCGTACGAGCAGCTGCATCTGAAACGCCTTGTCGGCGTCGGCCGGGATCATCGCCGCGTTGAGCGCCGGCTCGGCGGCCAGCGCCGCGTCGAGCCCGACGTCGCCGCGCGCGTCCAGCTTGGCCAGCGTCTGCGTGAACCGCTCGCCCCATGAGGTCGCGACCACGTAGTCGGCCTCGGGATCGCAATACGCGCGCAGCAGCGCCGACATGCGCATCGACAGGTCGGGCTCGCAGTTGGGCGCGCGCTTGTACTGAAGATAGCGCTCGGCCCCCTCGGCGAAGCGCACCGTGCCGTCCGGCCCGACAATGGCCAGCGCCGGGTCGTGGAAGGTGGTGGCGAGGCCGATGTAATAGCGCGGTCTCAAGGGGGACGCGGCTTCCGGATCCGGGGTGGCGGACCGCGCGGTTATAGCGGAGGCGGGCGGCGTGGGGAAATGGCCGGGCGACCGCTCAGACGGTCACGGCCTCGGTCTCCCACTCGGTCACCAGCACACGCTCGGTGGGAAACCGCAAGGTGGCGGCGGTGCCCTCGCCGGGTTCGCTCTCGATGTCGAGGCTGCCGCCGTGGAGCTCGACCAGGCACTGGACCAGGGGCAGTCCCAAACCGGTGCCCTCGGCGCGGCGCGACAGGCTCGTATCGGCCTGACCGAAGGCGCTTCGGGCCGTGGCGATCTCGTCGGCGGTCATGCCGATGCCGGTGTCGGCGACCCGAATCGCGAGGCCGTCCGAAGAGGATTTCGCGCCAACCGTCACCGTGCCGCCGCGCTCGGTGAATTTGATCGCGTTGGTGACCAGGTTGACCAGCATCTGGCGCACGCGTATCCGGTCGGCCCATAGCCGCGGCAGGTCCTCGGGCAGCTCGGCGGCGAGCGCGACGCCGCCCTCCGCGGCCCGTTCGGTGACCAGGCGCAGCGTGTCCTCGACCGCGGCCGCGAGGTCGACCGGCTCCTCCTCGATGGTCATCTTGCCGGCCTCGATCTTTGAGAGGTCGAGGATGTCCTTGATGATGCCGAGCAAATGCATGCCGCTCGCACGGATGTCGGCGGCGTATTCGCGATAACGCGGCGGCATCGGTCCCAGGATCTCGCCCTCCATGATCTCGCCGAAGCCGATGACGGCGTTGAGCGGCGTGCGCAGCTCGTGGGACATGTTGGCCAGGAACTCCGACTTGGCACGGTTGGCGAATTCGGCGGCCTCCTTGGCCTCGCGGAGCGCGCGCTCGGCCTGCTTGTGCGCGGTGACGTCGGTGAAGGTGGTGATGAAACCGCCGCCGGGTCGCGGGACGCCGCGGATCTCGACCACGGTGCCGTCCGGGCGCTGGCGCTCGAACCGGTGCGGCTCTCCGGCGCGCGCCGGGCGCAGGATCGCCTCCATCTGCGCCTCGACATCGGCCGGGCCGTATTCGCCACGCTCGGCGTTGTAGTGGATCAACCGTTCGAGCGTCCATTCGCCCGGCGCGCACAGATCCTCGGGCAGATCGAGAATCTCCAGGAATCGGCGGTTGAACCGGAGGAGATCGAGATCCTCGTCGATGACCACGATGCCCTGGTCGACATTGTCGAACACGTCGCCGAGCACGCGATGCTGCTCTTCGGCCTCGGCACGGGCCGCCACCTCGGCGGTGATATCGGTGCCGGTGCCGCGGTAGCCCGCGAAAACGCCGTGTTCCGTGAAGATCGGCCGGCCGCTGGTCGACATGTGCCAGCTGCGGCCGTTCGAGCCGGAGACGACGTAACGGAAGTCGCGGAACGGGCGGCGTGCTTCGAGGTCGGCCAGATGGGTGCCCCAGTCGACCGTGGTGCCGACGATCCGCGTGAAGTCGTGCGGGCGGAGGCCGACGATACGATCCGCCGGTATGCCGATGATCGCCTCATGCCGGGGCGACAGGTAGGTGAAGCGCAGCTCGGCGTCCATCTCCCAGATCCAGTCGGCGGCGACCTCGATCAGATCGCGCATGCGCTGCTCGCTGCGCGCCAGCCGGCTCTGGGCGACGAGGCCGGCACGCAGCGTGCGCCAGGCGAAGACGCCGCCCAGCCCCCACAGCAAAACGCTGCTTCCGGCGAGGCCGATCAGGATGGCGGATTTGAGCTCGTTCGTGGCAGTGCGGATCTGCTGTGAGAACGCGTTTTCGAGCCAGGTCAGCTGCCGGTCGAGAGCGTCCAGCCGCTCGAGCATGGCGGCGCGCCGGCCGGGGTCGAGAGTACCCGTCGCGACAGCGGCCCGCATTTCACGGGCGAGCGCGATAATTCGCGTCACTTGTGCGTCGGCCTCGCTCCAGATGTCGACCGCGGGGCGGAACCAGGGAGTGCCGGCCATCAGCTCGAAGAACGAAATCATCCGCTCGACGTCTTCGGGGTGGTTGGCACCCTGGATGAAGCCCGAGCGGATGCGCGCGTAGTCGGGCTCCGGCGCCTCGAGACCCTCGCGCGCGATGCGGTCGCCGACCGGGATCATGATCTCGGCCCGAAACTCCCGGTAGTCTCTGGCATCGCCGCTGTAGGCATAGCGGCGCAGCGCCGTGACGGCGGTCTTGTGTCCCTTGGAATAGGCGCCCTCGCCCGCGACATAGGCGCGCGCCGTGTCGAGCAACTCGAAGCCGACATAGCCGAGGCCAAGGATCACCGCCTGGATCGCGAGGAAGATCACGAAGACGGCGGCGAAACGGCGCGTGAGCGCGCTGCGCGGCGGGACGGTGGCCTGAAGCATCTCCGGCTTCCGATGTGGAGAGCGGCCCCCGATCATGCGCAGCTCGGATTTACCGAATGGTTAACGGGACCGATATGGTTAACGAATCGATGACCTCGCCGCCGGTGCCGCGCGCCGACGGGTATCGCATGGCCGCTGCGCGACGGCGGCGGTTCCCCTCGCGGCTCGCAGCCGCTACACCCCGCGGCCATGCAAATCGAGGCATTCGGCGTTTGGGCGATGGCGGCCGCCGCTGCTGCGTTTTTCGCGGGCGGCTTCGTAAAGGGTGTGATCGGGCTGGGGTTGCCGCTGGTCGCGGTGCCGGTACTGGCGACCGCCGTCGATCCGGCGGTGGCGGTCGCGCTGATGGCCGTGCCGGTGATGAGCGCCAATGCGTGGCAAGCCTGGCAGGAGCGCGCGCATATCGGTCTCGCATGGCGGCTCTGGCCTCTGGTCGCCGCGATGGTGCCGGCGACGGTTTTCGCCACCAGCCTGCTAGCCGCGCTCGATCGAGCCTTGGCGGCGGCGGTGCTGGGCGCGGTGGTGCTGCTGTTCTGCGCCTCGCGCGTCGCGCCCGCGCCGCCGCGCCTGCCCCGCGCCTGGGAGCCGTGGCTGGCCCCGGCGGTCGGAGCCGTGGCCGGGGTGATCGGCGGCGTCTCCAACTTCTTCGGCCCGCCGCTCGTGATGTACCTGACGGCGCTGCGGCTCGAGCGCGACGCGTTCGTGGCCGGCATCGCGGCGCTGTTTCTGCTCTCGGGTCTGCCTCTCTACGCCGGGCTCGCGGCCCAGGGCGTCCTCGATCGCGAGGTGGCGCTGCTTTCGGCGAGCGCGACCGTGCCGGTGTTCGCCGGGGTCGGGCTCGGTCGTCTCGTGCGCCGCCGCGTGTCGCAGCGCACCTTCGAGCGCATCCTGATCGCGTTCCTGGTCGTGGTCGGCGTCAACCTGCTGCGCCGCGGGTTCGTCTGAGGCCGATTAATCAACTCTTAACCCCGGGCCTGTAGGGTGGCTCCTGGTGCCATGCCGGCCGGAGACCGAACGATGAAACAGCCCTACCTCGACACGATCTCGCTGATCGAGCGGCTGCACCGCCATTTCCTGGACGTGGTGCGAGCGGAACTCGACCATTCCGGCGTGGACGATATCAACAACGTCCAGTCGTTGATCCTGTTCAATATTTTCGACGAGGAGCTGACGGTCGGCGAGCTGACGCATCGCGGCTACTATCTCGGCACCAACGTGACCTATAACCTCAAGAAGCTGGTCGAGCACGGCTATGTCAGCCAGGAGCGCTCGCCCCGCGACCGCCGCTCCGTGCGCGTCAAGCTGACCGAGAAGGGCTTGGAGTTGTGCCGCGCCCTCGACGACGCCTTCGAGCGTCACGTGGCGGCCCTCAAGGAGGGCGTTCTCGAGGAGGGCGAGCTCGAGGACGTGATCGAGTCGCTGCGGCGGGTCGAGCGTTTCTGGACCGTGGCCGTCGCCCAGGGCGTGTCAGGGATCGGCCGCAAGGCGGCCTGAACGCCAATATCGGGGCGGCGCCGATTCATCGGCAGTCGGCCCTCTCCATAGTCGTCCGCAAGGCTCCCAATCGTCCGAGCGCCAATTGCGTTGGCCCGGGGCCTGCACTATTTTACCGGCCCGCACGCACCACCCCCGGGCCGGAGCAGCCGTGGCCGACAAATCCCGCAAGGACCGCCTCGCGGACGACGCGATCTTCCGCGAAGTCGACGAGGAGCTGCGCCAGGATCGCACCCGGCAGCTTTGGGAGAAGTATGGCGGCTACGCTCTGGGCGCCGCCGTGGCGCTGGTGCTCGGCGTCGCCGGCTATCAGGGCTGGACCGCCTACGACAAGTCGGTGCGCGAGGATCAAGGCGACCGCTATGCGGTTGCCGACCGGCTGGCCGGAGCCGGCGAGTACGAGGCGGCCGCGCGCGCCTTCGCCGACTTGGCCGCCGATGCGGGCGCCGGCTACGCCACGCTCGCCCGCCTTCGCCAGGCCGCCGCCATGGTCGCGGCCGGCGACCGCGCGGGCGCGCTCAGCGTGTGGGATGCCTTGGCCGCCGACGACGGCGTCGAGCCGGTCTACCGCGACCTCGCCGATCTGATGTGGGCGCTGCACAGCGTCGACGAGGGCGCGCCCGAGGAGGTCGCCGCACGGCTCGAGCCGCTGATCGCGCCCGACGGAGCCTGGCGCTTTACCGCCATGGAGACCATGGCCGTGCTGCGCCTGCGCACGGGTGAGAGCCAAGCGGCGCGCGACCTGTTCACGCGTATCGTCGACGACGATCAGGCCCCGCCCGATGCCCGCTCGCGCGCCCGTGAGATGCTAGACGCCCTGGGGGAGGCCGCCTCGTCATGAGCCGACTGCCCCGTCGCGCTGCGGCAGCGATGCTCCTGTGTATGGCGCTCGCCGGCTGCAGTGAGGTGCGCGACATGTTCCGCGAGGAGGAAGTGCCGCTCGAGGGTGAGCGCTTCACCGTGCTCGAGCTCGAGCAGCAGCTCGAGGTCGATCCGCAGGTCGCCGACCTCAAGGTGCGCCTGCCCAAGCCCCAGGTGAACGCCGAGTGGCCGCAGCCCGGCGGTTACCCCGACCACGCCATGCACCATCTGGCGCTGGGCGACGACCCGTTCGAGACCTGGGTCGCGAACGTCGAGGGATCGAGTTCGGACCGCATGGTGCTGGCCGAGCCGATCGTCGCCGACGGCAAGGTCTTCGTCATGGACGCGTACAGCGAGATTCACGCTTTCGACGCCGAGAGCGGATCCGAGCTGTGGTCCGTCAATCCGCTGCCCGAGGAGGACGAGGGGGGCGATCTCGGCGGCGGCATCGCGTTCTGGGAGGGGCGCATCTACGCCGCTACCGGCGCGGCGCAAGTGGTCGCGTTCGACGCCCAGAGCGGCGAGGAGCTTTGGCGCACCAAGGTATCTGCGCCGATGCGCGCAGGGCCCGCCGTCGCCAATGGCAGCGTCTTCGCGGTCAGTGTCGACAACCAGTCGTACGCCTTGGACGCCGAGACCGGTGAGTTGCTGTGGAACCACCAGGGGCTGGAGGAAAAGGCCGGCATCCTGGGCGGCGCGACGCCGGCGGTCGACGGTTCGATCGTGATCGTGCCGCACAGCTCGGGCGATATCTTCGCGCTGCGCACCGACAACGGCCGGCCGCTGTGGTCCGACAGCATCGCCGCTGCGCGACGTATCAACGCGGTGGCGCAGCTCTCCGACATCCGCGGTCATCCGGTGATCGACCGCGGCCGTGTGTTCGCGGTCAGCCATTCGGGACGCATGGCGTCGATCGATCTGCGCACCGGCGCGCGCGTCTGGGACCTCGACATCGGCGCGATGCAGACGCCGTGGGTTGCGGGAGATTTCGTCTATCTTTATGATTTGAGTGTGGAAAGCGGAAGCCGTTTTTATGCGCGCCGTCTGGCC
>CAZMTC010000118.1:0-10420 GCA_964569105.1 uncultured Alphaproteobacteria bacterium | reverse complement strand
CTCCCGCTCTTCCCTGCCGACGATCCGCTGGGACACGTTACGGCGGTCATCGAGAGGTTGGCGAACGACGTGGTAGCCCGGCAGCGAAATGCGCGTCGTCGCGCGCGGCTCCTTGCCCGGGGCGGCGTCGCGGGCGATCTGCACCAGCAGCGACTCGCCTTCCGCCACCAGTGCGGACAGCGCGCCCCTGAAATCGGGATCGCCCGGCGGCCGGCCGGCCAGGCGCAGGGCGGGGGCATAGACCGCCTCGCCGCGCGGCAGAAACGCGGAGAGGCCGCCGCCCAGGTCGAGAAACGCGGCATCCAGCGCCGGCACCACGCGTTCCACCCGCGCGCGGTAGATGCGACCGCGTAGCGGCGGGTCGAAGTCGCGCTCGACGATCAGGTCGACCAACCGTCCGTCGCCGTCGAGCAGGGCCCCGCGGGTCTCGCCCGGCGAGGCGGCGATCAGCACCAACCGGGCCATCTCACGCCTCCGGCTGCCAGCCGAGGCCCGCGAGCATCTTGTGGGTCTCGTAGAGCGGCAGGCCGACGACGTTGGAGTAGGAGCCGTTCACCCGGGCGACGAACACCGCGGCGCGACCCTGGATAGCGTAGCCGCCGGCCTTGCCGTGCCACTCGCCCGAGGCGATGTAGGCGTCGACCTCGTCGCGGTGCAGGCGCTTCATCGTGACCACGGTCTCGACCACACGACATGCCGCGCGCCCGTCCGGCGCCATCACCACGACCCCGCCATGGACCCGGTGCCGCCGGCCGGACAGCAGCGCGAGGCAACGCCGTGCGGTGGCCTCGTCCTCGGCCTTGGGCAGGATGCGCCGACCGGCCGCGACCACCGTGTCGGCGGCCAGCACGAACGCGCCCCCGTGCCGCGCCGCCACGGTGTTCGCCTTCGCCTCCGCGATGCGCGAGGCATGGGTACGGGGCAGCTCCCCCTTCAGCGGCGACTCGTCGATCGCGGCAGGATCGATGGCTGCCGGTGTGATGCCGATCTGCGCCAAGAGCTCGCGCCGCCGCGGCGAGGCCGAAGCCAGGATCAGTGGCGCGTTCATCGCGATTGCCGGCCGCGCCTCACGGCCGCGGCATCCGGCCGACGCCGTTCGCCGCCAGGCTGCCCAGCCACAGCGTGCCGTCGACCTCCTCGACGCTGGTGATCGGCGCGTAGCCGCCGGCCGGGTCCTGCAGATTATGGCGCACCTCGCCGTCGGCGCCGATGCCGAGGACGAAGCCGTAATGGATCGGCTGGGGCTTGAGCGCGTCGGGCAGGCGCCAGATCACCTTGCGCAGGAAGGGCTGGCCGGCGAGGTCGTCGGCCTCGGGGTTGCGCGGCGCGTACAGCGCGATCCAGAACGTGCCGCCGCTGCCGGTCGAGATGCCGTCGGGGAAGCCGGGCAGATTGTCGATGACGATCTCCGATCCGCCCTTCTTGTCGCCCGTCAGCCAGTACCTGCGCACCAGATAGTTGCCGGTCTCGTTGACCAGCACGAACGAGCCGTCCTCGGCTACCGCGACGCCGTTGGCGAACTGCAGCTCATCGAGCAGCACGCGGGTCTCGCCGCTTTCGGGATCGTAGGCCAGGAGGCGGCCATTCTCGCGATGCTCGAAGATGTCCTTCACCGCCTCGCCGTAGCCCCAGCGGGAGGACGCATCGGTGAAGTAGATCGTGCCATCGGGCGCCACGTCGACGTCATCGGTGAACTTGAACGGCACACCGCCGGCCTCGGTCGCCAGAACCTCGGTCTCTCCGGTGCCGACGTCCACGCGCAACAGGCCCTCGTCCGCGTCGGCGACGATCAGCCGGCCCTCGGCATTCCAGTCGAGGCCCAGCGGCCGGCCGCCGGTCTCGGTTACCGTCACCGGGTTCGAGCCGTCGGAATTCATGCGCACGATGCGCCCGTCCAGCGCGGCGGCGTAGACCCGGCCCTCGGGATCGACGGCCACGTCCTCCGGCCCGCTGACGGTGTTGGCGCCGATCACCCTCACCGCGGCCAGATCGTCGTTGACGGGGTACCTGCCCTCGAGCGGCGGCGCCGCCGGCGCGTCCCATGCGACCGGGTCGATGTCGGTCGGCCACAACAGCAGATAGGCCACCGCCGCGATCACCGCGACGAAGACGATCCGTACGATGCGGCGGAACATGGCCCCTCCGTGCCTGCCGATCACGTGTCGCGCGACCATCGGCAGGGGCCGAGGAGCTGTCAAGCGGCGATCAGAAGCTCGCCCAGGCCGGCTTGCGCGGGGACAGGCGGGCCTCGCCGGCGACGAGCTCGGCACCCGCCCGCGCCTTCTCCGCCGCGTCGAGGCGCAAGAGTGCCAGCGCAGTGCCGTCGGCGCCCGAGCGCACGGTGCCGGCATCGCGGCCGTCAAGCGTGACCTGGGTGCCGGGCGCGGGCATCGGGCCTTCGACCTTGACCGGCATCAACCGCTTCTTGACCAGGCCGCGGTACTTGGTACGCGCGGTGAGTTCCTGACCGAGATAGCAGCCTTTGTCCCAGTCGACGCCACCGAGCTCGTCGAAGCCGTTCTCGAGCAGGATGGCCTTTTCGACCTCCAGGTCGCGGCTGCCGTCGGGGACGCCCAGTACGATGCGACGCGCGTCGTAGTCGGCGCGGTCGGTGCGGCCCAGGCCGAGCCCGGCGAGGGTGGCCTCCGCCCCGTCGGCGGGCAGGATGGCGCGCGCGCCGAGCGCGGGCAGGCGTGGGTCGACATAGGCCACGCCGCCGTCGACCGGGCGGCCGGCGCCGCGCTCGTCGGGCAGACCAAGCGTCTCGGCGGTGCGAGCACCGACAACGGCGGCGACGGCATAGCCGTCGGCCTCGACGATCTCGACCTTGGAGCGGAGCTTGTAGAGCATCAGCCGCTTGCGCAGGTCCTGCAGTCGCCCGGCCTCGCAGTCGAGGTAGTAGGCCCCGTTGAGCTCGATCATGAAGAGCTCGTGCAGGAATTTGCCCTGCGGGGTCAGGAAGGCGGCCCAGACGGCGCGCTCCGGTGAGACGCGGCGGACGTCGTTGGACACCACGCCCTGGAGGAAGGCTTGCGCGTCGGGTCCGCCGACCGCGAGCAACCCGCGTTCCGGCAGCATGACATAGCTCGCCTCGGCCATCGTTCTCGCACCGTCTTCGTTGCTTTCGAACCTGCGATCAATTGGGTACCCCCCGGCGCGCAGGCAAGGGCCGGGCGCCGGGGCGCGCTTGGCACGCCGCCGGGGGGTCCCTATAAGGCGGCGCAGCCATGCGAATCCTGTTCATCACCGCCACGCGGATCGGCGACGGCGTGCTCAGCACGGGCGTGCTGGCGCATCTGGCCGAGACCTACCCGCGCGCACGATTCACCGTCGCCGCCGGGCCGGCCGCCGCGCCGCTGTTCGAGACGGCACCGCGGCTCGACAGACTGATCGTGCTGCGCAAGCGCCCGTGGGGGCTGCATTGGCTGAAGTTGTGGGTGGTATGCGTGCGGCAGCCATGGTCGCTGGTCGTGGACCTGCGGCGCACCGGGCTGTCCTACCTGGTCCCCGCGCGGCGGCGGGTGATCCCGGGCAAGAACCGCGAGGGGGTCCACCGGGTGCGCATTCTGGCCGACGCCATGGGCCTGACCCGGCCGCCCGCGCCGCGTTTGTGGGCCGAGAATCGGCACGAGGAGGCCGCGGCCCGGCTTGTTCCCGACGGCCGCCCGGTGCTGGCGGTGGCGCCGGTTGCCAACTGGCGCGGCAAGACCTGGCGCGCCGAGTGCTTCGCGGAAACCGTCGGGCGGCTGACAGGTGCCGGCAGCATTCTGCCCGGGGCGCGGGTCGCCGTGCTGTCGGCACCGCAGGAGCGCGACGCCGCGCTGGAGGTGCTGGAGACCGTGCCGGCGGAGCGACGGATCGATCTGGCAGGTGGCACCGACCTGCTCACCGCCTATGCTTGCCTCGGCCGTTGCGCGCTGTTCGTCGGCAACGATTCGGCGCTGATGCATCTGGCCGCGGCGGCGGGCATCCCGACGCTGGGTCTGTTCGGGCCTTCGAAGGACCGTCATTATGCGCCTTGGGGGCCGCACACCGCCGTCGTCCGCACGTCCAAGTCCTACGACGGGCTGGTGGGCGGCCCGGGCTACGACCACAAGACGACGGACACGCTGATGGACAGCCTGTCGGTCGACGCTGTCGTGGCCGCCGTCGAGGAGCTGTGGCGACACCGCGAGGAGCCCGGACCGATCGTGCAGCCCAAGCTCTCCGCCCTGGTCGTGGCGCACAACGAGGAGGCGCAGCTCGAGGCCTGCCTGGCGACGCTGCGCTTCGCCGACGAGATCGTCGTGGTGCTGGACAGGTGCACCGACGGCTCCAAGGCGATCGCCGAGCGGCTGGCCGACACGGTGATCGAGGGCGCCTGGGAGATCGAGGGACCGCGACGGATGACGGGGATCGAGGCCTGCTCGGGCGACTGGATCCTCGAGGTCGATGCCGACGAGCGGGTGCCCGAGGCGCTGGCGCAGGAAATCCGCGACCGCATCCCCGGCACTGCGCCGGGCCACTTCCTGATCCCCTACGACAACTATGTCGGCGAGCGGCTGGTGAAGCACGGCTGGGGCGGCGCCTGGGGCGTGAGCTCGACCGCACGGCTGTTCGCCAAGGGCTGCAAGGTCTGGGGCCCGCAGCGCATCCACCCGAAGGTCGAGCTGCGTGGCGAGA
Source organism: uncultured Alphaproteobacteria bacterium (assembly GCA_964569105.1). Lineage (GTDB taxonomy): Bacteria > Pseudomonadota > Alphaproteobacteria > CAZMTC01 > CAZMTC01 > CAZMTC01. Next base: position 5,758 of record CAZMTC010000118.1, on the reverse strand, counting down.
AGGGTCGGCTCGCCAACGCCATGGTGCATTATGTCGACCGCGACATCGGCGACATGATCCGCCGGCTCGACCGCTACACCGCCGCCCGCGCGCGCGACCTGCGCGAGGCGGGGATGCCCGAGAGCTTCGGCCGCAACTTGCGCCGGCTGTTCACCCGCTTCTTCAAGTGCTATGTGCGCCGCGAGGGCTGGCGCGAAGGGTATTACGGCTTTTTGATTGCGCTTATGGCCGGGCTCTATCCGATGATCTCCTGGCTGCGCGCCCGGTTGGAGGAAACATGAGCGCTACCACGAGCGAGACCTTCGACCTCGTCATCAGGAACGGCACCGCGGTCACGCCGGGCGGCGTGGGATCGGCCGACATCGGCGTGCGCAAGGGGCGAATCGCGCAGATCGGCGCCATCGACCCGGCCAAGGCCGGGGAGGTGATCGACGCGGCCGGGCTGCACGTGCTGCCCGGCGTGATCGACCCGCAGGTCCATTTCCGCGAGCCCGGCGCCGAGCACAAGGAGGATCTCGAGAGCGGCACCCGCGCCGCGGTGCTGGGCGGCGTCACCGCCGTTATGGAGATGCCCAACACCAACCCCACGACCACCACCCTGGACGCGCTCAACGACAAGCTCGGCCGGGCGCGCGGGCGGGCGTGGTGCGACATCGCCTTCTTCGTCGGTGCGAGCCCCGACAATATCGATCAGCTGCCGAAGCTGGAGGCCTGGTTCGGCACGCCGGGCGTCAAGCTGTTCATGGGCAGCTCGACCGGCACGCTCCTGGTCCCCGACGACGCCACCATCCGCCGGGTGTTCGAGGCCGGCTTCCGCCGCGTCGCGCTGCACGCCGAGGACGAGGAGCGGCTCGAGGAGCGCAAGGCGCTGGTCAAGCCGGACAGCACGGCGCACGTCCATCCCGAATGGCGCGACGTCGAGACCGCCGCCAAGGCGACGCGACGGGTGATCGCGCTGGCGCGCGAGACGGGACGGCGCATCCATGTGTTGCACGTCACGACGGCCGAGGAGATCGAGCTGCTCGCGGCGGCCAAGGACGTGGCGACCTGCGAGGTGTTGCCGCAGCACCTGACCTTCGCCGCGCCCGAGGTCTACGACCGGCTGGGCAACTACGCGCGCATGAACCCGCCGATCCGCGACGCCCGCCACCGTGACGGGCTGTGGCACGGCATCGCGCAGGGCATCGTCGACTGCATCGCGACCGATCACGCGCCGCACACGGCCGAGGAGAAGAACAAGCCCTATGCGGAGGCGCCCGCGGGCATGCCGGGCGTGCAGACCGCGCTGCCTGTTATGCTGAACCACGTCCATGAAGGGCGGCTGAGCCTGGAGCGGCTGGTCGACCTGATGTGCGCCGGGCCGGCGCGGGTGTGGGGCGTCGCGCGTAAGGGCCGCATCGCCGTGGGCTACGATGCCGATTTCACCCTGGTCGACCTGGCCGCGCAGCGCACCATCGAGAACGCGCGCATGGCCTACAAATGCGGCTGGACGCCCTTCGACGGCATGGCCGTCACCGGCTGGCCCATGGCCACGGTGATCCGCGGCATGACCGTGATGCGCGAGGGCGAACTGGTCGGCAAGCCCTCGGGCGCGCACATCCGCTTCCTCGAGACGCTCGGCCAGGGCTGACCCTCCCGCGGCGCCCTGCTAAGGTCCGCGCCAATCCGCACGAAACCGAGGCGAGGGAGAAGAGCATGGCCTTCAAGGCGCTGGTGCTGGACAAGGACGGCGACGAGGTCACCCGCACCGTCAAGGAGCTGGAGGAGAGCGCGCTGCCCGAGGGCGACGTGACCGTCCGCGTGGCCTACTCCGACCTCAACTACAAGGACGGGCTGATCCTGTTCAACAAGGCGCCCCTGGTGCGCGACTACCCGCATGTGCCGGGCATCGACTTCGCGGGCACCGTGACCCAGTCCTCCCATGCGAATTTCAAGGAGGGCGACGAGGTGGTGCTCACCGGCTGGGGCGTCGGCGAGCGGCATTGGGGCGGCATGGCGCAGATGGCGCGCGTCAAGGGCGACTGGCTGGTCAAGCTGCCCGACGGGCTGAGCGCCAAGCGCGCCATGGCGCTGGGCACCGCCGGCTTCACCGGCATGCTGTGCGTGCTCGCGCTCGAGAAGCAGGGCGTCACACCCGACAAGGGCCCGGTCGTCGTGACCGGCGCCACGGGCGGCGTCGGCTCGGTCGCCACGGCCGTGCTGGCCAAGCTGGGCTACGAGGTCCACGCCGTCACCGGCAAGGCCGGCGAGCACGACTATCTCAGGGATCTGGGCGCCAAGGAGATCGTCGACCGCGCCGAACTGGCCGAGCCGTCCAAGCGACCGCTCGAAGGCTCGCGCTGGGCCGGCGGCGTCGACACGGTGGGCGGCACGATCCTGCCGCGCGTCTACGCCCAGCTCCAGTATGGCGGCTCGGTCGCGGTGTGCGGCAATGCGGCGGGGCCGAAGCTCGAGACCACCGTCCTGCCCATGATCCTGCGCGGCAACAACCTGCTCGGCGTCGACTCGGTGATGTGCCCGATGGGCCCGCGCAAGGAGGCCTGGCAGCGACTCACCGAGGACCTGCCCATGGACAAGCTCGACGCCATGGTCGCCACGGTCGGGCTCGACGGCGTCGAGGCCGCGGCGGTCAGGATTCTCGAGGGCGGCGTGCGCGGCCGCACGCTGATCGACGTCGGCGCGTGAGCGGTTCGCGTTAACCACGCCTTAGGGGTTTGGCGGCAGGATGCAGGCCTTCGCCCGAACCGGTTGGGAGAGCAACCCACCATGCGCGCTGTCCTGGGTCTCGCCGCCCTGTCGATCGCCTTGTCCGCCTGCTCGGCCCTCGAGGGGCCGCATCCATGGCCGAACGAACGGCGGCTGCTGGCCAAGGACTGGGTGCGGCCGCAGGTCGAGCCCGACCAGGCGCCGGTCTACTGCTACCGTACCCTCGCCATGGTGAACTGCTACCATGAGCCGTTGCCCGCCAGCGAAGCGGGCCGGCTGGTCAGCACCGACGAAGGCGTCGTCCGGAGCAAGGCCGGCGACGAATAACGCGCCGGCGGGCACAGGTTGATCAGGCAGGGCACGAGTTTCTCCCGCCAGGCTGCCCCTTAAAGTGGCAAAAACATAAATCCAATTCGCGCGTCCGAGCCTACGCCCCGGCGAAGCCGCGTATGGTCCGGTCGAGCGCGTCCTCGGCGGGCACGCCGAGCGACTTGAGCCGCCCCGTGCGGTCCATGAGCAGGATACCGGTGATCTGGGTGGTGGCGGTGACGGTCGCCGTCCAGGCCTCGCGCGTATCGACGCCATACCGGGCGGCGTAGGCCCGGGCGACGGGCCGGATCGCCGCGCCCAGCGCGGCGTTGAGCTCGCGATCGAGCGTGCGCGTCAGGCCGATGGGCGCGCCGCGATAGAGATAGAGCCCGAGGTCGAGTTCCTCGGGGCGGGCGCGGTAGTAGTCGTAGAAGGCGCGCAGCCCGGCGACCGCCCCCTTCCCCTCCGGCGCGGCGCGGACGGCGGCGGCAACGTAAGCGTCGAGCGCGGCAAGCGAGTCGGCCAGCACCGCGCCGTAGAGATGCTCCTTGTCGGGCCAGTAGTAGTAGAGCGCCGCCGGGGTGTAGCCCGCCTCCGCTGCGATCCGGCGCAGCGAGGCGCCCGCGAGCCCGCGCTCGGCGAACACGCGCCTGGCGGCCTCCATGATCGCCGCGCGCCGGGCGTCGCGCGCGGCGGCGGCGCGGTCGGAAGCCGCGGTCATGGGGCGCGCCCGGGGCCGCCCTGAGGGCGTCCCTCGCGACGGCGCTTCGGCCGGCACCGCCGTCACCCCTTCCGCCCGCTGAGCTCGTCGATGTCCCACAGCTCGTCGAGCGGGTCGCCGCTGTCGCGCTCCTCCACCGCCTGCTTGAAGCCGACGTCGCGGGCGCGCTCGCGGAAGGCGACGCCCTCGGGGGTGTGACGGGTGATGCCGTCGAAGACGTTGGCGATCATCTGGGTGTTCTGGAGCCCCATGCTGTCGAGCGCCTGGTTGATCATCAGCTTCTGCATCATGAGCTGGTTCTTGGGCACGCCGGCCATGCGGTTGGCCCAGTGCTCGACCCTGGCGTCGAGGTCGGCCGCCGGCACCGCCTCGAGCACGAGGCCGAGCTTCTCCGCCTCCTTGCCGTCGACCAGGTCGCCGGTGAGCAGCATGCGCTTGGCCTTCTCGGCGCCCAGCCGGTAGACCCACATGGCGGTGGTCGGACAGCCCCAGACGCGGGTCGGCGGGTAGCCGATGCGCGCATCCTCGGCCATGACGATCATGTCGGAGCACAGCGCGATATCCGAGCCGCCGGCCACCGCGAAGCCGTGAACCTTGCAGATCACCGGCTTGTAGGAGCGCCAGATCGACATGAAGTTGTCGGTATTGCCGCGCATCCACTTGTAGTCCTTCATCGGGTCCCATGGCATGGGCTGGTTGTAGAAGGACGCCTGGTCGCCCTCGGCGTAGTGGACGAGGTCATAGCCGGCGCAGAAGGCGCGGCCCTCCCCGGAGAGCACGATGACGTGGACGCGGTCGTCGTCGTTCGCCGCGCGCACCGCCGCGGCGATCTCGCCCGGCATCTCGTCGTTGATGGCGTTGAGGCGATCGGGGCGGTCGAGGGTGATGCGGCCGATGCGGCCGTCGACCTCGTAACGCAGGGTGGTGAAATCCATGGCGGGGCTCCACTTGCTCGGGACTGGAGATTCGAATGGTGTTCGATATTACTAACAGCGTTCGAACATCGGTCAAGGGGAGCGCGCGGAGTCGAGCCCCTTCACTGCACGACCAAGTCACGGGACAGTCACCTTGGCGCGACCGTCAATCAACTCTACGTGAAACGGAGAAAACGGAAGTTGTTCTAAGAACGGCAGAAACCTATTTCCAAATAGAGACGGCGCCGTGCGGTGGGGGAAGTCGACAACCGAGTCCGAGGGAGGACGCTATGATCCTGACCAGACACGGCATCACGTTCGCAGGCATCTTCCTCATCGCGTTACTCGCCGCCGGCCTGTCCTACGCCGCGGAGCAGTTCGACGCTTCCGGCGGCACGGAACCGGCGCGCGAGGAGGCGCAAAGCTTCGGCTACGACAAGTTCGGCGCCCGCGTGCCCACGCAGCAGACCTACGACGTCTATCCCACGCTCAGCTGCGAGACGGTCGAGCGCCTGTCCCAGCGGCACGTCACCACAATCCTGGGCGGCAACGACCAGGGCTGGACCGACACATCCTATTGGGGCGACGCGACCCCCGATTGCGAGTGATCCGGCGCAGTCCCTCCATCGGCGGCACGCGCCGCCGATGATCGCCGGAGCCGGCGGTCCGCCAACGCGGGCCGCCGGTCTGCGCCGCCGCAGAGGACCGGCACCGCCTTGTCAGCAACGAAACCGCGTCAGCACTCGGCGAGCTTGCGCACGCAGCGCGACGCCTCGCGGGTGGCGAGGGTCTCGACGCGGCTGGCGAGCTCCTCGAGCTCGGCCTGATCCGCGGGATCGTCCCACGCGCAGCGGCGCAGATGGCGCGCCGCGGTGCGCAGATCCTCGATGGTTCCGTGGGTCATCGGCTCTGCCTGAACGTTGGGCGCTCTGCCTGAGCGCAGTGGACGGTCGCGACAGCCTGCCGCGCCCCGCCCGAACGTCGGGTTAAGCGACACGGTTAACAGCTGCCGGGTCGTCCCGCCGGCACCGGGGCCGCCCGCCCGGCTCAGGCCGCCGGCGGCGGCTCGGGCGGCGGCTCCGCGGGCGGCGGGTCGCGGCGCGGCGGC
>CAZMTC010000117.1:0-10424 GCA_964569105.1 uncultured Alphaproteobacteria bacterium | reverse complement strand
GGCCCATTTCGGCGAAACCGCGCGCGGCCAGCCGGTTGCGCTGGGCGATCAGCTCGGGCGGCATGCCCTCCACCTCGGTCGCCGCCAGCGCGTTGACTGCGCGCCGCGGCTGGTCGTCGAGCAGCAGCACCAGCGCCAGCCGCGCGCCCACCTGCGCGCGTACGATCCCGGTCAGGCGGGTTTCGATCTGTTGCGTCAGCAGGTTCGCCGCGCGGCCGAGCAGGTCCACCGCCACCAGACGGTCGACCAGGTTGGCGATCATCTCGTCGCCGCGCGCGTCGGCCGGCATCAGCGCCTTGTAGTCGTCGAACAGCGCCAGCGCCTTGATCGGCGACAGCGCCGCCGCCGCATCGTCGAGGAACAGCTCGGCGAAGGCACCGCGCATCTCGGCCTCGACGCCGCTCTCGCTGAAGGCCGTCGGGTAGAGCCGCGCGGCGCGCTCGAGCGTCTCGAAACCGCGCCGGTATCGGGAGCTCGCCAAGTAGAGATTGCCGAGCTGGTGCAGCACCGCGAACTCCAGCTCGTCGCCGCGCCAGGCGAAGCGCAGCCGCTCGAGCTGCTCGATCGTGCCCTTGATGTCCTCGAGGGTGCCGCGCGAGCGTTCGAGGCTGACGGTCGACACCGCCGCCTTGACCCGGCTCGGCCCGGTGCCGCGCGCGACGAGCTCGCGCCACTGCCCCAGCGCCGCCTCGTATTGGCCGCTCTGCTCCAGCGCCACGCCGCGCAGATAGACCATTTCCTGCCGCGTTCGGCCGGTCGGCGCCTCCTCCTCCACCATGGCCAGGAACATCCGTCCCCGGTCGGCGTCGCCGGCCTTGAACTCGGCTTCCGCCGCCAGCAGCGCGAACTCGAGCTTGAGCGTGCGGGGATAGAAACGCAGCAGCCCCTCCGCCTGGGCGAAGTTCGCCACCGCGCTGCGCCAGTTGCGCTGCGAGGCCGCGAGCGCACCGCGCCACAGCGCAACCTCGGCCTCGGCGTCGAGGCTGGGATGGTTGAGATCTTCGCCCGCATCCTCGACGGCCCGGGTCAGGAACTGCGTGGCGCCGCGCAGCGCCCGGACCTCTGCCCGCTGGAGCAGGTCCTCGTCATCCTCGACCGCCCTGCTCAGGACGCCATAGGCGTCGGCCCCCAGGCCGTGGGCGAAGTAGAACCGCGCCAGGTTCAGCCGGCGGTTGTTGCGCTCCGCCTCGGATGCCGCGGCGACCTTGTACAGCAGCTCCTGCTCGACCCGTTTGAACGCATCGGGGAAGGCCTCGGGCCTCCCGCCCATCCATTTGGAGAATTCGAAGAGGCGCGCGCCGTCGAACGACGATGGCGTCGGCGCGACGCTGGCGCGCGGCGACAGGCGGAGCCCGCTTTCGGTCGTGATCCGGACGCCGCCGGCGTCGGACACCACCGTCACCCCGTCGGCCAAGGGCTCGATCGCCACACCCTGGACTGTGGCCAGGAGGCGCATCTGAGCGTACCGGCGACCCGGCTGCACGCCCAGCCCCGCCGCTTCGAGCGGCACCACGATGATCACGTCGCCCGCTTGAGGGTCGCGCACGCGCACCGGCGCACCACCCGGCCCCTTCACCGTCAGGCGTCCGCCGTTGATGGCATGCGGCTCGGCCTCCACCGTGGCCGCGCGCCGCGGCGCGAGCGTGCCCTTGCCCAGGGCCAGCGTCCAAGTGCTGCCGTCCCGTGCCACCTTCGGGACGACGCTGGGTGCCGCCGCGATGCGCAGCACCGTGGCGCGCTTGTGCGGCATCTGCGCCACCTCGTAGATATCGGCGCCGACCTCCTCGGCGACGGGCAGCCCGAGCGTCCGAACCGCCCCGAACACCGCCCACACCGCGCCCGCGCGGCGGAACACCGCGGCGGGAACCTGGCTGCCGAAATCCAGGCTCAACACGGCCTGGCCGTCGCCCCGCCGCAGCTCGACCGCCAGCGGCGGGCCGTATTGCTGCGGTCCTTCGACCGCCGTCTCCTCGGCCGGTCCGCCCCCGCCCGGCGCGGGCTTCGGCGCCGTGTCGGGCATACCGGCCGCCGGCGCCACCGTCTCCTCCGGGGTCGCCCCCTCCGCTGCCGGCTCAGGCGCCGAAGGCGCCTCGTTCTCCCACTCGACCGCGGGCGTCTCGACTGGCGCCTCGGGCGTCTCGACTGGCGCCTCGGCCACCTCGTCCACCTCGTCCTCGGTCGGCCCCGGTTCGGGCTCCGGGTCTTGCACAGAGGCCGCCGGCGCCGGCGGCTCCTCCGAGGTCGTCCCTTCATCGGCCCGCTCGGACGCCGGTTCCGAGGGCTCCTTTTCCGGCTCCACCGCAGGCGTGTCGACCGGCTCCTCGGCCGGCTCCGCTTTGGCCTCCTCAGCCTTTTCCGCTTCGGCCTCCTTCGCTTGTTGCGGCGCCGGGGCACGCGCGATATCGACGACCACGGCCGTACCGTCGCGGAAATGGTTCACGTCGCGGCCCTCGGGGAAGTTCAGCCGGACCGCGAGTTGGTCCCCGGAGCCATCCGCCTCGACCTCGACCTCGATCTCGGTCCCTGCCAGCGCGCCCCGCAGCGCATCGACGTCCAGGCGGCCGGTCTGCGCAAAGACCACACTGGCGCGACCCTCTCCTTCGCGGACCTCGTACTCGACGGTTGCGGGCCAGGCGAAGACCAGCCGGTCGTATTCGTCGTGCCGCCCGAACCGGGTCTCGACCACCGGATCCGCCGGGGAGGCGGACTGTGTCGCAGCCGGCCGCGTCAGCGTCAGCACCATCGACCCGCCCTCGATCCGGCGATCGAGCTGATGGGCGTCCTTCAGTACCACCGTCACCACACGGCGATCGCGGCTCACATCGATGCGCTCGACCACACTGGGCAAGGCCGCACTCAGCGCCTGCGGGTCGCCCGCGAAGGGCTTGCCGAAAGTGATGACCAGAATCTTGCCGCCGATGACCGCGTTCTGGCGTATCGGGCTCGGCCACTGGAACACGATGCGTGCGCCGGATTCGGTGCGCGACGCCTGTAGCGACCCGCCGGCCTGCGCCCAGGCCGGCTCGGACAGCGCGGCGCCCAGCATCGCCGTGGCGAGGCCGAATGCAAACGCCGCGGCGAAACGAGCGCGGCGGCAGGTGTGCTTGACGACCATGGTTACACCATAGCCCAGCGCGGATCGGGTCGCGAGGCGCCTTGCGTCCGCGGCTTGCTCACTATTCCTGTCGATGCCCGACCCATGGGCGCCTCCGCCGGCGGCGCCGGCCGCACGGCCCGCGTTACGATCAGTCGGCCAACAAGGCGTCGATGTCGGCCTGCGAGATCCCCTCGCCCGGCAACTGGGGCCCCGAAAGCAGATCGTCATCCTCCTTGGCATCGCTCTTGCTCACGGTGGGGCGATCCTGGCTCTCCGCTCGCCTCACCTCGTGCGAGAACGCCGCCATCAGCGCGTCGATCTTGTCCTCGATATGCTTGAGCGTCTTCACCACCTTGCCGATGCGCTGGCCGGTGATGTCCTGGAAGTTGCTCGCCTCGTAAATCTTGGTGACCGCGGCGCGCAAGGCATCGCTTTTCTGACTGTCGAGCTCGCCCGCCACCGTCTCGATCTCCTCGGCGGCGTCCAGGATGGCACCTGTGGCCTCCTCAGTGGCCTCGACGATGGCGTCGAGTTCGTCGGTCGCGGTCGGAATGTGCTCGTCCGAGATTTCCTCGGGCCTGATCGCCGCGATCTCGCTCTTGGCCAGCTGGATGAAGTTCGCAAGCGATTCCAGCTCGCGATAGAGTCGAACGTCGGCGGCGGTCAGGTCCCCGTGCAGGGTCTCCAGCACGGTTTCCACGATGGAGGCGATCTCCTCGCGCTGCTGCACCGCGTCCTGCTTCTCCCGCAAGACCGCGAGGCAACTGACCAGTTGGGTACGCGCATCGTTTACCGACATGCGCCGCTCCTCAGAAATCGCCCAGGACGGCGGAGATCTTGGTCTTCAGCGTCTCGGCGTTGAACGGTTTGACGATGTAGTTGTTAACCCCGGCCTGCTTCGCCGAGACCACGTTCTCGGTCTTGCTCTCGGCCGTGACCATGATGAAGGGCACACCCTTGAGCCGCGTGTCGGCGCGCACCTCCTTGAGCAGCTGCAGGCCGGTCATCGGCTCCATGTTCCAGTCCGAGATCACCAGCCCGTAATCCTTCTCGCGCAGACGAGCCAGCGCCAGCGAGCCGTCGGTCGCCTCGTCGACATTCTCGAAGCCGAGCTGCTTGAGCAGGTTGCGAATGATCCGGAGCATGGTCTTGTAGTCGTCCACGACCAGGATCGGCATGTTCTTGTCGACCGCCATCGGTTTCTCCATCCTTCCGTCGTCATGCGTCCGGCCGAGGGCCGGTCGGGGGTGCGGCGCCAACCTAGGCGGGCCGCCTTAAGTTTCGGTAAATTGCGGCAGTGGCTTGAAAATCGGCTACTCGGGAATGGCCGCCAGGTCGTCATCGCGGGCGATCTCGGCGGTGATCTCCGACACCCGCTGCGGGTCCATCTCGGCAAGGATCGCGGCGCTCGTCCGCTCTTTCATACGTCCGATGACGCTCAGCAGAAGCGGCATCTCCAGCCGCTCGAACACGCGCGCGGCCTCTTTCGGCTTCATTTTCGAGTAGATTTCGACCAGGCTCTCGAGTTTGGCGACCTCCTCTTCGTCCTTCTGGTCGACAAGTGCCTGCAACTCGGCCTGAAGCGTCTTCAGTTCCTCGATCTTCTCTTCGACCCGCTGTTCCGTTGCCTTCAGCAGCCCCTCGCGGAACTCCAGGTCGCGCTCGCGGTTCTCGAGCTCGCGGCGGCGCGCCGCGAGATCCTCCAGCACCTTGATCTCGGCGGGGGTCACCTCGTCCAGGTTGAATTCGGTCCGGTCGGGCGCAGCGGCTTCGGCCGGCGCCGGTCCCGCCGTCTCGCCCCCGGCCGTCGCGGCGTCGCCTCCGGCCGTCGCGGCGTCGCCTCCGGACGGCGGCTCGTCCGCGCTCGCCCCGGCCGGGGCTTCGGCCGGTTCGGTTTGCGCCACCGACGCCGTGCCCAGGTCGATGTCGACCCGCTCCCACAACCCGCCCACGCGCAGGCTCATCAGCAGCGCGGCGGCGGCGATAACGATGGGCAGCAGACGGATGCGCATGACAAGCCGTTCCTCAGCCGCGAGCCTGCACGGCCCGCATCAATTCGCGTTCGGCGGCGGACCGCGGCGGCGGTGCGCCGTCGGAGGCCGCCGGCGACGCTCGCTTGCCGCGCAGCGGCTCTTCCAATCCATTGGCGAGCCGTTCGGCACGGTCCAGCAGGAACTCGAGATCGTCGCGCAGCTCCTGGGCGCGTTTGATGTCGGCATCGAGCCGCTTCTGCACGCCGGCCCAGTTGGGATTGGCCGGGCCGCGTGCGGCCTCTTTTGCCAGCGCCTGCATCTTGCCCAGATTGGACTGCGCCTGCGCCGTGGCGGCGTTGAAGCCTTCGACCAGTTCGCGCATCTCGCTCTGGCCGTCGCGCAGCCGTGCGAGCCGGCGGTTGAGCACGATCGCGTAGCCGATCGTGACGGCCAGCAGAAGCGCGATCATGACGTCGAGAACCAGCGACACGTCCATAGCCCTACTCCTGCCCGTGGCGCAGGCGTTTCTCCACCCGCACCGATATCTTGTTGTTCCGGCGGCCCATCTTGCCGCGATACATCGGCACGTTGCCGCAGCGCAGATCGATCGCCGAGCGCGGTCCGCTGTTGAGCGGAAGGTGGGTGCCGACCTCCCACTTCATCACGTCGGTCAGCGACATCGTCTGCGTATCGAGCACGGCGTCGAGGTCGACCTCGGTGCGCCACAGCTCGGTCGCGAGGTGGCCCTCCCAGATCGAGTCGCGGCCGAACTTCTCGCCCATGAACATCTGGAGCAGCAACTCGCGCACCGGCTCCAGCGTCGCATAGGGCAGCAGCACCTCCATGCGCCCGCCGCGGTCTTCCATGTCGATGCGCAGCTTGGCCACGATGGCGGCGTTGGCCGGCCGCGCGATGGTGGCGAAGCGCGGGTTGATCTCCAGCCGGTCGAACTGGAACTGCGTCTTGGACAGGGGCTCGAATGCCGACACCATATCCTGGAGCACGACCTGGATCATGCGCTCGACCAGGTTGCGCTCGATGGTCGTGTAGGGTCGGCCCTCGATACGCATCGGCGCGGTGCCGCGCCGCCCCCCCAACAGCACGTCGACCACCGAGTAGATCAGCGAGCTGTCGACCACGATCAGGCCGTAATTGTCCCACTCGACGGCCTTGAACACCGCAAGCATCGCCGGCAGCGGGATCGAGTTGAGGTAGTCGCCGAACCGGATCGAGGTCATGCTGTCGAGCGACGCCTCGATATTGTCCGAGGTGAAGTTGCGCAGGCTGGTGGTCATCATGCGGACCAGCCGGTCGAACACCACCTCGAGCATCGGCAGGCGCTCGTACGCGACGAGCGTCGAATTGACGATCGCCTGCATGCCCTCGCTGTTCGCGGCATCGTGCGACGACGATTCGAAACCCAGCAGGCTGTCGATCTCTTCCTGGTTGAGGACGCGGGAACTCGGCCCGTCGCCCCCCATGCCGAGGTCTTCCTCGCCTTCCGCCATGGCGGCCCATTCGGCCGCGACCTTGTCGTCCTCGGCAGCTTGGGATTCGGTCTCGTCGGCCATGCCTGCAGTCCGTTCGTATCGTGCCGGTTACTGGACGATCATCTCGCGGAACAGCACGTCCGACACTTCGGTCGGCGCGGCCGCGAGCGTAACGCGGGTCAGCAGCTCCTCGCGCAGGCGGTAGAGCCCGGCGGACCCCTGCAGATCCTCGATCCGCAGCTCGCGGAGGTAGACCTGGAAGTTGTCGACGATGCGCGGCAGGATCGCCTCGATCCGCTCCGTGTCGGACTGTTGGGTAAGCTCGAGGCTGACCTTGATCTTGAGGAAGTGCGTTCGGCGCCCGTCGCTGGACAGGTTCACCAGCATCTCCGGAAGTTCGTAGTAGACGAGGTCCTTGGGCTCTTTGGGCTCCGCCTCGACCGCCACGCCGTCGGCGCTGGCCGCTTCCTTGCCGCCACCGGTCACCATGTCCACCACGCCGCCGAAATAGGCGCCGGCTCCGACCGCCATCAACACGACTGCCGGCAGCACGAAGCGAAGCACCAGCTTCTTGCCCGGCTTCTTCTTGGGCTTTTCGGAGTCGCCGTCCGCGCCGTCTTCGGCGTCGGTCTCGTCGTCGGGCTTGATGTCGTCTTCGGCCATTTTCCGGTCCCGTACAAGCTCCGCCCCGTCGTGGCCGGGGCAACGCGGCGAAGAGTAGGGGTCCAAGGTTAACAGGAAGTTGAGGCTTACCCCGTCCCGGCAGGTTTTGCCGGGCAAAGGCTGCCCGAGATCGGGCGGCCGAGGCGACCTTGGCGCCCGCTCAAGGGTGGATTCCCACGCGATTCGATCTTGGCACGGGGCGTGCACAGTGCCGGCAAAGCGTCGCCCCGTGCGGCGGAACCGACAAACAACCGGCGCAGGCCATGATCGAAGCTTCGCTTTCAGCCCTGTGGCAGCAGACAACGCTCATGCGTCGCATGGATATGATCGCGGACAACGTCGCGAACGCATCGACGCCCGGCTTCAAGAGCCAGCTGCTGATCCACCAGATCGAAACCCGGCACTCGCTCGGCGGCGAGCGTCTGATCGAGCGGGTCACCACCGCTCGCGACCCGCGCGAGGGCACCTTCACCCAAACCGGCAACCCGTTCGACCTGGCGATCCACGGCGAAGGTTATTTCGCGCTTGAGACCCCGCTGGGCGAACGCTTCACGCGCAACGGCCGTTTCACCCTCGACGCCGAGCGCCAGCTGATCTCCTCGAGCGGACACCCGGTGCTGGCCGATGACGGGCGCCCCATCGTGTTCGCTCCCAACGAGCAGAACATCGAGATCGCCGCCGACGGCACCGTGTCCACCGAGGCCGGCCGGGTCGCCACCATTGGCATCGTGAAGTTCGCCGACGACAACCTGCTCCGGCGCACCCCGGACGGCCTGTTCGCCGCCGACGCGGTGCCCGAGCCAGCGCTCGACGCCGAAGTCGCCCAAGGTTTCATAGAGCAATCGAACGTCCAGCCCGTGATGCAAACGGTCGAGATGATGCAGGTGATGCGCGACTTCCGCGCAGCCCAGCAGGTCGTCCAGGACGAACACGATCGTATGCGTCGTACCATCCAGGTGCTCACCGGTTCGAACTGACGGAGTGAGGGTCCATGAAGTCGCTCAACATCGCCGCCACGGGAATGCTCGCGCAGCAGCTGAACGTGGAGGTGATCTCCAACAACATCGCCAACATGAACACGACCGGCTTCCAGCGCCGGCGGGCCGAGTTCCAGGACCTGCTCTATCAGGACCTCCGCCGCGTCGGCGCGACCGCGAATGATACCGGCTCGGTCGTGCCCGCGGGCGTTCAGATCGGCCTCGGTGCGAAGACGGCGGCCGTGTACCGCATCACCCAGCAGGGCAATTTGATCTCGACCGAGAACAGCTTCGATCTGGCGATCCAAGGCAAGGGCTATTTCCAGGTCGAGCTGCCCTCGGGCGACACCGCCTATACCCGCGCCGGCTCGTTCCAGCTCAGCCCGCAGGGCCAGCTCGTGACCGCCGACGGCCACGAGGTGGAGCCCGGCATCACCATCCCCGACGACGCGCTCGACGTCGCGATCAACGATTCGGGCGAGGTGCTGGTGACCCTGGCCGGCAACCCGACACCGACGAATGTCGGCCAGATCCAGCTCGCCAATTTCGCCAACGAGGCGGGCCTCGACCCGATCGGCGACAACCTGCTGGTCGAGACCGGCGCCTCGGGCGATGCCCTCACGGGCGTGCCCGGCGCCCCCGGCTTCGGCACCATCCAGCAGGGCTTCCTCGAGACGTCGAACGTCAACGTCGTCAGCGAGATCACCAACCTCATCACGGCCCAGCGCGCCTACGAGATGAACAGCCGGGTCATCGAGACCTCGGACGAGATGATGACCACGCTCACCCAGCTCCGGTAACGCGCCATGATCCGCACAATCGCCGCCATCGCCACAGCCATTCTGCTCGCGCTGCCCGCCGCCGCGGCCGAGATGCCGCCCGCGCCGGTGCAGCTCAACACCGAGGTCCGAGTCGAGGCTGACATTATCCGGCTCGGCGACCTGTTCGCTGGCCTGCCGGCCGAAACCGCCGCGACCCCCGTCGCCTATGCGCCCGAGCTCGGCAAGCGTGCCGTGGTCGATGCCGCCTGGCTGGCGAAGATCGCCCGCCGCCACCGGGTGGCGTGGAAGCCCTCTTCGCGATTTCAGCGCGCCTCGGTCGAGCGTGCCTCCCAGGTCATTGGCATGGAAACCATCGAGGAGGCGGTGCACGCGGCGGTCCAGGACGCCGAGCCCGGTCGCGTCTTGGAGGTGCGATTCGACACCCGCGGCACGGAGATGCACGTGCCCTCCGACGCACCGGTCGACGTAGCGGTGCGCAACTTCGCGTACGACGAACGCTCGGGCCGCTTCTCGGCCCTGGTGATCGCGCCCGCCGACAACCCCGTGGCGCAGATGCGCGTGCTCGGCAAAGCCTACGAGGTGGCCGAGATACCGGTGCTCACCGGACGTATGACCCGCGGCGAAGTGATCGCCGAGACCGACATCGAATGGACCCGGATCAACGCCGGCCGGCTCAACGGCACCGTCATCCTCGACGCCGAGCGCTTGATCGGCATGTCACCGCGCCGCCTGCTTCAGCCGGGCGTGCCGGTCCGGTCCTCCGACGTCGTCGAGCCCGTGATCGTGTCCAAGGGCTCGCTCGTGACCATCGCCGTGCGTACCGATTTGATGACGCTCACCGCGCGTGGCCGCGCGATCGAGGACGGCGCCCACGGCAAGGCGATCCGGGTGATGAACGTCCAGTCCAAGAAGGTCGTCGAGGCCGTGGTCGTGGACGCCGGCTCCGTGGTCGTCGGCGACGAGCTCGCTTCGTCGATCGACTGAGCGAGAACCGACACCGCAAACCCGCTCTCCACGAGGAACCCCCGATGAGCAAGTCCGCCTCGAAGTCGCTTCTGGTCTCGGTGTCCGTCGCGGCGCTGCTGCTCGGCAGCGGCTGCCAGACGCTCGACCGGTTGGCCCAGGTCGGCGAATCGCCGCCGCTGACCCAGCCCCAGAATCCGACGGCTGCACCCAACTACCGCAAGGTCTCGCTGCCGATGCCCATGTCCCAGCCCGAGAAACGCGAGGCGAACTCGCTGTGGCGCGGCGGCTCGCGCGGTTTCTTCAAGGATCAGCGCGCGGCCGATATCGGCGACCTGATCACGATCCAGATCGACATCTCCGACGAGGCGACTCTCAATAATTCGAGCACGCGCTCGCGCTCCTCCAGCGAGGGTGCGGGGGCCAGCGCGCTCGCCGGCTTCGAAAGCCAGATCCCGCGCTTCCTGTGGGACGGCGCC
>CAZMTC010000116.1:0-10514 GCA_964569105.1 uncultured Alphaproteobacteria bacterium | reverse complement strand
GGAGACGGTCCAGAGCTCGGCGTCGGTGTCGGTCGAGCCCGACCGCATCCAGATCGCCCTGCCCAACGACTTCGAGATGCCGCCCGGCGGCCTCCATGCGCGCTGGCCCGACGCCCCGGCCGAGGCCGAACAGCGGCTGCAGCGCTACAAGGTCTATGCCGCGCTGGCCTTCGCCCGCGCCAACAAGCTCGACCGCATCGAGATCGACAGCCCCAAGCCGCGCATCGGCATCATCACCGCCGGCAAGAGCTATCTCGACGTGCGCCAGGCGCTCAACGACCTGGGCATCACCGACGCGATGGCGTCGGACATCGGCCTGCGGGTCTACAAGGTCGGCATGGTCTGGCCGCTCGAGAAGGAGGGCGCGCGCCGCTTCGCCGAGGGCCTCGACGAGGTCATCGTGATCGAGGAGAAGCGCGCGCTGATCGAGAACCAGCTCAAGGAGCAGCTCTACAACTGGGACGCGAACGTCCGCCCGCGCGTCGTCGGCAAGTTCGACGAGCAGGGCAAGTGGCTGCTGCCCGCCGAGATGGACCTCGACCCCGGCCTGATCGCCAAGGTCGTCGCCAGGCGGCTCGAGCCCTACCACACCGACGAGCGCATCCGGGACCGGGTCAAGTTCCTCGAGGCTCAGGAGAAGCAGCTCGCCAAGACCACCTCGCCGCTCGAGCGCGTGCCCTATTTCTGCTCGGGCTGCCCGCACAGCACTTCGACCACGGTGCCCGAGGGCTCGCGCGCCACGGCCGGCATCGGTTGCCACTTCATGGCCGTGTGGATGGACCGCAACACCACGACCTACACCCACATGGGCGCCGAGGGCACGCCGTGGATCGGCCAGGCGCCGTTCACCGACGAGAAGCACATCTTCGCCAACCTCGGCGACGGCACCTACTACCATTCCGGCATCCTGGCGATCCGGGCGTGCGTCGCGGCCGGCGTCAACATCACCTACAAGCTGCTCTACAACGACGCCGTGGCGATGACCGGCGGCCAGCCGGTCGAAGGCCAGCCCACCGTGCCGCAGATCACCCAGCAGCTCGCCGCCGAGGGCGTGAAGCGCATCGTGGTGGTCACGGACGAGCCGCACAAATACCCGATCAACGCCGGCTTCGCCGACGGCGTCGACATCAAGCACCGCGAGGATTTGGACGAGGTCCAGCGCGATCTGCGCGAGACCAAGGGCGTCACCGTGCTGCTCTACGACCAGACCTGCGCGGCCGAGAAGCGGCGCCGGCGCAAGCGCGGCCAGTTCTACGATCCGCCCAAGCGCGCCTTCATCAACGAGCGGGTCTGCGAAGGCTGTGGCGACTGCTCGGTAAAGTCGAACTGCGTCTCGGTGATCCCGCTCGAGACCGAGTACGGCCGTAAGCGCGCCATCGACCAGTCGTCGTGCAACAAGGACTTCTCCTGCGTCGAGGGCTTCTGCCCGTCCTTCGTCACGGTCCATGGCGGCGTGCCGCGCAAGAAGGCCAAGGGCAAGGGCGTGCAGTCCAACCTGGGGCCGGCGTTGACCGAGCCCGAGGTCCCCGACGCCAAGGACCCCTACGGCATCGTCATTACCGGCATCGGCGGCACCGGCGTGATCACCGTCGGCCAGCTCCTGGGCATGGCCGCGCATGTCGAGGGCAAGGGCGTGTCCGTGCTCGACATGACCGGTCTAGCGCAGAAGAACGGCCCGGTGATCAGCCATGTCCGCATCGCCGACGACCCCAAGACGCTTCACGCCGTGCGCATTGCCGCGGGCGAGGCCAAGGCGCTGATCGGCTGCGACCTGGTGGTGGCCTCGGGGCAGAAGGCGATGAGCCGGCTGCGCAAGGGCCAGACCGGCGCGGTGGTCAACTCCTATGTCGCGTCGACCGGCGATTTCACGCGCAACCCGGACATGAAGTTCCCCGGCGAGGCGATGATGGACGGCATCCGGGAGGGCATCGGCAAGGACGCCGCGCATTTCGTGGATGCGACCCGCATCGCCACCGCCTTGATGGGCGACAGCATCGCCGCCAACATGTTCATGCTCGGCATGGCGTGGCAGCAGGGGCTGGTGCCGCTCGAGGAGGCGTCGATCACCAAGGCGATCGAGCTCAACGGCGTCGCCGTGGAGGCCAACAAGCAGGCGTTCCTGTGGGGTCGCCGCGCGGCGGTCGATCCCGAGGCCGTCGAGGCGCTGGCCAAGCCGGCCGAGGAAACGCGGTCCGACGACCGGCACCTCTCGCAGTCGCTCGAGGAGATGGTCGAGCGTCGCATTGCCGACCTCACCGCCTACCAAAACGCCGCCTACGCCCAGCGCTACGAGAAGCTTGTGCGTAATGTCCAGGCGGTGGAGGACGAGCGGGTCAATGGTTCGACCGCGCTGACCGAAGCGGTTGCGCGCTACTACTACAAGCTGCTCGCCTACAAGGACGAGTACGAAGTCGCGCGGCTGTTCACCGACGGCGACTTCGCCCACGAGCTGCGCAACGCCTTCGAGGGCGACTACAAGGTCAGCTTCCACCTCGCCCCGCCGATGCTGGCGGACCGCGACCCGGAGACCGGCGAGCTCCAGAAGAAGGAGTTCGGGCCGTGGATCTTCACGGCGTTCCGGGTCCTCAAGCACTTCCGCTTCCTGCGCGGCACCCCGTTCGATCCGTTCGGCTGGACCGCCGAGCGCAAGCAGGAGCGCCAGCTGATCCGCGATTACGAAGCGACGGTCGAGGAGATCCTCGACAAGCTGAGCGCCGAGAACCACGACGCGGCGGTGCAGCTCGCGGCCGTGCCCGAACGGATCCGCGGCTACGGCCACATCAAGGAGCGCCACATCGCCGACGCCAAGCGCCACGAGGCCGAGCTGATGAAGGCGTTCCACAACCCCCAGAAGGCCAAGGAAGCGGCGGAGTAGGCGTCACCGAAGCCCCAGGCGGCGCGGCGCTGCACAGGCGTCGATGGGCCTCGGATATGCTGCATTCACTCAGTTGGAATTACGGTGTCGTCGACCAGCTTCTAATCTTTTCCCGACCTTCGGGAGGAGGGGATGGGTCGGCCGAAGCCGTCACCTCGATCACCTGGTTTTGGGCACTCTATCGCGAGGACGCGGTGGCGGTTTCGCGCGTCTCCTTCCCACTGCCCCGGCCGCTCTTGCCCTTTCCGGCGGCGGATGACTTGCCGCGCCTGCGTGGGGCACTCTCGAG
Organism: uncultured Alphaproteobacteria bacterium; assembly: GCA_964569105.1. Classification (GTDB taxonomy): domain Bacteria; phylum Pseudomonadota; class Alphaproteobacteria; order CAZMTC01; family CAZMTC01; genus CAZMTC01. Next base: position 7,350 of record CAZMTC010000116.1, on the reverse strand, counting down.
CATCGACTCGATGTCGTCCTCGTACAACACCTCGCGTTCCTCGAGCGCGTCGATGAGCGTCTCCACCTGCTTGCGGTGCTTGCGGACGATCTCGCGGCCGCGCTCCTCGGCCTCGAGCAGGATGCGCTTGACCGCCTCGTCGACCTCGTGCGCCGTGCGCTCGGAAAAGCGGCGCGGGCTGGCCATCTCGCGTCCCAGGAAGGGATGGCTGTCGTCCTGGCGCAGGTCGACGGGGCCGAGATCCTCGTCCATGCCCCAGCGCGCCACCATCTTGCGCGCGAGTTCGGTGGCTTGCTTGATGTCCTGGTCGGCGCCCGAGCTCAGCGTGCCCAGGAACTCGTCCTCGGCGAGGCGCCCGCCGAGCATTACCGTCAGGCGATCGCGCAGATACTCCTCGTCCAGGATGTAGCGCTCCTGGTCGGGCAGCTGCTGCGTCGCGCCCAGCGCCTGGCCGCGCGGGATGATCGTCACCTTGTGCAGCCGGTCGGTCTTGGGCAGGTAGTAAGCTGTCGCCGTGTGGCCGCCCTCGTGGACCGCGAGTCGCCGCCGCTCCTCGGGCGTGATCGCCAACTTGCGCTCACGGCCCATTAGCACCGCGTCGCGGCTCTCCTCGATGTGGCGCTGTTCGACGGCCTTATCGCCCTGGCGCGCGGCGGCCAGCGCCGCCTCGTTGATCAAGTGGCGCAGGTCGGCGCCCGAGAAGCCCGGCGTGCCCGCGGCCGCGGCGTCCAGATCGACGTCGTCGGCCAGTTTTACGTTCCTGGCGTGGACCTGCAAAATCCGCTTGCGCGCCTCGAGATCCGGAAGGTCGAGGACCACGTGGCGGTCGAAGCGCCCACGCCGCGTCAGCGCAGGGTCCAGCACGTCGGGCCGGTTGGTCGCCGCCATCACCACCACGGCCTCGCGCGGCGTGAAGCCGTCCATCTCGGCCAGGATCTGGTTCAGCGTCTGCTCGCGCTCATCGTGGCCGCCGCCGAGCCCCGTGCCGCGCGCGCGGCCGATGCTGTCGAGCTCGTCGATGAAGATGATCGCCGGCGCATCCTCCTTGGCGCGCTTGAACATGTCGCGCACCCGCGCGGCGCCCACGCCCACCAGCATCTCAATGAACTCCGAGCCGGACATGGAATAGAACGGCACCTCGGCCTCCGTGGCCAGGGCCCGGGCGAGCATGGTCTTGCCGGTGCCCGGCGGCCCGGCGAGGAGGATGCCGTGCGGCACGGACGCGCCGATCTCGCGGTACTTGTCGGGCTCGCGTAGGAAGTCGAGGAGCTGCTGCACATCGCCCTTGGCGTTTTCCTGCCCGGCGACGTCGTCGAAATAGACCGGATTGCGGCCCAGATCCTCGGGTTCGACCTTCTTCGACTTCTGCGTGAAGTGGCCCATCATGCCGCCGGCGCCGCCGCCCATCTGGCGCTGCATGCGGTAGGCCAGGAATACCCACAGCCCGATGATCAGCACCCAGGGCAGAATTGCGATCAACGCGTTGCCCAGGCCGCCGCCGGCCTCCTTGACCGTCACCGACACACCGTGGCGCTCGAGCAGCGGCATGATGTCGTCGGCGCCGAACTCCGGCGCCCGGGTGGCGAACCGGTCGGTCTCGACGTTGTCGGGTCCGAGCGTCTGGGGCTGTTCCAGCGTGCCGCGCGCTGCGCGCCCCTCGAGCGTCACCTCGGCGATGTCACCCTGCTGCGCCAGCGACTTGAACTCGGAATAGGAGATTTCCGCCCGGGGCTTGCCGGTGTCCAACAAGCCGCCTTCGCCCTGCAATGCGAGGGCAAAGGTCACAAGCCCGATCAGGACCAGGAGGGGCGCCCATTTGCGCAACTGTTCCATGACGTGCCGAATTTCGAGTGGCCCGCCGCAGGAGCGGCCGGTGGCGGCGCCACGCAGGCGCCGGCTTCAACTCGACACATCGTGACGAGCGGCGCTCGCCGCAACCCCGCGCCGCCTCAGACTCCCACCGCCTGGCGGTAGAGCTCGAGCAGGTGATCCTCTTCCTGCCGGTCGGACTGGTCCATCTTTCGCAGCCGCACCAACCGGCGCATGATCTTGGGCTCGAAGCCGCTGGATTTGGCCTCGGCATAGACCTCGCGGATGTCGCCCATCAGCGCCTGCTTCTCCTCCTCGAGCCGCTCGATGCGCTCGATATAGCTGCGCAACTGGTCGGCCGCGATGCCGCCGGTCTGGGCCTGGGGCTGGGTGTCGCCGGGCATGTCGTCCATGGCAGGTCCCTGTGGTCGGTCGGGGAGTGCGTTGCTCGGCCGACAGCCTAGTGGCGCGCCCGGAGGCCGGCAATCGGGCGAGGCTGTGGATATCGTGGATGGATGGTGGCAGGGATGTCCCCGTTCCGTGGATGCTTTCCTGGGCGGTAGGCGAGCCCGAAACCCGCAGGGTTGCGGAGCGCGAGCCTTGCGATCCGGGATCCAGGCGGCGTTCCAGTCCAACGACCCTGGGTCCCGGATCGCTGGCTTTACTTGCCAAATCGAAGATTTGGAGGAAAGCCGCGTCCGGGAAATTACGGTTGGCTTTGTGACGGCTGACCGGCCAGGGGCGCCGCTCAATGGCCCTGCTTCTCCATCTGCGCCTTCTGCTCGTCGCTGGCTTCTGTCTGGTGCTTCGCCTTCCACTCGTCGTAGGGCATGCCGTAGACGATCTCGCGCGCCTCCTCCTTGCCCATCTCGATGCCGCGTTCCTGCGCGGCCTCCATGTACCATCGGCTCAGGCAGTTGCGGCAGAAGCCGGACAGATTCATCAGGTCGATGTTCTGCACGTCGGTGCGCTCGCGCAGGTGCTGGACCAGCGTGCGGAAGGCCGCCGCCTCCAGCTCGATGCGGGTCTGGTCGTCCATTGCCGGACTCCCTCTCAGGGTTAGCGTTCTGGCGGGTAATCTAGGCTGCGCGCGGAGCGCTGCCACCCCGGCCCGGCGACGTCACAGCCCCTCCCGTGTCTCCTCGGCGAGCATGTCGACCACCGCCTTGAGCGCTTCGGGCTTCCCCGCGCCGGCGGCCAGCGCTTTCTCGTAGGTGGCGCGCTGCCAGTGGGCCGAGGTGCCGTCGCGCAGGATCTTGCGCGCATGCTCGACCTCATTGACGCAGTCGAAGTGGACGGCGTCGATCCGCGTCAGCTCGAACAGTTCCTCGAGCAGGTCCGGATAGGGGATCACCTCGCCCTTGCCGTAGTCGACCAGCCCCTGCTCGAAGCCGTAGCGCTGGGCGCGCCAGCGGTTCTCGGCGATCAGCATGTTGGCGTAGCGTCGCCAGCGCTGGTTGGTGCGCCGTAGCCGCCACAGCATGCGCAGGATGCAGCGATACAGTGCCGCGATGCACAGCGCGTCGTCCATGTGGGTACACACGTCCATGATGCGCATCTCGAGCGTCGGGAAGCGGGTGGACGGGCGCACGTCCCACCAGATTTTGGACGCGTCCTCGATCAGCCCGGCGTTGATCAACACGTTCAGGTGGCGCTGGTACTCGCCCCAGCTGTCGAACTGTTCGGGCAGGCCGGTGCGCGGCAGCTCGTCGAACACAGCGACGCGGTAGGACTTGAGCCCCGTGTCCTCGCCGCGCCAGAAGGGCGAGGAGGTGGACAGTACCAACAGGTGCGGTACGAAATAGGCGAGCTGGCTGAGCAGGTCGATGCGCAACTCGTCGTCGTCGATACCGACATGGACGTGCATGCCGCAGGTGAGCAGTCGCCGGGCGACGGTCTGCAGGTCCTGCGCAAGGATGTTGTAGCGCTCCTTGTCCGTGTGGACCTGGTCGTCCCAGGCGGAGAAGGGGTGGGTCGAAGCGGCGATGACCTTGAGGCCGTGTTGCCCCGCCACCTCGATCACCGTCCGGCGCAGGCGCGAGAGGTCTTCGCGCACCGCCGCCATCGAGCCGCAGACGCGGGTGCCGATCTCGATCTGCGAGCGCAGGAACTCGGGCGTGACCTGCGTCTCGAGCCGCCGCTCGCATTCCTCCATCACTGCGTCGGGACGCTCGGTGACCAGCGCGCGGGTGGCGGGATCGACGATCATGTACTCTTCCTCGATCCCCACCGTGAAGGACGGCTCGGGCACGCTCATGAACTCTCGCCCTTGCTGCGGTTGACGCGGCCGATCGCCGGATGGCCGGCCACGACCGCGTTCAGCGCCGCGGCCAGCCGCCCAGCCCAATCCTCGGCACCGTGATGGGTGTCGATCAGATCCTGCCGGATCTCGACCAGGACATGGGCGACGTCGCGCTCCTCGCCGTGAACGTCCATGGTGGCGCCGAACATGTCGCGTGCCGAATAAGGCCGGTTGTCGCCCACGGTGAGCGCCGGATCGCGCCGCAGCTCCTCGATCAGCAGACGGGCGAGACGGCTGTCGCGGTTGTGCAGCACGCCGACGTCCCAGGGTCGCTCGTAGCCCTCGAAGACGGGGGTGAAGCTGTGGATCGAGATAAGCGCCGGGCGGATGCCGCGCCGGTCGAAGTCGTCGAGCGCCCCGGCGATTGCGTCGTGATAGGGCCGGTAGATCTCGTCGATCCGCGTGCGGGTCTCGGCGTCGGACAGATCCCGGTTGCCCGGCACCGGCACGCCGTCGCTCTCCGCCAGGATCGAGGCCGCGGCGCCCGGCGCGCGGTTGCAGTCGACCACCAGCCGTGAATAGGCGGCCAGGATCAGCTTGGCGTCGAACCGGCGTGCGAGGCGCCGCGCCACGTCGGCGGCGCCGATGTCCCAGGCCACATGAAGCTCGCGCTGCCAGGGCTCGAGGCCGAGCCCGTCGAGTGACGCGGGCATCGCGTTGGAGGCGTGATCGCAGACCAGCAGCATGTGCGCCGCACCCTCGGCGTTGACGATCTCCACCGGCGGCGCATCGTCTGGGCCGAGCAGGGCGGGGGGCGCGTCGCGGCGCTTGGTCGCGGGTCCGGACATGGCGATGACTTTAGCGCCATCGCCGCGTGCTCGGAAAGCCGGGTGCTTGTCCGCTGCTGCCGAGCGCAGCTATGCTGCTTCGAGGGGCCCCGGCGCGCGGGCCCGGCGCGGCCAGGATGGCCGGCGCCTCGAGCGTTCCCGGCGGCGTAACGACCCGCCAAGGGTGGGAGCCGCGAACCGCGCGTCCACTGGCGGAGGGCAGGTGCCTTCAAGGGCCGGGGTCGCCCCCAAGGGCCAACTTCGGGGACGGCCCCGTGCCGCTTGCGCGGGCGCGGTCCAGCGCCCACCATGCCGGTCATGGCCAGCCACACCTTCTTCTGCATCGACGCGCACACCTGCGGCAATCCGGTCCGCGTGGTGGTCGGCGGCGCACCGATGCCGGCGGGTGCCACTGCCAGCGAGCGGCGCCAGGCGTTCCTGCGCGACTACGATTGGATCCGCACCGGGCTGATGTTCGAGCCGCGCGGCCACGACATGATGTCGGGCGCGATCCTCTATCCCGCGACGCGCGACGACTGCGACACCGGCATCCTGTTCATCGAGACCTCGGGCTGCCTGCCGATGTGCGGCCACGGCGCCATCGGCACGGTGACGGTGGCGCTCGAGCGCGGCTTGGTGACGCCGCGCGAGGAAGGCGTGCTGCGGCTCGACGCGCCGGCGGGCAAGGTCGAGGCGCGCTACACCCGCGCGAACGGCCATGTCGAGGCGGTGCGCATCACCAACGTGCCGGCCTACCTGCACGCAACCGACGTGGCAGTCGAGGTGCCGGGGTTCGGGCCGCTGACGGTGGACGTCGCCTATGGCGGCAACTTCTATGCCATCGTCGAGCCGCAGGCGGGCTACCGCGACATGGCCGAACTGGGCGCGGGCGAGATCCTGCGCCTCTCGCCGCTCGTGCGCCGGGCAGTCAACGACGCGATCGAGGCGGTGCATCCGGAGAACGATACCATCCGCGGCGTGAGCCACGTGCTGTGGACCGGCGCACCGACCCAGCCGGACGCGCACGCCCGCAACGCGGTGTTCTACGGCGACCGCGCCATCGACCGCTCGCCCTGCGGCACGGGCACCTCGGCGCGCATGGCGCAGCTCGCCGCGCGCGGCGAACTGGCGGTGGACGACGACTTCGTGCACGAGAGCATCATCGGCTCGCTGTTCCGCGGCCGGGTCGAGGCCGCGGCCCGCGTCGGCAACCACGACGCCATCGTGCCCTCGATCGAGGGCTGGGCGCGGATCACCGGCTTCAACACCATCTTTATCGACGACCGCGACCCCTACGCCCACGGATTCCAAGTGGTATGAGCCTCCCGCGTCTGAGGGCCGACATCTGGGTGCGGGCGCATATCCGGCGCTGCACGGTCGAGGGCGTGACGGCGGTGGTCGCGCGTCGCGGCGAGGCGGAGCACGGCTCGGTGCTGATCAAGCTCAACACGCTCGACGGGCGCGCGACGGTGCTCAGCCCCACCGTGGGGATGGACGGCGGCCGCATGTGGATGCGCGCCACCGGGGCCGATCCGGTGCCGGAGAGCGCGGCCGAGGACTACGTCGCCCGCCAGCTCAAGTACGACCCCGATATCTGGGTAATCGAGATCGAGGACCGGCACGGCCGGCACTTCCTCGACGAGCCGGTGGAGTAGCGGCCCGCTATTCCGCCGCGGCGGCCTGGCCCGGCTGGGTGTCGAGCGCGGTCTGGACGATGTCGGCGACCCGCGCGCGCTCCTCGCCCTCGAGCGGCAGGCGCGGTGGGCGCACCGTCTCGGAGCCCAGGCCGGTCATGGCGTTGGCGAGCTTGATGTACTGGACCAGCTTGACGTCGGTATCGAGGTGCAGGAGCGGCATGAACCAGCGGTAGAGCCGCCGCGCCTGGTCCATACGGCCCTCGCGCGCCAGGCGGAACAGCGCGATCGACTCCTCGGGGAAGGCGTTGACCAGCCCGGCGACCCAGCCGGTCGCGCCCGCCGCCACGCTCTCGACGATCAGGTCGTCGACGCCGCAGAACAGGCGGAAGCGGTTGCCGCACTCGTTGGCGATGTCGGTCAGGCGGCGCGGATCGTCCGACGACTCCTTGATCGCCACGATGGTCTTTTCGGCCGCCAGCTCGGCGAACATCGCGGGGCTGACGTCGGTGCCGTAGGAGACCGGGTTGTTGTAGATCATCAGCGGCAGGTCGCAGCGGCGCGCGACGGTGCGGAAGTGGGTGAGCGTCTCGCGCGGGTCGGTCCTGTAGACCATGGGCGGCAGTACCATCGCCCCGTCCGCGCCCGCATTGGCCGCGTCGCGCACGAAGGCGGCGGCGAGGTCGGTGGTGTACTCCGCCGCGCCCGCCAGCACCGGCACCCGGCCGGCCGCGGCCTCGACCGCGGTGGCGATCACCCGGCGCTTCTCATCGGCCGAAAGCGAGGTGTTCTCGCCCAGCGTGCCGAGCACGATCAGCCCGTCGACGCCGGCCTCGAT
>CAZMTC010000115.1:2627-10543 GCA_964569105.1 uncultured Alphaproteobacteria bacterium | reverse complement strand
AAGATGAAGTCGGTCATCGCGGGCGAATAGACCGCGCCGCCGGCGCATGGGCCCATGATCACCGAGATCTGCGGGATGACGCCGGACGCCAGCACGTTGCGCTGGAACACCTCGGCGTAGCCGCCGAGCGAGGCCACACCCTCCTGAATGCGCGCGCCGCCCGAATCGTTGATACCGATCACCGGCGCGCCGACCTTCATCGCCTGATCCATGATCTTGCAGATCTTCTCGGCATGCGGCTCGGACAGCGAGCCCCCGAAGACCGTGAAGTCCTGCGAGAACACGAACACCTGCCGGCCGTTGACGGTGCCCCAGCCGGTCACCACCCCGTCGCCGGGCACCTTGGTCTGCTCCATCCCGAAGTCGGAGCAGCGGTGTTCGACGAACATGTCGTATTCCTCGAAGCTGCCCTCGTCGAGCAGCAGCTCGATCCGCTCGCGGGCTGCGAGCTTGCCCTTCTCGTGCTGCGCCTCGATCCGCTTGACGCCGCCGCCCTCATGGGCCTGCTCGCGCTTGGCCTCGAGCTCCTTCAGGATGTCCCGCATGGCTTGCTCCTCCTTGCGGCAACCGGATAGCACCACAGGCGCGGCAAGGCCAGGGGCCGGCGGCGCCCCGAGGGACGAAGGGGGCGACGCGGCCGGCTGCCCCTTCCCATCGCATGGGTCAAGCAGCAAGACGCGCAAGACGGAAGCTACGCCGCGCTGCGGTCCTCCGCCCGCTCCAACGCGGCAGCAACGTCGTCTTCGCGGCGGCGAAACATCATGGCCGCCTCCTCGCCGGAGATATCGGGATCGGGATCCTTGCCGTCGCCCATGCGGTATATCTGCCAGTAGAACCAGTGCATCTGCGCCTTGGCGGGCTCGATCGTCCGCTCGAAGGCGGTACCGGCGTCGACCGACCCGTCGAGCAGGCGCGCGGGCAGATCCCACTCGACACACATGGGCCGGGCGATGCCGATCATGTCGCACGCGCCGTCGGCGAGCGCCGCCTCCATCACCGCGTGCGAGCGGAAACCGCCGGTGACCATCAGCGGCATGGTGGCGACCTCGCGGACGCTCTGCGCGTACTCGATGAAATAAGCCTCGCGCTCGCGCGTGCTGCGCTTGACCGGCGTGCTGTCGTCCTCCCCGCCCGCTCCGATCAGCGCCGGCTGCTCGTAGTTGCCGCCCGAGATCTCGAGCAGGTCGATGCCCGCCTCGCCCAGCCAGCGCACCACCTCGAGGCACTCGGCATGGCTGAAGCCGCCCTTCTGGAAGTCCGACGAGTTGAGCTTGACGCAGACCGGGAAGTCCGGCCCCACCGCCGCGCGCACCGCGGCGATGCTGTCGAGCGGCAGGCGCGCGCGGTTCTCCAGCGGGCCGCCCCATTGGTCGGTGCGCCTGTTGGCGAGCGGGGTCAGGAACTCGGAGATCAGGTAGCCGTGTGCGGCGTGGATCTGGACGCCGTCGAAACCGGCCTCTCGCGCCGCCTCGGCCGCCGCGGCGAAGCGGCCGGGGATCTCCGCAACCTCGTCGGGCTCGAGCGCGCGCGGCGGCGCGAACAGCTTCTCGGGCAACGCCAGCGGCACCGCCGAGGGCGCCACGGGCCGGTCGCAGACCCGGCGCGGCGTCTGGCGTCCGGCATGGCCGAGCTGCATCCACACCGGCGCGCCGCCCGCCTTGGCGGCGGCGGCGAAGGCGTGCAATTCCTCCATCCCGCCATTGCCGTCCCAGGCGACATTGCCCGGCCGCTCCAGATAGCGCCGGTCGACCTGGACGTTACCGGTGAGCAGCATGCCCGCGCCGGAGCGCCCCCATCGCTCGTACAGGCGAACATGGCGCTCTGTCGCACGGTTGAGGCGGTCGGCCAGGCCCTCGGTCATGGCCGCCTTGCAAATCCGGTTGGGCAGCACCGTGCCGCAGGGCAGCGCGAGCGGCTCTCCGAGCTTCGACGTCATTCCTCCCCCTCCTCGAGCAGTTCCAGGAACCGGGCCGCGGCCTCGATGTCGGCCGCGCGCGCCGCGCGCCCGCGCCGCGCCTCCATGTCCTCGCCCCACAGCTCGGCCTGATAGGCCTCGTCGAGCTGCGAGACCGCCACCGCATCGGGCGCACCGATCCGGCCCCGGCACAGCGCCAGCGCCACGACGACCGACCCGGCGGCGCCCGTGGCGCATTGCAGCGCGGAGAGCGCGAAGTCGTCCTGCGCCTCGACCGCCGCGCGGATGCGCTCGACCGCGGCCGCGTCCTGCGCCCGCGGCATCAGGCCCGCCGTCGGCTCCAGCCGCGCACCATAGCTGTCCTCGAGCCAGTCGAGCAGCGGCTGCCAATGGGCATCCTGGCGCCCGGCCAGCTCGGGCGGGCTGTCGGCGCGGTAGCACACGAGATCGGTCTCGGCATAGGCGACGACGGCGTCGATCACCGACCGCCGCTCGGCCGCGACGCGGTCGACGGCGGTGGCGGCGAGCCGGGTGAGGGGCATTGTCTGCGGCTCGATCTTCTCGCCCTGCTCCGCCCACTCCGCCGCGATGCCGCGGGCCAGCCCCGCGCTGGGCACGCGCAGCACGTCACGGCACGGCGTGCGCACCGGACGGCCGTCGAGGACGACGGTGTATCCGTCGCCATCCGCGCGGATATCAGCCTGATCGTAGAATCGTCGCACGTCAGTCGAAAATGCCCTTGATACCTTCGCCGATGCCTTTGATACCTTCCTCGACGGCGCCGCCGACGCCGCCTCTTCCCGACCCCTTTCCAGTCTCCTCCGGCCACAGGGCGCCGCGTTGGACCGCCGCGCGGGCGCCGGCGCAGTAGTTCGCCTCGCCGCCCGAGCTATCGCCCGTGACGATGCCCTCGATCGCGCCGACCGCGCCGCCGACGACGCTGCCTACCACGTCGAAGGGCAGCCCCGCCACGTCGCTCAACGCCGCGCGTGGGTCGGGCGTGACGCTCGGGCTCGCCAGCGGGCCCGAGACGCGCAACGGCACCGCCACAAGCGTGGCAACGCTGGTGCGCTTGGTGAAGGGATCGAGCAGCAGATCGATCGACTCGGTGCGCAGGCTGACCGTGCCGCCGCGGCGGCCCAGGATATAGGCGCGATCGGTGTCGACCAGCAGCACGCGCCGGTGCGCCACGCCGTCCTCGACCGCGAAGTCGGCTACACCGCAATCGAGGATGATGCCGCGCTCCGCCGCGGTCCAGGGCTGGATCGCGGACAACAGGTCCGCCGACAGGAAGTCGAACACGGCATCGTCGATCCGACCGCTACCGATATTTGCCGTTGCGCGGCCGTTCATCGTCCCCATCATCTCGGCGAGCGAGCGGCCGGCGCCCGAGCCGCCCAGGGCGAGGTCGAGCGGGCCCGCCGCCATGGCGCCGGTCACCGTTGCGAGGTCGGCGCCCTTCACCGTGGCCTCGAAGCGGATCGTGGCCGGGTCGGCATTGCCGTCGACGGCCAGGGTCGCGTCCGCCCTGCCGCCGGCCAGGCCGGCGGCCAGTTCGGGGATCAGCAGCTCGCCGCCGCGCAGGCGCAGCTTGCCGGTGGCGTTGGCGAGCGGCTGGCCGGCCAGGATGAGCTCGTCGACGCCGAAGTCGAGCGTGAGGTCGACGGCCTTGAGCAGGGCGAAGGGGATCGGCGCGTCGTCGAACAGGCGGGTCCCCGGGCCGCCCGCCGGGCCGGCGCCGCCGGTCAGCGCGTCGAGGTCGAGCCGGCGCGAGGTGAGGTCGGCGGCAATACGCGGCGGCACGGCGCGCAACGCGACGTCGACGGTACCGCGGAGGTCGCTGTCGCCCAGCGCGAGGTCGAGCTTGGCGCCGTAGCTCTCCCCCTCGATCAGCGCCGCGAGCGGGTCGAGTTCGGCGACGATGCGCACGGGCTCGCCGTCGAGACTGCCCTCGGCTGCCAGCGCCATCGGTGCGTCGACCGTGGTGCCCCGCAGCGTGGCGTCGCCCAGCGTGCCCGACACGACCTCGCCGGTGCGGCCGTCGCGGTAGGTGATCGAGGCGTCCTCGATGACGATCTCCTCGACCAGCGCCAGGCGGCCGGGCTCCGGCTTCGGTTCCTCCTCGGCGCCGCCGCGGCCGAAGATCCAGTTGCCGACACCATCGGTGCCGGTCTCGAGCAGCAGGTCGGGCTCGACCAGGACCAGGCGCCGCACGTCGATCTCGCCCGACAGCAGCGGCTCACGCTCGACGGCGAGGTCGAGCCGCCGGATGCGGATCATCTCGGGCCGGGTGCCCCAGGATGCGTTGGCAAAACCGACATCGTTCATCACCACCGATGGAGTGAGCGACAGGATGTCGGCTTCCAGGTCACCTTCGATGAAGAGCTGACGCCCGGTGGCGGCCTCCACCCGGCTGCCGATCTCGCTGCGGTAGGCGTTGAGGTCGATCAGCGCCAGCGTCGCCGCCGCGACGCCGACCACGATGACCACGAAGGCCGCCAGGGCAGTCAGGACGTACCGGATCGACTTCATGCGTGTGCCCTCACGCCGCCGCCCACAGCCGGTCCACCAGATCGATCAGCGCCGCCGTGTCCGGCGCCACCTCTCGAGCTCCGGCCGCCCGCAGTTCCTCGGCCGGATGGTAACCCCAGGCCACGCCCAGCGCGGCCACGCCTGCGTTGTGCGCCATCTCGATGTCGTAGGTGGTGTCGCCGATCATCACTGCGTCCTCGCGCCGCACCCCGGTCTCGGCCAGCGCGCGTTCGAGCATGCCGGGATGCGGCTTTCCGGGCGAATGATCGGGCGTCTGAAGGGTGACGAACCGAGCAGCCAGACCGTGATGGTCGAGCACGTTGCGCAAGCCGGTCATGCCCTTGCCCGTCGCAATGCCGAGAAGCGTGTCGGCACGGTCGAGCGCCTCGAGCGCATCCGCAATGCCGGGGAACAGCGGTTCGAAGCCGGCCTGTGCCGCGCGCGCCTCGGCGAAGGCCGTCCTGTAGCGTTCCGCCAGCGCCTCATGCTCGTCCGCGGCGCCGTCGGGATGCAAGCACGCCATCGCCTCGACCAGCGACAGGCCGACGACCCGTCGCACGGTGTCGGCGCCGGGCGGCGCCATACCGGCCTCGTGCCAGACGGTGGAGACCGCTGCGACGATCAGGTTCTGACTGTCGACGATGGTGCCGTCCAGATCGAAAACGGCCAAACGCATGCACGCTCGCCATATCGGAGTGCAGGGAGCGTCATCTTGGCGCAGGCAGCGAGGTGATTCCAGTCGCGCACCGCCTTATAGTGCAGCGCCGCAGACCGAAGCCGGGAAAGGCGCGATGGCCGATCAGCTCGAGCCCCAGCAGGCCGGAGACGATGCGCCGGCCGGCAGCGGTCGCACGCCTCGCGTCCGGTTCGTGGGCCTGGCCTTGGGAGTCGCGGCGCTGGTCGCGATCCTGGTCACCGACCCGCCCGCGGGGGTGCCGGAGCAGGGTTGGCTGGTGGCCGGCATCGCGGCGCTGATGGCGGTCTGGTGGATCACCGAGGCGATCCCGGTAGCGGCCACGGCGCTGGTGCCGATCGTCGCGTTTCCGTTGATGGGGGTGCTCCCGATCCGGGAGGCCACCGCGCCCTACGCGCATCCGCTGATCTTCCTGTTCCTGGGCGGCTTCATCCTGGCCATGGCGCTCGAACGCTGGCGACTCCATCGGCGCATCGCGCTTATCACCCTGCGCCTGTTCGGCACCCGGCCGGCCGCTCTGGTGGCAGGATTCATGGTGGCTACGGCCATGCTGTCCATGTGGGTGAGCAACACCGCGACGGCCATCATGATGCTGCCGATCGCCCTGTCGGTGATTGCGCTGCTGCACGATGACGCGGTGGTGGCCATGGATCCGAAGGCGGAAACGCGCTTCGCGTTGGCGTTGCTTTTGGGGGTGGCCTACGGCGCCAATATCGGAGGGATGGGCACCTTGATCGGGACGCCGCCCAATGCGCTGCTGGCCGGCTACATGGCCCAGACCCACGGCGTGGTTCTGGGGTTCGGCGAGTGGATGCTGCTGGGCGTGCCGTTGGTCGTGGTGTTTCTGGCGGGGGCGTGGCTGATCCTGACGCGGGTGACCATGCCGTTGGGCCGTGCGCCGGTGCAGGGCGCGGACGCGGTGATCGCGCGCGAATTGGCCGCGCTCGGAGCGATCACGGGACCGGAGATCCGCGTGGCCGTCGTATTCTGTGTCACGGCGCTGTTGTGGGTGTTCCGGCCGGTGCTCACCGAATTCGCGCCCGGACTGAGCGACACCGGCATCGCCGTGGCGGCAGCGCTGGCCCTGTTCGTCGTGCCCTCGGGGAAGGGGCATTCGGGCTTGTTCCTGATGAACTGGGATTGGGCCAAACGCCTTCCTTGGGGCGTGCTGATCCTGTTCGGCGGCGGCCTCGCCTTGGCCGCCGCGATCCAGCAGAGCGGCCTGGCCGCCTGGATCGGCGGCGGCATGAGCGAACTGGGCGGCTGGCCGCTGGTGGGCATCATCCTGGTGGCGGCAGCGATCGTGGTGTTCCTGACCGAGATTACGTCGAACACGGCGACCACGGCGGTGTTCCTGCCGCTGGCCGGCGCCGCAGCGCTCAGCCTGGGGCTCGACCCGCTCTATCTCGCACTTCCTGTGGCCCTTTCGGCGAGCTGTGCCTTCATGCTGCCTGTCGCCACGCCGCCGAATGCCATCGTCTTCGGCTCGGGCCGCGTCACCATTCCGGAAATGGCGCGCGCCGGGTTCGTGGTGAACTTGCTGGCGGTCGTGCTGGTGACGCTGGCCGCTTATGCGGCGCTGAGCATGGTCTGGGCGGTCTGAAGCACGTCCTCGGGCCTTGCCACGGCGCCGGGCGGTCGCGGAGTATTGTCCGGCCGAGCGTACACACGGCATTCTCGCGCCATTGTGAAGTGGCGCCGCCGGTCGGAAAGTCTACGTATTTCCGATGAAGTAAGTCTGTTGCCGCCCGGCGCAAGCGGGCGATGCCGACCGCGGGCGCGGCGCTCGGCTGGCGAAGTATTGCGGAGCGCGTTCATGCTCGACTGGATCGCGCGAAGACTCGGCGAGGCACTCGCCGTCTACCTGGATCGTCCGGCAGGCGACTACCGTCAATTCTCGGTAACGCCGATCGGCCGGCTGCGCAGTTGTCTGCGCCCCGGCGACATTCTGCTGGTCGAGGGCGACAAGCGGATCAGCACGGCGATCAAGTATCTGACCCAGTCTACATGGTCGCACGCCGCTCTCTATGTCGGCGACGCGTTGGATTCGGACGCCGACACTCCCGACGCCAGGGTGCTCATCGAGGCCGACCTGAAACAGGGCGTGATCGGCGTACCGATCGCAAAATATCGGAACTTCAACACGCGAATCTGTCGTCCGGTGGGGCTGACGGACGACGATCGGGACCGCGTGGTGCGCTTCATGATCGCGCGAATCGGAATGCGGTACGACCTCAAGAACGTCGTCGACCTGATGCGCTACCTGCTGCCCACCCCGCCGGTACCCTCCCGCCTTCGGCGCCGGATGCTGGCGCTGGGCAGCGGCGACCCGACGCGGGCGATCTGTTCGTCGGTGATCGCACAGGCCTTCCAATCGGTCCGGTACCCGATCCTGCCGAACGTCGAGGAACGCCGCGCCGCCGCCGACCCGAAGGTGAGCGAGATCTTGCACATCCGTCATCACAGCCTGTTCGCGCCCCGCGACTTCGACTTGTCGCCGTATTTCGAGGTGGTCAAGCCGACGCTTGCCGCCGGTTTCGATTACAAGGACCTGACATGGTACGAAGACGATCCGGACGACGCGCGAACCGGCGCGCTCGCCGGCCAGTCGCGGTGACAGCGCGTTCCGATGCGAAGGGTGCCCGCGAGAGGACGCATTGCGCTCGCGTGGCCACGGCGGGACACCTGTCGTGAGACCGAGGGCGGCGCGCCGGCGCATGGCCGGCATCGTCGCCGCCGCGCTCCTGGTGGCGTGCTTTGCCGGCTCCGCGCACG